>NZ_CALGNQ010000094.1 GCF_937958535.1 uncultured Georgenia sp. | reverse complement strand
CCGGCTGCTGGCGGCGACCCGTCCCGCACGGACGGTCGCCTTCGCCTGCACCGCGGCGGGTCACCCGTCCCGTCCCGGCGACGTCGCCCCGCCCTGGCGTGAGGACGAGCACGAGGTCGAGCGCTGGTGCCGGCTGCTGCGGGCCGCGGGCGGCGCGTGTGGGCCGGAGGACCTGCGGCTGCCGGTGGAGCCGTCGGCGGCCGAGGACGTCGTGCTGCTCCACCCGGGCGCCGCCTCGGGGTCGCGGCGCTGGCCGGTGGACCGCTGGCGGCAGGTGGCGCGGCAGCTGGTCGCGGCCGGGCTGCGGGTGCTGGTGACCGGGTCCGCCGCCGAGGCGCCGCGCTGTGCCGCCGTGGTCGACGGGGTGGCCGGCACCCGGTCGGTGGCGGGGACGCTGGGGCTGCCGACGCTCGCCGCGCTCGTCGCCGGGTGCCGGCTGCTCGTGTGCGGTGACACCGGGGTGGCCCACCTGGCCACCGCCGTCGGTGCGCCCTCGGTGCTGCTCTTCGGACCCACCTCACCGGCCGGCTGGGGGCCGGTGCTCGACGTCGACCGGCACGTCGTCCTGTGGCACGGCGACGGGAGCGGGGACCCGCACGCCGACGGTCTCGACCCGGCGCTCGCCGCCGTCACCGTCGCCGAGGTCGTGGCCGCGGCCGGGTCGCTGCTCGCCGCCGCCGGCGCCTGACGCGGCCGGGCGCGGTCAGGCCGGGCGGCTCAGCGCGCCGGCGAACCAGCCGACCGTCCGGCGCAGTCCCTCCTCCCACCCGACCCGTGGCTGCCAGCCGAGCTCGGTGCGGGCCAGCCTGGTGTCGGGCCGTCGCACCTCGGGGTCGTCGACCGGGCGCCGGACGTGAGCGATGCGCGAGCGCCCGCCCGTCGCGGCGATGACCGCCTCGGCGATCTCCCGGACGGTGCGCTCCTCGGGGTTGCCGATGTTCACCGGGCCGGGGTGCTCCCCGGCGGCCAGCGCGAGCACTCCGGCCACGAGGTCGTCGACGTAGCACACCGACCGGGTCTGGCTGCCGTCCCCGGCCACGGTGAGCGGCTCGCCGGCGAGACCCTGCCGGATGAAGGTGGGGATCGCCCGCCCGTCGTGGGGCCGCATCCGGGGACCGTAGGTGTTGGAGATCCGGACGATCCCGGTGTCGACGCCGTAGGCGGAGCGGTAGGCGGTGACGAGCGCCTCGGCGTACCGCTTCGCCTCGTCGTACACCCCGCGCGGGCCGATCGGGTTGACGTGTCCCCAGTAGTCCTCCGGCTGCGGGTGGACCTGCGGGTCGCCGTACACCTCGGAGGTCGAGGCCAGGACGAACCGGGCCCCCTTGTCCCGGGCGAGGCGCAGCGCCCGCTCGGTGCCCACCGAGCCGACGCGCAGCGTCTCGATGGGCAGCTCGAGGTAGTCCACCGGGGAGGCGGGCGAGGCGAAGTGGAGCAGGAGGTCGACCTCGCCGCGCACGTGCATGTTCTCCGTGACGTCGCAGTGGACCAGCTCGAAGCCCGGGTGCCGCGCCAGGTGGGCGACGTTGCCGGGGGCGCCGGTGAGGAAGTTGTCCAGGCACACGACGTGCCACCCCGCGGCGAGCAGCGCCTCACACAGGTGGCTGCCGAGGAAGCCCGCACCCCCCGTGACGACCGCCCTGCCGGTCCCACCCCGCTGTGCTGGCCGCATCGGCCCTCCCTCGTCGTCGGTGCCGTCCCTCAGCATGGGGGCGGGCACGGCGACGTGCACTCCGAGCGTGCCCGGACCGGTCAGCGCGCCGGCGTGGCCCGGCGGCGCAGCGCCAGCGGCAGGGTGAGCAGCGAGGCCGCACCGCCAACGAGCACCGCCGTGCTGAAGGACGTGCCCGCCGCCACCGCGCCGATGACGACGGCGCCGATCCCGGTCCCGGCGTCGAAGCCGACGTTCCACACGGCGCTCGCCGACCCGTAGTGGGGTCGGCTCACGGACTGGAAGGAGAGCACGAGGGTGAGGTTCTGCAGCCCGCCGTAGCAGATGCCGACGGCGGTGGCACCGGCCAGGAGGGCGCCGGTGTGCGTGGCGGCGGGGTCGCGCACGGCCCAGGCGACGAGCGCCATCCCCACCGCCGTGAGGACGACGAGCGGCCACAGGAAGCGGTGGGCCCCGAACCGGTCGGCGAGCGCACCGACCCGCCAGCGGGCCAGGGCCGCGGTGACGCTCATGAGGAGGAGCGCGAGCGTGCTGAGCACCGCGCTGCTGCTCATCTGGGCCATGAAGGTGATGAGCGCACCGCCGGCGAGGGTGACGGCGAGCAGCAGGAGCATGGGGCGGAGCAGCCGCAGGTAGGGCGCCCGCTCCGGCGGCTCGGGGACGTGGTCGAGGCGGCGGGCGAGGGCGAGCGCGGGCACCGCCCCGAGTGCGGGCAGTACCCCGAGGGCGAAGACGACACCGAAGCCGAACCGGTCGACGATCCACGGCCCGGCCGAGAGGAAGAGCACCTGCGGCCCGGCGATCGCCAGCCCGTAGGCGCCGATCGCCCGTCCTCGCCGGGCGGGCTCGACCAGCTCGGCGACCAGCAGGCTCCCGGTCACCGTGACGACACCGAAGCCGACGCCGCGCAGCGCCGAGAGTGCCAGCACCGGGCCCAGGGCGTCGCTGACCCCGTGAAGGGCGGCGGGCACCCCGAGGAAGAGCATCCCGGCGACGAGGACGGGGGCCCAGCCGAGTCGGCGCAGCGCCGTCGGGACGACGACCTGGGTGAGCACGGTGGCGAGCATGAGGACGCCGTTGACGAGCCCGGAGCCGGTGGCGTCGGCCCCGCCCTGCACCGCCCACAGCGGGGCGACCGGGAGGAGCGCGGCGTACCCGGAGAACCCCAGGGCCGTCATAGCGAGGAGGAGCGGCATCCCCGGGGCGCGCCAGACCGGGTCGCTCACGGGGTGGGGAGGGCCACGGGCGCGGCCGGCCGGCGAGTGGTGGACATGGCTCGCCAGGCTAGCCCGTCAGCCGGCGGCGGCGAGCTCCGTGGGCACGACCCCGTCGAGGACGGCGGCGTCGATGGTGGCCTCGGCGGCGGGCTCGTCGACCCCGAGCACGACGGCGACCTCCGTGACGAGCGGAGCCTTGGCGTCGCGCAGGAGGTCCTTCTCCCCGAGGGACAGGCCCGTGTCCTCCTGCCGGCGCATGAGGTCGCGCACGAGGCCGGCGACGGTGGTGACGTCACCGGTGCGCAGGCGTTCGACGTTCGCCTTGATCCGGCGGGACCAGCCGGCGTCCTCCTGGCTCGACGGGGCCGCGAGGACGGCCAGGACGTCGCACAGCGCGTGGGGCCCGAGGACCGGGCGGACCCCCACCTCCTCGGCGCCGGCGACCGGCACGCCGACGACGAGGTCGGAGCCGACGACCTCGAGGCGGAGGTACTGCCGTGGCTCGTCGCGGATGACGCGGGTGGTGATGGCGGTGACGGGGGCCCGGCCCACGCTGCCGTGGGCCGCGTCCCGCCCGGTGTCCCGGCTTCAGCCGTCCCGGGCGGTGCAGACGCAGGCACGGTTGCCCTCGGGGTCGGCGAGCACCGTGAACGATGGCGCGTGCGAGTCGTCGACCACCCGGCCGCCGGCCGCCACCGCCGCCGCGATCCGCTCGTCCGCGACGTCGTACGGGACCCACACGTCGAGGTGGAACCGCTGCCGCGGCGTCTCGTGCGGGTCGGTGGGCTGGAACCACAGCGTGGGGAGCAGTCCGCCCTTGTCGACGATCTCGCCGTCCGTGACGGCGTCCGGGTCGCCGAGGAGCAGCGCCGCCCAGAACGGGGTCTGCGCGGCGAGGTCGGCGGTGTCCAGCGCGATCTCCACCTGGGCCACCGCGGTCGGCTGGGCGGCGACACCCTGCTCCCGGGCCACCCGGCTGATCTCGCGGGCGAGGTCGACGTCGCGTTCGGTCACCGCCCCGACGTCGTGGCTGATGAGGCGGAAGTCGACGTGCGGGTAGCCGAGGGTGACGTCCGGGTGGTGGTCGGCCCGTTCGGCGAGCTCGGTGACCGCCGTGACGAGCCGCAGGCCGGAGACGAAGTCGCCGGTGCGGAAGCGGGCGTGCAGCCCCCGCGGGAGCATGCGCCAGTCGGCGAGGTCGGCGTCGAGGATCTGCTGACTGGTGAGCCTGGCCATGGTCCACAGTGGCACGGGTCGCCGCGGACCACCAGGGCTCGCCCACCCGACTGCGGCCCGAGAGTGTGGGGACGGGGCAGCGCAGCTACCCGGACGTGCGTGATTTGAACGTCGGTGGCGGGCCGGCAAGCTTCTCCGCCGCACGGTGCCGGCCCGGGGCGGCGGCGCTCGGGGACCGTCGGGCAGCGGTGGCGGGCCGGTGTGGGGTGCGGTGGAGTGGACGACACGCGTGTCCGAGGAGGGACGTGCCATGCGACGCTACGTCATCGACGCCCCCGTCGCGTTGGAGCTCGGCCGCACCGGGGTGAGGCCCGGCAAGGGCGTGCAGTTGGTCGCTCCCACCCTCATCCGGTCCCAGCTCGTCTCCCGGCTCTACCGGGACGTGCGGTCCGGTGAGCTCACCCGGCAGGACGCCGAGCGCTGGCTGGACCACATCCGCAGCCTGCGGATCCGGGTGCTCGGCGACCGGGTGCTCCTCCACGTGGCGTGGGACGTGGCCGACCACCTGGGCTGGCCCGACACCCTGGCGGCGGAGTACGTGGCGCTCACCCGGCTGCAGGCGGACGCCCTCGTCACCTTCGACGAGGAGCTCGCCCGACAGGCGGTCGCCGTCGTCCGGGTGGCGGGCTACGAGGAGCTGCTGCGGTCGGAGTGAGGGCGGCCGGTCGCCTGCACCGGACGCTGCTCGCGCGACGCCTCTGCGGCCACGTCCGGCCGCCGATGCGGGCAGCCGGCGTCCGAGCACGGACAGGAGCCCCGCTCCCACGACGGCAAGCGCCGCTGCCCCCACCACGGCGGCCACTCGGGCCTCGGCGGCGGCATGGCCGCCCCCGGTGTCGAGGAGCAGCACCACCGCCACCGTGGAGAGCGTCACGGACACCCAGACCGGGCGGGTGAAGACGAGACAGAGGAACAGCGCGCCCGCTGCGAGGAGCACCGCAGCGGCTCCTGCGGTGCCGCCGAGCACGACGGCGGCGGCCGCGCCGAGCAGCGTGCCGGCGACCCGGTTGGCCGCCCGGCGGGGCAGGCTGAGGTCGGCGGACGGCAGCATGAGGAGGAGGAGCGTGGCGGGCGCCCACGCCGCGCGCGGGTCGCCCGAGGCCTGGGCGAGCACGGCGGCGGCACCGGTGGCCAGCCCGCAGACGAGCGCCGTGGGCAGGACCTGCGCCCAGGCCAGGCGGCGGCCCGGGATCGTGGCGGGCAGCCCGAGGGCCCGGGCCACCGCCACCGCGTAGAGACCGACGACCGCGACGACGGCGAGGCGGAGCCACGGCACGCCACCGTCCGTGGCGGGGACACCGACCGAGACGAAACCGGCGATCACGGCGGTGGCGACCCGGCCGACGCGGGTCGCCAGCCCGACGAGGACGCCGAGGGCGGCGACGAACCACGGCCACAGCGGTGTCCCGGCGGTGAGGGCACCGACGAGGGTGCCGGCGACGAGCAGCGCGACGAGGACCACCGAGCGCCGCCAGCCCGCGTTCAGCGAGTGGACGAGGCTGAACGCGGCGACGAGCGTCGCGGGTGAGAGCAGTGCGGGGTCACCGAACGGCAGCACCGCGGCGATCGGCAGCCCGACGGCAAGCGCGAGGATGACAGCTGCGCCGCGGACGCGGCTGCCGAGCGTGGGCGTGGTCGTCTCGCCCATGGCGGCAGCGTAGTGCTGCGCGGGGCCGCTGAGAACGCCCCGTGTGTCGGTGTCCGGCGCGCGGTGGCATCCTCGCGGGATGGACGAGCTGCAGGCGGGTGGTCGGACGTTCCGGGTGACGCGGGCGAGGGAGGAGGACGTCCCCGCGCTCGTCCGGCTGCTGGCGGAGGACGCGATCGGTGCGGGTCGGGAGTCGGCCTGGGACCTGGAGCCGTACCGTGCCGCGTTCCGGCAGGTCGAGCGGGACCCGGCCCACCTGCTCGTCGCCGTACGGGACGAGCAGGGCGCCGTCGTCGGGACGGCCCAACTGACCCTCCTGCCGGGCCTCTCGCGGGCCGGGGCGACCCGGCTCCAGGTGGAGGCCGTGCGGGTGGCGGAGTCGGCGCGCGGGGCGGGGTTGGGGACCGCGCTGCTCGAGTGGGTGCACGAGTACGGGCGCCGTCACGGTGCCGCGCTGGTGCAGCTGACCTCGGACAAGCGACGGACCGACGCGCTGCGCTTCTACGAGCGGCTCGGCTACCGGCGGAGCCACGAAGGGCTGAAGCTGGTGCTGTGACCGTCAGGTGAGGTCGTCGTGGACGCCGGAGACCCACTCGACGTACCGCCGGGCGGACCGCTGGACGACCTCGCCCGCGTTCTCGGGCACGATCCCGAGGAAGTTGTTGTAGAGCCGGTCGAACGCGAGCCGGCCCACCTGGTCGGCGATGCGCCGGACCACCGCCGCGGAGAGCGGGATGCGGTTGGGGTAGCTGCGCAGGAAGCTCACGGTGTGGCCCTCGGGTCCGGGGAAGATGGCGTCGCCGGCGAGGAGGACGCCCGCGCCGTCGGCGCCGGTGAGGTGGGCGACGGTGCTGCCCGGGAAGTGCCCGCCGACCTGCTCGAGCCACACCCCGGGGACGACCTCGTGCGGCTCGTCCCACGGCTGCACCGCCGGGACACGGAGCGGGAGGAAGTCGGCATCTGCGCGGGCGACGAGGACCGGCGCGTCGTCGAACACGCGGCTGTAGCGGGACTGGACCCCGTACATGTGGGGGTGGCTGGCGACGATCGCGGCGAGCCCGCCGCGGGAGGCGATGGCCTCGACGGCGGTCTGGTCGATGTGGCCGGGGACGTCGAAGAGGACGTTCCCGCCGTCGGTGACGGCGAGCTTGCCGGTCTGGCCGATGCCGACGGGCGGGGCGGTCCCGATCCCGACGATCCCGGGCTCGAGCTCGGTGACGACGGTGGTGTGGCCGGCGGCGGCGAGCTCCCCCACGGTGGTCCAGGCCTGGCCGCTGCGCGGCACCCACTGCCGCTCGTCGGCGCAGATGATGCACAGGTCCGGCAGGGGTCCGGTGCCGTACTCGACGGCGCAGGTGGCGCACACGGTGTGGTCGGCGCACTCCTGGAGCCGCGCGGTGGCAGTGCTCATGTCGCCTCGCTCGCTGTCCGTGATCGGGACTCGGTGGGTGTGACGGTACCGGCGGGCTGGGGCCGGCGCGCCCGAACACGCCCCGTCGAACGACACCAGGCCGTGGGGCTGCGGCAGTGCACTCGGTGGTTCACACCGATGCGAAGCCGCCACGGTCGATGCCAGTCTGAGGTGGCGGGTGCCCCAGATGTCCGGCAGGAGAGTGGGTCGACATGGACGAGCGACGAGACGCGAACCACGACGGTCGGACGGAGGGCGGGGGACCGACGCCCCGGACGATTGAGCGGGTCGAGGCCGGGCTGCTCGCCACGCTCGCGATGACCGGGACGGTCCTCATCGCGCCCGGGCTGTGGTGGTTCCCCCTGGCGACGTTCCTGCTCTTCGACCTGTCGATGCTGGGGTATGCGCGCTCCCCCGCTGTCGGAGCCGCCTGGTACAACGCCGTCCACACGTTCGCCTGGCCGGCCGTGCTCGCCGTGGTCGCGCTGCTCGCCGACAGCTCGTTCCCGACGGTGTCGTCGTGGCTCATGCTCACGGCCCTGGCGTGGGGCTTCCACGTCGGCGTGGATCGGATGCTCGGGTACGGTCTGAAGCTGCCGACCGGGTTCACGCACACTCACCTGGGCCGGATCGGCCGCACGCGCTGAGTGCGCTGCGCCGCGGCTCAGGTCGCCCGGCTGCCGCGCAGCGGGGAGGCGAGCGCGACGACCAGCGCCGCCCCGAACACCACGACGGCGGCGGCGAGGGTGGCGCGGTGACCGAAGGCGAGCGCGACGACCAGCGCCGCCCCGAACACCACGACGGCGGCGGCGAGGGTGGCGCGGTGACCGATGGCGCCGGCCAGCACCCCGCGCGCGAGCGCACCGAGCACGGCCGCGGACCGGTTGACCGACCGCATGATGGCGTTCACCCGGCCGAGCAGCGCCCGGGGCGTCACCGCCTGCCGGTAGCCCATCTCGCTGGGGTTCTCCAGCCCGAGGGAGAAGCCGTAGACCACCTGCCCGGCGCAGATCGCCGTGAGCGTCCCGGGTACGGTGTCGCCCGGGGCGAGGGCGATGGCCAGCCATGCCACCGCGCAGAGTCCGCGGCCGAGGATGACGGTGTCGCCCTCGCCCAGGCGGCGTCCGGCGGGGGCAGCCACCACTGCCCCGGCGAAGCCGCCGACGCCGGCGAGCGCGAGCGCCGTCCCGTACGCGGCGGGGGACAGGTCCACAGTGCGCAGCGCGAACACCGCGAAGGCGGTCAGTGCCATGGCGTTGCCGACGAACCACATGTGGGTCGACAGGCCCAGCCACGCCAGGGTCCGGTGGCGGTAGACGAAACGCAGGCCCTCGCGGACCTCCGCCCACAGCCCCGGGCGTGCCCGGCGGAGCGGCACCGGTTCCGTGTGCTGGACCCGCAGCACGAGGACTGCGGCGACGAGGCGGCTGAGGCTGCTGAGCACCAGCGCGAACGGTGCGCCGAGCCAGCCGGCCAAGGCCCCGCCCAGCGCCGGGCCGGAGGTCTGGGCGACGGTGTCGGCCTGGCCGATCCGCGCGTTGGCGGGCACGAGCAGGCGGCGTGGGACGAGGTCCGGGAGGTAGGACTGCTCGGCGGCCGCAGTGAAGACGGCGGACACCCCGGCGGTGAGGAGGACGAGTGCCAGCGACGGCACCGTCAGCAGCCCGGTGAGGTGCAGGAGCGGGACGAGCAGGAGGAGCAGGCCCTCCGCCGCGTAGGTGGTGACGAGGGTGCGCCGGCGCCGCCACCGGTCGACGTAGGCGCCGGCGAGCAGCCCGACCAGCACGTAGGGGAGGAGCTGAGCTGCCCGCACGATGCCGACCTGCAGCTCGGAGGCCTCCAGGACGTCGACGAGCAGCACGTCGACGACCACCGGGGTGACGGCGAGCCCGGCCGCGGCGACGGCGTCGGCCACCCAGTAGCGCCGGAAGCCCGGGATGCGCAGCGGCTCGCGATGCGCGCCGTCGTCGGGCAGGTGGTCCTCCGCCCCGTCGGCCACGTCTGCTCCCCCGTCCCTCGCCCGCGGCCGACCCGGCCGCGGCGACCGGCTCGGCCAGCGTAGCCCGGAGCCTGGCGTGGGCGGGCCGGCGGGTGCGGGCGTCGACGGCCGCGGCGGGGCACCGGGGATCGGCGGCGCCGCTCTGTTCCCGGCCGGCGGCGCACCATGAGGTTCGGCGCCGTCCCGGGCCGTGCGTCAGCGCACCGGCCGGATGTCCGTCCAAGGGCCGGTGTCGCACTGACCCGAGGTGTTGTCACCCACGGCGAGGACGGTCCCGTCGGTGCGCAGGCCGAGGGTGTGGAGCGACCCGGCCGCCACCGCGACGACGTCGCACCACGCCGCCACGTCGCACTGCCCGTGGGTGTTGTCCCCGGTTGCCAGGACGCGTCCGGACGCCGTGACCGCGACGGTGTGGTGGCTGCCGGCATCGACCGCGACGACCTCCGCCCAGCCGCCGACGTCGCAGGCCCCCGCGGCGCGCTCTCCGGCGGCGAGCACCCGCCCGTCCCGGCGGAGAGCGACTGTGTGCAGGGATCCGGCAGAGATGGCGACGACGTCGCGCCAGTGCGTGACGTCGCACTGGCCACGCCGGTTGTTCCCCACGGCCAGTGCGGCACCGTCGGCCCGTACTCCGACCGAGTGCCAGTCACCGCAGGAGATGGCGACGACGTCGCGCCAGGACTGCACCTCGCCCTGTCCCTCGTCTCGCCGGCCCGTCGCGAGGACCGTGCCGTCCGCGCGCAGGCCGAGAGTGGTGCGCCAGCCTGCGGCCACCGCGACCACGCCGCCCCAGCCCGCCACGTCGCACTGCCCGTGGGCGTTCCACCCGGTCGCCGGCACGGTGCCGTCCGAGCGCAGCCCGACGGTGTGGGAGCGGGCCGTGTTCGACGCCGCGTGCACCGCGCCCGCCGCCACGGCGACGACGTCCGCCCACCCGTCGACCCGGCACTCCCCGGCCGAGCCGTCACCGGCCGCGACCACGGTGCCGTCGCGGCGGCGGGCCACCGAGTGGCGTCTGCCGGCCGCGAGCGCCGCCCCTGCTGCGCGCATCCCCACCTCCTCGGCAGCGCGCTGCGGTGTCTCCGCCGAGCATACGACCGGGGCAGACGGGACGGGCTGCCCAGGATTCCGGACCTCGCGCCGGGAATGACGTGGACCGCCCGCCGGGGCGCTCGCCACGGTGGGGTGGACACGACACCTGAGGAGAGGATGCGCGATGAGCATCGGCAAGCGTGGGACGACGAGCATCGCGGCGGCCCTGCTGCTCGTGGGTGGGGCGACCACTGCCGCAGCGGCGGACGCGGACCGGGACGAGGGGAGGATGGAGCCGCTCGCCTCGGTGGAGCAGGTGGCCGTCGTGCTGACGCCCGAGCAGGCGGACGAGCTGCGGGCCGCGTGGGATGCCGGCGAGGCCGAGACGCCGGAGCAGGCGCTCGCTGCGGCCGGTGTCGACAGTGCCGCGGTCGCCCAGGCGGTGGAGGAGGGCGCGACGCCGTTGGCGGACAACGGCTCGGGCACGTCGCTCGGAGACTGCTCGCGGATGACCCTGTGGGGCGACGCTGAGGGCCGGTGGACCTGGAGCAACGAGTACTTCCGCCGCTCGGCCGGTCCGGCGGAGTTCGGGCGGGCCACCGTCACCACCAACGGGATCGTGGCCGACGCGGACTCCTTCGGTATCGCCGGCCTGCAGCAGTACGAGGTCGGCCGGCTGTGGACGACCGGGGTCTTCGCCACCGCGACCACGGTCGACGCCTGGTCGTTCAACATCAACCTCAGCGGCACTCCGCTGTTCTGCTTCGGCGCGGTCAGCGCCTACTGGGACTGACGCGAGCGTCCCGCGACCACCGCCGTGTGCACGCCCGGCCCCCGTCGGGCCGTCCGGCGCGCGGCGCGGTACTGGGTGGGGGCTGTGCCGTAGCGTCCGGTGAAGGCCTGCCGCAACGCCTCGGTGGAGCCGAAGCCGCAGTGGGCGGCAACCCGCCCGACGGGCAGCGTCGTCGTCGCGAGCAGGTGAGCGGCGGTCGCCAGCCGCACCTGCCGGACGTACCGGGCCGGGCTGGTACCGCGCCGGGTGACGAAGAGCCGCGTGAGGTGCCGTGGGCTGACACCCACGCGGCGCGCGAGCACCGACACCCTGAGGTCACCGGTGAGGTTGTTGTGGACGTGGCGCTCGACCTCGTCCACCGGGTCTGCCGGGGCCGGTGAGCCGCTCACCGGCAGCGGCGGCACGAGCCACGTCGCCGACATCGCCCCGGCCACCCGCTGTGCCAGTCGGGTGCCGTGGTCCTCGGCGACCAGCGCCAGGACGATCTCCAGGTCACCGCTGATCCCGGTCGAACCGGCCAGGTGGACGTCGTGTCTGGTCCGGCCCCGGGTACCCGCGGCCCCTCCGATGGAGCTGTGCGTGCGGTGGCTGACGACGTCGGCGGCCGCCAGCAGCGCGGTACCGCTGGAGAGTGCGGCGACGCGACGGCTCTGTGCGGCCAGTCGTCGGACGTCCGCCACCAGGACGGGGTCGTGGACCGCCCGGCGGTGCCCGGGACCGCCGGGCACCCACAGCGTGTCGAGCGGTCCCCGGGTGAGCCGGAGCCGCTCCTGGCAGGAGAGCTCCACGCCCTCGTAGCACCTGGCCGTGGTGCCGGCGGTCGCCGCGAGCCGCGTCTCGTAGCAGTGCGACCGCGGTCCGAGGAGGTTCGCCAGCGTGAAGGCCGTCATGACGCAGGCGATGTCGAGCACTGTCGCCCCCGGGTAGGCGACGACCACCATTCTGCGCACCAGCATCCCGAACTGCCCCCACGCTCAATCTACCGATGGCTCCCGACACCGCTACTCGACACGTGTCCACCCTGTTCGGCAAACGCCGGGCGGTGCTGCTGGTACGGTCGACAGGAGGCGACGACGAGGCGGGTGGCGACGATGAGAGCGACGGCATGGGCAGTCCCGGTGGCGGCGCTCGGGTTCACGCTGCTGGTGGGCGGGTGCACCTCCTCGGTGGGCTCGGGCTGGTCGGACAACCCGCTGACGGGGTCGGATCTGTCCCGTGCGTCGGCGGAGCAGGTCGCCGAGATCGAGGACGGCGTCGTCACCCCCGAGGAGTACCAGGCGGCCTTCGAGCGCTACGAGGAGTGCCTCGGTGCGGCCGGCTTCGAGCTGAGCGAGGTCACGACGGCCGACCGCGTGAAGAGATACACGGTCCCAGGAGATGCCGTGACCAGCGGTGCGGACGAGGAGTGCTACCGGTCCGAGTTCCACGTCGTCGACCGGGTGTGGCAGAGCTCCGCTGTCGTGCGGGACGCCTCTGGGAGCTGACCAGGCTCTTCACGGTCGAGGGTGTGGCCGAGGAAGCCGACGGCTTGCAGAGTGCTCCCGCTCAGGTGGCGGGGTCGTCGCGGCCTGCCGTGACAGCGAAGCAGCTGTGCAGGAACGGAAGCAGCACAGGACCGCCTGGCCGCCGAGTCCGCAGGTGCGGGGTCGACGGGCTCGCGGCAGGGCTACTGCGCCATGTCGTGGAACCGGGAGTAGTGCCCCTGGAACGCCACGGTGATCGTGTCGGTCGGGCCGTTGCGGTGCTTGGCCACGATGATGTCGGCCTCGCCGGGACGGGAGTCCTTGTCGTAGGCGTCCTCGCGGTGGAGGAGCATGACGACGTCGGCGTCCTGCTCGAGCGATCCACTCTCGCGCAGGTCGCTCATCATCGGCTTCTTGTCCGTGCGCTGTTCGGGGCCACGGTTGAGCTGGGCCACCGCGATGACCGGGACCTCGAGCTCCTTGGCGAGCAGCTTGAGCGCACGGGAGAACTCAGAGACCTCCTGCTGGCGCGACTCCACCCGCTTCCCGGACGTCATGAGCTGGAGGTAGTCGACGACGACGAGCCGCAGGCCGTGCCGCTGTTTCAGACGCCGGCACTTGGCCCGGATCTCCATGAGCGACATGTTCGGGCTGTCGTCGATGAAGAGCGGCGCCTCGGAGACGCGGCTCATCGCCGCGGCGACCTTCGTCCAGTCCTCGTCGCGCATCGTGCCCTTGCGCATGTTCTGCAGCGGGACGCCCGCCTCGGCGGAGAGGAGGCGCATGGTCAGCTCGGTGCGGCCCATCTCCAGGGAGAAGATCACCGAGGTGAGGCCGTGCTTGATGGACGCTGATCTACATATGTCGAGGGACAGGGTCGACTTCCCGATGGCCGGTCGGGCCGCCACGATCACCATCTGGCCGGGGTGCAGGCCGTTGGTCAGGGCGTCGAGGTCCGCGAACCCGGTGGGCACGCCGACCATGCCCTCGCCGCGGTTGGCGTTGTTCTCGATCTCCTCCATCGTGAGGTTGATCGTGTCGCGCAGCGGCACGTAGTCCTCGCTGCTGCGCCGCTCGGTGACCGCGTAGACCTCCGCCTGGGCGGTGTTGACGAGGTCGTCGACGTCCCCGCCGTCGGTGGCGTACCCGAGCTGGGCGATCCGGGTGCCGGCCTCGACCAGCCGGCGCAGCACGGCCTGGTCCCGCACGAGCCGGGCGTAGTAGCCGGCGTTCGCCGCCGTGGGTACCGAGGAGATGAGGGTGTGGAGGTAGGCGGCACCGCCGACCCGGCCCAACTCGCCGCGCTTGTTCAGCTCGGCGGCGACGGTCACGGCGTCGGCCGGCTCCCCCCGGCCGTACAGGTCGATGATCGCGTCGTAGATGAGCTCGTGCGCCGGGCGGTAGAAGTCCTGGCCGCGCAGCTCCTCGATGACGTCGGCGATGGCGTCCTTCGACAGCAGCATCCCGCCCAGGACGCTCTGCTCGGCCGCCAGGTCCTGCGGCGGGGTCCGTTCGTAGAGCTCCCTGCCCGCGGTGCCCGCATCGAGCGCACGCTCATCCAGCTCAGTCATCGCCAACCCTCCTGTTCCCTGGTCTACCGCGGACCTCCGACATCACCCGGTCCGCGTTCGACCTCAAAAGGCCGGCCTGGTCCGTCCGAGGACGTCCCACGCGCGCGGTGACCCGGCCACACGTTACGTTCAGCCCCGGCGACCCGGCCATCCACGGCTGTGGACGAACCTGGGGACAGATGGTGGATACGGTTGGCCCGTCCGTGCACAGCCCGTGGACAATCGTGTGGACAACACCCGTGCAACTCTCCGAAACCCGCAAGATGCCGCGGAATCGGTCGTGCACACAGTGTGGAAGGAAATTGGTCGGCACATTGGTGGACAACGCCTCGCGCCCTGGGGACACCGGTCGCTCGCTGGACCGCCAGATCCTCGCGCTCGCCGTCCCCGCGCTCGGCGCCCTCGTCGCCGAACCGCTCTTCGTCCTCATCGACTCGATCATGGTCGGCCGTCTCGGCACGGCCGAGCTCGCCGGGCTGTCGCTGTCCTCCACGCTGCTCGTCTCCGTCGTCGGCGTCTTCGTCTTCCTCGCCTACGCCACCACCGCGGCGACGGCGCGCAAGGTCGGTGCCGGGGACCGGCCCGGTGCCGTCAGCGCGGGCATCGACGGCATGTGGCTCGCCCTCGCCCTGGGCACGGTCTGCGCCGTGCTCCTCGGGATCGGTGCACCGTGGGTGGTCACCGGCCTCGGCGCCGACCCGGTCGTGGTGCCGCACGCCGTGGGGTACCTGCGTTACTCCGCCGGCGGCCTGCCCGGCATGTTCCTCGTCCTCGCCGCGACCGGGACGCTGCGCGGCCTGCTCGACACCCGCACACCGCTCGTCGTCGCCACCGCCGGGGCGGCCCTCAACGTCGCGCTCAACGCCGTCCTCATCTACGGGATGGGCCTCGGGGTCGCCGGCTCCGGGCTGGGCACGGCGATCGCCCAGTCGCTCATGGGTGTTGCGCTCGCGGTCGTCGTGCTGCGGGGCGCCCGCGGCCTGCGCGTCTCCCTGCGTCCCCGGCCCGCCGGCATCGTCGCCGCCGCCCGCTCCGGCATGCCGCTGTTCGTCCGCACGGTGACCCTGCGCGTCGCCGTCCTGCTCACCGTCGTCACGGCCACCGCGCTCGGCTCGGTCCCGCTGGCCGCCCACCAGGTCGTCAACGCCCTGTGGGGGTTCGCCGCCTTCGCCATGGACGCCCTCGCCATCGCCGCCCAGGCGATGATCGGCCAGGGCCTGGGCGCGGGCGACGTCCCGCGGGTGCGTGCCGTGCTGCGGCGGACGCTGCAGTGGGGCGTGGGGTTCGGTGCGGCCATCGGTGTCGCCATCGCCGCCGGCGGGTGGTGGATCGCCACTCTGTTCACCGCCGACCCCGACGTCCGCACCGCCGCCGCGGTCGCGCTCGTCGTCACCGGGGTGTGCATGCCGATGGCGGGGTGGGTGTTCGTGCTCGACGGCGTGCTCATCGGCGCCGGGGACGGCACCTTCCTCGCCCGGGCAGGCGTCCTCACGCTCGTCGTCTACCTGCCGCTGCTGGCCGCGGTGTGGGCGTGGGCGCCGCGGGACGGCGCGGGCCTGGCCTGGCTCTGGGCGGCCTTCGCCGGCGGCTTCATGGCCGCCCGCGCCGTGACGACCGGCCTGCGCGCCCGCGGCGACCGCTGGATGGTGCTCGGCGCCTGAGGCTCCACCCTCGCCAGGTCCACGGTGCGGGTGGTGAGGCACCCGTGCCCGACCCACCCGGCAGCTCCCGACCGGGGTGGCGGGGATGCGTGCCCGGGCAGCGCGGGTGTGCCCACCCACCTGGTGCTCCGGACGGCGGCGGGGGACGACGAAGGAGCCGGGTGGTGGTCCCCCACCACCCGGCGCCTCGCGTCCGGGTGCTCGCCCGGTCAGGCCTCGACGACCTGGACGGTGAGGTTCGCCTGCACCTCGGGGTGGAGGCGGACCTGGACCTTGTGCTCGCCGAGCGTCTTGATCGGGTGCGCGACCTCGATCTTGCGCTTGTCGATCGACGGGCCACCGGACGCCTTGACGGCGTCGGCGATCTCGCCGGTGGTCACCGAGCCGAAGAGGCGGCCGCCGGAGCCGGCGCGCACCGCGACGGTGACCGGCTTGGCCTGGAGGGAGTCGCGCGCGGCGCGGGCCTCCTCGACCGTGGCGATCTCGCGGGCCTTGCGGGCGGCGCGGATCTGGTCGATCTGCTTCTGGGCGCCCTTGGTCCACGGGGTGGCCAGGCCACGCGGCAGCAGGTAGTTGCGCGCGTAGCCGTCCTTGACCTCGACGACGTCGCCGGCCTCACCGAGACCGGTCACCT
>NZ_CALGNQ010000093.1 GCF_937958535.1 uncultured Georgenia sp. | reverse complement strand
CCCTGCCCTTCAACCGGGAGGCGCTGCGCGAGCGCAACTACATCGACTGCATCGTGGTCCTGCACGAACGCTCGCTGCTCGACGAGGTCGGCCTGTTCGACGAGTCGCTGCGGCGCAACGTCGACTGGGACCTGCTCATCCGGATGGCCGAGGTCACCGACTTCGAGCTCGCCCCGTTCGTCGCCACCCGGTACGACGTGTGGGAGGACCGCACCGACCGCATCACGATCAACGAGCCGCTCGGCTATCGGTACGCCGTCCTGGGCAAGCACCTGGTCGACTGGCCGGCCGTGGAGGCAGCGGCGGCGCAGCGCCGCCCGGGCACCGTCTCCGTCGTCCTCCACGCCGCGCAGGAGGCCGGGCCGGTGACGCGGACGGTGGAGCGGCTCTTCGAGGTCACCGACCCCGAGGACCTCGAGGTGCTCGTCGTCGACGCCAAGACACCGGACGCCGAGGGCTACCTGCTGCAGTGGCTCACGGTGCGCTTCCCGCAGGTCCGGGTGCTGCGGCAGACGCGCGGGCTCACGCCGGAGGTGGCCCGCAACCTCGGAGCGGCGCACGCGACCGGCGAGACGCTCGTCTTCCTCATGCCCGACACGTGGGCGGAGCCCGGCTGGCTCGAGCCGCTCACCGCCGCCCTGGCCGACGGCGCCGCAGCGGCCCAGCCGCTGGTCATGGCACCGGACGGCACCGTCTGGTCGGCCGGCGTCGCCTTCGCCCGGGGCGCTCACCCGCACAGCCTGTTCCGCACCTTCCCGGCCGACGACCCGGCAGTCGGGCGCCCGCGCACCCCGGCGGCGCTCTCCTCGGCGATGATCGCCGTCCGCGCCGCCGACTTCGCCGCCGTGCGCGGCTTCGACCCGCTGTTCGTGCGCGACATGGACAACCCCGACCTCAGCCTCCGGCTGGCCCGGCACACCGGCCGTCCGCTGCGCTACGTGCCCGCCAGCCAGGTCGCCCTGGAGATCTACCGCCGGCGGCAGAACCGGGAGGAGTCGGCGGCGGTGGCCACCGACAACCAGGAGCTGCTCACCGGCCGGTGGCAGGAGGAGCTGCGGCCGGACGACACCGAGGCGTGGGCCGAGGCGGGCTACCAGGTCGTCGGCTACGACGGCGCGCCCCCGACGCACTGGGGCTTCGACCCCATCCTCGTGCGGGACCGGCCGGAGCGTCCGCTGCGCTGGGCGATCAAGATCGGCGCCCCCGACGTCGCCCGCCGCACGAACTGGGGCGACTGGCACTTCGCGCTCGGCCTCAAGGCCGCGCTGGAGCGGCTCGGCCAGGAGGTCGTCATCGACGCCAAGCGCGCCTGGTACCGACCCTCGGCCCGGTTCGACGACGTCGCGCTCGTGCTGCGCGGGGTGAGCACGTACCGCACCAACCCGCAGCAGCTCAACCTGTGCTGGGTGATCAGCCACCCCGAGCGGGTCACCCGCCGCGAGATGGCGAGCTACGACGGCGTCTTCGCCGCCTCGACCCGGCTGGCGGAGCGGATGTCCGCCGACCTCGGCGCGCCGGTGCGGCCGCTGCTCCAGTGCACCGACGCCGAGCGTTTCAAGCCGGTGCCGGCCGAGGAGCCGCTGCCCCGGCACGAGGTCCTCTTCGTCGGCAACGCCCGCGGGATGCGGACCTCGGTCGGCGCGGCGCTGGAGGCCGGCATCACCCCGGCCGTCTACGGCGTGCGCTGGGAGGGGCTGCTCCCCGACGGCGCGTGGCGCGGTGAGTACGTGCCCAACGAGGAGCTGGCGCGGTACTACGCCGGGGCCGGCGTGGTGCTCAACGACCACTGGGACGACATGCGCCGCGAGGGCCTCATCTCCAACCGGGTCTTCGACCTCGCGGCGTGCGGGGCCCGGGTGGTCAGCGACCACGTCGAGGGGATGGCCGAGGTCTTCGGCGACGTCGTCCTCACCTTCCGCACCCCCGAGGAGCTCGCGGCCGCCGTCGCCACCCACCTCGCCGAGACCCCGGAGCGGGCGGCGGCACGGGAGGCGCTGTCCGAACGGGTGCGCCGGGAGCACTCCTTCGACGCCCGCGCAGCCGAGCTGGTCGAGGCGGCGCAGCGCCTGCGCGCCGAGCGGGGCCTGGCACCGGTGCCCTGAGGCGGCTCTCCCAGCGGTTGAGCACCGGCGGCGAGCACGTCTACGCTGCCTCGTCACGTCCGACCCGCCGCCTCGGCACCGGTCGGCCGTGCCTGCCCTGCCTCCTGCGGAACGAGCCAGCGTGACCAGCACCGACACCCAGCACACGACCGGCACGGCGCCGGTGCGGTCGTCGGTGTTCCGGCCCGACATCGAAGGGCTGCGCGCGGTGGCGATCGGGCTGGTGCTCGTCTACCACGCGGGCGTGCGGCAGCTGCCCGGCGGGTTCGTCGGCGTCGACGTCTTCTTCGTCATCTCCGGGTTCCTCATCACCGGGCTCCTCATCCGGGAGGTCGAGACGCACGGGCGGCTGTCCCTGCGCCGCTTCTACGCCCGCCGCGCCAAGCGGCTGCTGCCCGCCGCAGGACTGGTCCTCGCCGCGACCGCGGCGCTCACCTGGCTCACCATCTCCGTCGTCGACTGGCGCACCTTCGGCTGGGACATCGTGGGGGCGGCGCTGTACGTCGTCAACTGGGTGCTGGCCGGCCGGGCCGTGGACTACCTCGCGGAGGACGTCGGGGCCTCGCCGGTGCAGCACTTCTGGTCGCTGGCGGTGGAGGAGCAGTTCTACATCGTCTGGCCGCTCCTCCTCGTCCTCGTCGGCTGGGTGGTGCGACGCCGCGGCCTGCCCGTGCGGCCGGTCATGGCGGTGGCGATCCTCCTCCTCGTCGTCCCGTCCTTCGCCTGGTCGGTGCACCTGTCCCAGGCGAGCCCGGACGTCGCGTTCTTCGTCACCACCACCCGGCTGTGGGAGCTGGGGATCGGCGCCCTGGTCGCGATCGGGGCGGCGCAGTGGCGGCGGATCCCCGCACGGGCGGCGGCCGCCGTCGGGTGGGCGGGCCTGGCCGCGGTGCTCCTCGGCGGGCTGGTGATCTCGGCGGGCACGACGTGGCCGGGCACGGCGACGCTGCTGCCGACGCTGGGGACGGCGGCCGTGGTGGTCGCCGGCTTCAACCCCGGCGCGGGAGGCCCGGCCGGACTGCTCTCCTGGCGCCCGGCGGTGTGGGTGGGGGGCCTGTCCTACTCGCTGTACCTGTGGCACTGGCCGCTGCTCGTGGCCGCCACGGCGGCGTGGGGGGAGCTGGGCGCCAAGCGGGGCCTGCTCGTCGTCGCGGCGGCCTTCCTCCCCGCCTGGCTGAGCTACCGGTTCGTGGAGAACCCGATCCGCTTCTCCCGTGCCGTCTCCCGGTCGAACCCCCTCGCCCTGTCGGTCGGCGCCAACTTCTCCCTCCTCGGGGTGGTCGCCGGCCTCGCGCTCGTGCTCGCCGTGCCGAGCAGCGCGCCGGCCGCCGACGCGGCCGGCGCCTCCGTCCTCGACAGCCGGGCGTCCGGACCCGCAGCACGGGCGGCGGCCCCCGGCACGGTCGCCTCCCTCGCCGACGTCGGGACCATCACCCCCTCCCCCGCCCACGCGACCTCCGACGTCCCGGCCGGGTACGCCGACGGGTGCGACGTCGCCGTCACCGAGCGAGCCGTGGAGGTGTGCGAGTACGGCGACCCCGACGGCGACGTCGTCGTCGCCGTCGTCGGGGACTCCAAGGTCTTCCAGTGGCAGTCGGCGCTGGACGCCGTCGGCGCCGAACAGGGCTGGCGGATGGTCTACTACGTCAAGTCCGCCTGCCCGTTCGCCGACGCCCTGCCCGTCGCGGACGGCGAGGTCAACGAGAGCTGCGTCGAGTGGAACGAGGCGGTGCTCGCCCGGCTCGCCGAGCTGGGACCGGACGTCGTCGTCACCGGCCAGCGTCACGGCGTGGCGCCGGAGAGCCGCGAGCGCCTGGACGACCGCACCCCCGAGGCGATGGAGGAGGGCCTGGTCACGCGCTGGGAGCAGCTCGCCGAGCTCGGTGTCCCGGTCGTCGCGCTGCTCGACAACCCGAGCCCCGGGATGGAGGTGTACGAGTGCGTCGCCGAGCACCCGGAGCGCCTCGAGGAGTGCGTCTTCGACCGGGAGCGGGGCATCGCCTCCAGCGCCGCCCCGACCCAACGCGCCGCCGCCGAGCGCGTCCCGACCGCGCGGGTCGTCGACCCCACCGACTGGGTCTGCCCACAGGAGCAGTGCGTGCCGGTGATCGGTGACGTCCTGCTCTACCGGCAGGGCACCCACCTGACCGACACCTACGTCCGCAGCGCCACCCCGCTGCTCGCCGCGGAGCTCGTCCCGCTCGTCGAGGAGCTCACCGGCTCAGCGCCCGCGTAGGCGGACAGCGAGCCCGTGTGGGACGCCCGCTGCGGCTAGTCGACGATCCCGCGAAGTGCCGCGTCCAGCATGGGGGTCAGGGTGCGGGCGTAGCTGGCGGTGATGTGATGGCCGTCGAAGTAGACCACGACGTTCCCGATCACCGCGTAGCACTGGTGGTCGCAGAAGTAGTCGTTCAGGTCGATGAAGGTCACGTTGGACAGTCGCGACTCGAGCGCCGCGGTCGGGTCGACGTCGGCGAGGTGGAGCTCGCGTGGCTCGTTGCACGCGTCACTGCGGAGGCCGTGCTGTGCCAGGCACTCGACCCGACTGGACTCGAAGCGCGGGGTGTCACGGATGGCGGCGACCTCGACGCCGGCTGCCCCCAGCGACAGCCACATGTCGACGTACCCGTCGGGCACGTGCTCCTCCGGTCCTTGACCGCGTGTCGACGTCATGACGACGAGGCTCGGTTGCTCCTGGACCATCAGGTCGAGCAACGCCTCGTTCCATGCCATGCAGGACTCGAGCTGGGTCCCACCGCCCGGGGGGTCGGTACTGAACAGGCAGGAGCTCTTCGTGGCGGTGACGAGGCGCCAGCCGTGCTCCTCGGCGATCGGCTCGAGCGCCGGGAACCAGTGCGTCGAGTGGCTGCCACCCACGAGCATCACCGTGGTGGCCGACGTCGGGTCCCCGTACTCGCAGAGCTTGAGCTCGGGGTTCTCCAGTGCCTGCTGACAACCGTTGCGTGAGATCTTCGCGCGGTCCTCGGCAGCCTCGGCCAGGCTCGGCACGGGTCCGGTCGAGTAGTCCTGCTCGTTCCGGCCACCGACCATGACGGCCGCTCCGGGATGGTCACCCTCGACCGCGATGCCTGCCGTCACGTCCTCGACGCCCTGACCGACACGCGAGCTCGCCGCGACGCCCACTCCGGCGACCAGGGCCATGGCCGTCGCACCAGCCACCGGGAAGGTCCACGACCGGAGCGGAAGTACGCGCCCCAGCACCCGCTCGACCACCTGGCCCGACCTGACCGGTGTCTCGACGAAGCGTGTGGTCACCTCGGCGAGGGCGAACGACGTGGCGAGGATCGCCATGCCGGCGAGAAAGCCGGCGTGACTCTCACCGGACCACAGGAGGTAGAAGGTGAGGATCGGCCAGTGCCAGAGGTACAGGCCGTAGGCGATCCCGCCGACCTTCACGAGAGGGCGGATGGTGAGGAGCCGGTCCGCGCCCAACGCGCTCTGCGCCCCACTTCCGAGTAGGACGAGCACCGCTCCTGCGATCGGCCATGCCGCGACGACGCCCGGGAAGGCGTCGGAGACCGGGAGGATCACCCCGGTGAGGACGATCATCGCCAGGCCTACCCAGCTCGCGAGCGCGCCCCACCCGTCGGGCATGCGACGAACCCGCGAGATGACCAGCGCGAGGAGACCACCGGCGGCGAACTCCCAGACCCGCGTCCCGGTATGGAAGTAGGCGAGCGGTTGGTTCGCTGCGGTCAGGTACACCGAGAAGGCCGACGATGCGGCGAACAGAACCGTGAGCACCCACCCGAGCGACCGTTGGACCTCTCGCCGACGGAGAGCCAGAGCGACACCGAACACGACGATCCAGAGGAGGTAGAACTGGCCCTGGATCGACATCGCCCAGAAGTGCTGCACCGGGCTGCTCGGCTCGTCGCGTGCCAGGTAGTCGACGGACTTGGCGGCGAGCGCCCAGTTCTCCAGGTAGAGAGCCGAGGCGACAACCTCCAGGTACGTGGCCTCCTCCCGAGTGAACGGCATGAGCACGCGGGTCGCGACGAGCACCGCGGCGAGAACGGTGAGGGAGGCCGGGAGGAGCCGCTTGCCGAGCCGGGTGAGGAAGCGCCCGACGTCGAGCCGTCCGGTGCGCTGCACCTGGCGCAACAGCGACGTCGTGATGAGGAAGCCGGCGATGACGAAGAACACGTCGACTCCGCCCGAGACCTTGGCGAACCAGATGTGGTAGACCGCCACGAGGATCGCCGCGATGGCCCGCAGCCCCTCGATCTCGGGGCGGAACGCTCGCGTGTCGGGCCGTCGGCGCGCCACATGCCTCGCCCTGGTCAATGTCTCCTCCGTGAGTGATGGGGCTCGGCAGGACGCACGAGCGACTCGGCCGCAGCATCACAGGTCGACACTTGAAGATCAAGAATCGGCCCTGCGCACCCGCCGACGCACCCCGTCGAGAGGCGCCGCTAGCATCGTCGGTGTGCCCGCCCGCCCCCGCGTCCTCGTGGTCTCCTTCTCCCCGATCCACACCGACGCCCGGGTGCTGCGCCAGCTCGGGGTGGTCGCCCGCCACGCCCGCGTGACGACCATCGGCTACGGCCCCCGACCCGAGGGCTCCGACGAGCACCTGCGGCTGCCCGACGGGGCGGCGTCGCTACCGGAGACCCCGCGGGGCGTCGCGCTGCTCGCCGCCCGCCGCTGGCGGGCCGCCGAGCTGGCGGCACCCGGCGCCCAGCACGCACTCCGGCTCGCCGCGGGCCGGCGGTGGGACGCCGTCGTCGCCAACGACGCGCGTGCCCTGCCGGTGGCTCACCGGCTCGCCGCCGGTGCCCCGGTGTGGGCCGACTTGCACGAGTGGGCCCCGGAGGAGCGCACCCACGTCCTGGCCTGGCGGCTCCTCGTCGCCCCGCTCATGGACCACCTGTGCCGGGTCTACCTGCCCCGGTGCGCCGCGACGACCACCGTGGCGGCGTCGATCGCCGACCTGTACGCCGCGCGCTACGGGGTACGGCCGCAGGTCATGCGCAACGCGGCACCGTGGGCGGACCTGTCCCCCACCCCCGTCGACGCCCCGACCGTCCGGCTCGTCCACTCCGGCGGCGCCGTCCCCGGGCGCAACCTCGAGGCGATGCTCGACGTCGTCGAGCGGCTGGGCAGCGGCTACTCCCTCGACCTGTACCTCGTGCCCGGCGGCGACGGCGGGCGCTACCTGCGCGCCCTGCGCGACCGCGCGGCCGGCATCCCCGGGGTCACCTTCCACGACCCGGTCCCGCCCGGCGAGCTGCCGGCCACCCTCAACCGGTACGACGTCGGCGTGTTCTGGATCCCGCCGTTCAATACCAACGCCGCGCACACGCTGCCGAACAAGCTCTTCGACTTCGTCCAGGCCCGGCTCGCCGTCGCGGTGGGTCC
>NZ_CALGNQ010000092.1 GCF_937958535.1 uncultured Georgenia sp. | reverse complement strand
ATGACGGACCAGTGAGTCGTCGAACGGCTCGTCGTTGAAGTCGCCCATGACGAGCACCGGGGTGTCGGCCCCGTGGACCTGCCGCACCCGCTCGTGGAAGTACGCCAGCGTCTCACCCGCGATGGCGCGGTACCCGGCCGTCACCTCCGCCCCGCCGCTGCGCGAGGGCCAGTGGTTGGCGAACAGCACCCACAGCCGGTCGCGGTGCGTGCGGAAGTTGACCTGGAGGATCTCCCGAGTGGCGGTCCGGCGCATGACGACGTGCTGGAAGTGCTCCCCGGCCGTGAAGTAGGCAGTGTCGTAGACGAAGGCGACGTCGATGCCGCGCTGGTCGGAGGTGTCGGCGTGCACGACGGCATAGCTGCGGTCGGGCAGTGCGGCGGCGAGCCGGTCCCGCAGGAGCCCGAGCACACGCTCGTTCTCCACCTCGCACACCCCGAGCAGGTCGGGTCCTGCACCGTCGCCCATCCGGGCGATCGCCGAGGCGAGCTGGGCGATCTTGGTGTCGCGGCGCTCGCGGGTCCAGCCGGCGAGGTCCCGGCCGATGGCGCGCTGCAGCTTGTCCGACCGGTCGGGCGCGTCCCGCTCGTCGAAGAGGTTCTCCAGGTTCCACCACGCCACGCGGTACGACGAGACCATCGGGCCTCCCTCGGCCGGACCAGGCTCTGCCCGACAAGTGTCTCAGCGGCACCGACCGGCCCTCAACCGGAGGCACGCGGACGCATCTGGCCTCGCCCATCACGACCCCCGGGCCACCGCGTCTCGTTAGCCTGGCCACGGCAGCGGTGCGCGGGCGCCGCGGGGAAGGGACCCATGGACGCGGACGTCATCGTCGTGGGGGCCGGGCTCGCCGGGCTCGTCGCCACCGCCGAGCTGGCCGGCGCCGGGCGGCGCGTCGTCCTCGTGGACCAGGAGCCGCTCCAGGACCTCGGCGGCCAGGCCTTCTGGTCCTTCGGCGGGCTGTTCCTCGTCGACTCCCCGGAGCAGCGCCGCATGGGCATCCGCGACAGCCGGGACCTCGCCTGGCAGGACTGGCAGGGCACCGCCGGATTCGACCGGCCCCGGGAGGACCGCTGGCCGCAGCGGTGGGCCCGGGCCTACGTCGACTTCGCCGCCGGGGAGAAGCGCGCCTGGCTGCACTCGCTCGGTGTGCGGTTCTTCCCGGTGGTCGGCTGGGCGGAGCGCGGCGGCGGGCTCGCCACGGGGCCGGGGAACTCCGTGCCGCGCTTCCACATCGTGTGGGGCACCGGTCCCGGCGTGGTGGCGCCCTTCGCCCGGCAGGTGCGCGCCGCCGTCGACGCCGGGCTCGTCCGGCTCGCCCCGCGCCACCGCGTCACGCGGCTGACGACGACGGCGGGGAACGTCGACGGCGTCGCCGGCCGGCTCCTGGCGGCCGACCGCTCCGCCCGCGGCGTGGCGACCACCCGGGAGGTCGTGGGGGACTTCGTGCTGCGTTCCCAGGCCGTGGTCGTCGCCTCCGGCGGCATCGGTGGCAACCACGAGCTCGTGCGCCGCTGGTGGCCGCCGACGCTCGGCAGCCCGCCGCGACACATGCTCACCGGCGTGCCCGCCTACGTCGACGGGTCCATGCTCGAGGTGGCGGACGCGGCCGGGGCGAGCCTGGTCAACCGGGACCGGATGTGGCACTACACCGAGGGCGTGCAGAACTACGCCCCGGTGTGGCCCGGCCACGGCATCCGCATCCTGCCCGGGCCGTCCTCGCTGTGGCTCGACGCCACCGGCCGCCGGCTGCCCCCGCCGCTGTTCCCCGGCTTCGACACCCTCGCCACCCTGCGACACCTCCGCACCGGCGGGCACGACCACAGCTGGTTCGTCCTCACCGAGCGCATCATCGAGAAGGAGTTCGCGCTGTCCGGCAGCGAGCAGAACCCCGACCTCACCGGCAGGGACCTGCGCCTCCTGCTGGAGCGGCTGCGGCCCGGCCCGCCCGGACCGGTCGCCGAGTTCATGCTCCGTGGCCCGGACTTCGTCGTCGCCGACTCCCTGCCCGACCTCGTCGCCGGGATGAACCGCCTCGCCCCCGAGGCGCCACTCGACCCCGACGTCGTCGCCGAGGCGGTCCACGCCCGTGACCGCGAGCTGACCAACGAGTTCACCAAGGACGCCCAGGTGGTGGCGCTGCGCCAGGCCCGTGCCTACCGGGGGGACCGCCTCGTGCGGGTCGCCGCCCCGCACCGGCTCCTCGACCCCGCCGCCGGGCCGCTCGTCGCGGTCAAGCTCCGCATCCTCACCCGCAAGACCCTCGGCGGCATCGAGACCGACCTCGACGCGCGGGTGCTGCGCCCCGACGGCACCGTGCTCCCCGGGCTGTTCGCCGCGGGAGAGGCAGCCGGATTCGGGGGCGGCGGCATGCACGGGTACCGCTCCCTGGAGGGCACCTTCCTCGGCGGCTGCCTGTTCTCGGGGCGGCAGGCCGGGCGCGGCGCGATCGCCGCGACCGGCTGAGGCGTTCGGAACACCGGCCCGGCCGTGGGAAACTGACGCCATGGCTATGCGAGACATCCGCATCGTGGGCGACCCGGTCCTGCGTACCCCGTGCGAACCGATCACGGAGATCGACGACCGCGTCAAGGCGCTGGTGGAGGACCTGCTCGAGACGGTCGACCACGAGGGCCGGGCCGGCCTGGCCGCCAACCAGATCGGGGTGAGCCTGCGGGCGTTCTCGTGGAACATCGAGGACGACATCGGCTACGTCCTCAACCCGCGTCTCGTCGAGGTCTCCGAGGACGAGTACCAGGACGGCGACGAGGGCTGCCTGTCCGTCCCCGGCCTGTGGTTCCCCACCGAGCGCGCCTGGTACGCCCGCGTCGAGGGGATCGACCTCGACGGCAAGAAGGTCGTCGTCGAGGGGGAGGAGCTCATGGCCCGCTGCCTCCAGCACGAGATGGACCACCTCGACGGCGTGCTCTATATCGACCGCCTCGACCGGGCGGAGCGCAAGAAGGCGATGAAGGCCATCCGCGAGATGATCTAGGTCACATCTGTCGCATGGCGCGGACACCTGGGTTAGTGTGTCCGCGGCTCGCGACCGGGCGGGCCTCACCCTCGAGGAGAGTGTGTGCTCAACTGCTGGAACCTCACCGCGCGCTACGAGTGCGACCTGCGTCGGCAGGCCAGCGCGCTGTGTTGTCGTCCCTGAGCACGCGGGACCAGCTGACCCACCGCTGACCCACGGCCCCTCCCGGCACCGACGCCGGACCTGACCGGCACCCGCCGGGTCACCCTCGGGCTCCGTGCTCCCGCGCCCCGGCGCCGCACACTCGTGCGTGCGCGCATCCCCACCTTCTCCTGTCGTCGTGAAAGGCCACCATGTCCACGTCAACATCCGCACCCCCTGCACGGCGCCGGCTGCGCGCGCCGTCCTTCACCGTCCAGATCCTGCTCGCGCTCGTCGTCGGCGTCCTGCTCGGCTCGTGGGCGCTCACCATCGGCGAGACGCCCGCCGGTGAGCCCAACGGACTCACCGTCGCGCTGGAGACCATCGGCTCGACCTTCGTCAGCCTGCTGCGGGCCACCGTCCCGCCGCTGGTCTTCACCGCGATCGTCGCCTCGATCGCCAACCTGCGCGGCGTGGCCAACGCGGCCCGCCTCGCCGGGCAGACCCTCGTGTGGTTCGCCATCACCGCCGCTGCCTCCGTCGTCATCGGCATCGGGCTCGGCTTGGTCATGCGCCCCGGCGTCAACACCTCCGTCGGGGCCGAGGCCGCAGCGGAGCCCGGGCGCACCGGCAGCTGGCTCGACTTCCTCGGTGGGCTGGTCCCGGGGAACTTCCTCGGCCTGGAGACCTCCGTCTCCGTCGGCGAGGGCGGCGCGGTGAGCAGCGCGGTGAGCTTCAACGTCCTGCAGATCCTCGTCATGGCCCTGGTCGTGGGGCTGGCCGCGCTCAAGGTGGGCAAGAAGGCGGAGCCGTTCCTCTCGGTCAACCGCTCGCTGCTGGCGATCATCCAGAAGGTGCTGTGGTGGATCATCCGCCTCGCCCCGCTCGGCACGCTCGGCCTCATCGGGCGGGCGATCGCCACCTACGGCTGGGACTCCCTGGCCCCGCTCGGCACCTTCGCCGGGGCGGTCTACCTCGGCCTGGCGCTCGTCCTGCTCGTCGTCTACCCGCTCGTGCTGCGCACCAACGGGCTGTCGGTCACCCGCTTCTACCGCGGTGCGTGGCCCGCCATCCAGCTCGGGTTCGTCTCGCGCTCCTCGATCGGCACGCTGCCCCTGACGCAGCGGGTGGTCGAGCGCAACCTCGGGGTGCCGTCCTCCTACGCCTCGTTCGCCGTGCCGCTGGGCTCGACGACGAAGATGGACGGCTGCGCCTCGATCTACCCGGCGCTCGCGGCGATCTTCGTCGCGCAGTTCTTCGGGGTCGAGCTCGCGGTCACGGACTACCTGCTCATCGCGTTCGTCTCGGTGGTCGGCTCGGCCGCGACGGCGGGCCTCACCGGCGCGATCGTCATGCTCACCCTCACCCTGTCGACGCTGGGGCTGCCGCTCGAGGGGGTCGGGCTGCTCCTGGCGATCGACCCGATCCTCGACATGGGCCGCACCGCGACCAACGTCGCCGGTCAGGCGCTCGTGCCGACCGTCGTCGCCAAGCGGGAGGGCATCCTCGACGTCGAGCAGTACAGCTCGGCGCAGGCCGCCCAGCTCTTCGTCGACGACGAGGAGGAGGCGGCCGAGGTGCCGGAGCAGGTGAGCGGTCGCCCGGAGGGACCGGAGCAGGTGAGCGGTCGCCCGGAGGGACCGGAGCAGGTGAGCGGTCGCCCGGAGGGGGCTGAACTGCCCGCCCGCGCCTGACCTGCTCCGGTCCGGTGCAGCAGGCCTCACGTCGCACATCGCCGGCAGGCCCCACGACGGGTGCCCTGCCGGCGATGTGGCATGATGGTGCCCGTCACGCCGCGTGTGGACCACCGGATTCAGCCTGAGGTCGTAGGGGAAGACGCACCTCAAGTGAGAGTCAGGAGGGTCGACATGAATGGTGCCATCACCCGCGGCGTCATTTTCGTGCACTCT
>NZ_CALGNQ010000091.1 GCF_937958535.1 uncultured Georgenia sp. | reverse complement strand
CCGCGGGTGACCACGCGGCGGTGACCGCGGATGAGCCCGCGGCGGCGTCGGCCACAGCCGAGGCCCCACCCGCAGCCGGGACCGGCGCTGCCGCGGAGACCGCCGAGGAGGACCCGCAGGACTCCGACGACTACGACTTCCTCCTCTGGTCCACCGAGCAGCTGCGCTCGCACGAGGCCGCCCGGCAGCAGACCGCCGCGCCGGCCGCCGAGGAACCGGACCCGCCGGAGGACCTCGCCGCGACCGTCGCCCCGCCCGACACAGCTCCGGACACCGGCGCCCAGGACGTCCGCGGCTCGAGCGCCTCCGCCCCCGACGCTGTCGACCTCGAGGCCACCCGCGACCCCGAGCCGGACGAGGACTCCCTCCAGGCGCCGGCGGCCCCGTTCGCCCCGGGCCCCATCATCGACTCCGTCCCGGGACTGTCCCGGCCCGCCCGCCCGACCGCACCCGTCGGTCACCCGGTCGACCTGCCCCCGCCGGCCGCGGCCCTGGCGCCCGACGACGACGGCGACCACGACGGCCAGACCGTCGTCACCGCCGAGCTGCCGCACAGCGACGTCCCGATCGCCGCCGAGCCCGAGCAGCGCCGCACGGCACCGGGCCTCGAGCTCGTCCTGTCCACCGGCCCCCGGATCGAGATGGACCGCCCGGTGCTCCTCGGCCGGGCCCCTGAGGCCGGACGCTTCGCCGGCTCGGAGGTCCCGCGGCTGGTCAGCGTGGCCAACCCGGAGCGGGACATCTCCGCCACCCACGTCGAGGTCCGCCCCGCGGGCGGGCACGTCGTCGTCACCGACATGAACTCCACCAACGGCACCGTCCTCCACCTGCCCGACCAGCCACCGGTCCGTCTCCAGCCCGGCTCGGGTGTGCCGGTGGGCGCCGGCGCGGTCATCGAGCTCGGTGTCGGCGTCACGGTCACCGTCGCCCAGGTGGAGGGCGAGGAGTGAGCACCCGCCGTCAACCCGCCCCACCCCCCGAGCTGCCCGGCTACACCGCCGAGCGGCTGCTCGGTTCCGGCGGGTTCGCCGACGTCTACCTCTACACCCAGCACCTGCCCCGGCGGCAGGTCGCGATCAAGGTCCTCACCCACGAGGCCGCCGAGGGACAGTCCCGGGAGCAGTTCGTCGCCGAGGCGAACCTCATGGCCCAGCTGTCCACCCACTCCTCGATCGTCACGATCTACCACGCCGACACCGCGGCCGACGGGCGCCCCTACCTCGTCATGCAGTACTGCCCGCTGCCGAACCTCGCCGAGCGGGTCAAGGTGCGGCCGCTCGGTGTGCCCGAGGTGCTCGCGATCGGTGTGCGCCTGGCCGGTGCCGTCGAGACGGCCCACCGCGCCGGGATCGTCCACCGCGACATCAAGCCGGCGAACATCCTCACCACCGAGTACGGCCGCCCGGCCCTGACCGACTTCGGCATCGCCGGGCTCACCGGCGCGGCGGAGTCCGGTGGCGTGTCCCTCCCATGGGCCCCGCCGGAGGCCGTCGAGGGCCAGTCCGCGGGCGTCCCGGGCGACGTCTACTCCTTGGCCGCCACCCTCTACACGCTGCTCGCCGGCCGCTCCCCGTTCGCCCGGCCGGGAGCCAACTCCCGCCTCGACTTCACCATGCGGATCAAGCGGGACCCGGTCCCCCCGATCGGGCGCACCGACGTCCCGACCTCCCTCGAGGAGCTCCTTGCCCGGGCCATGGCGAAGAACCCGTCCGCCCGGCCGGCGAGCGCGCTCGAGCTGGCCCGGGCGCTCCAGGTGGTCGAGCAGGAGCTGCGGCTGGCGATGACGGACATCGAGGTGCCCGACACCTCGTGGCTCGCCCCCGCCTCGGCCTCGGCCGGCGCCGACGACGAGGGCCGCACCGTCGTCCGTGCCGTCACCGAGGTCGACCCCACCGGCGCTGCCCCGCCGCCCCGCCCCGAGGACGACGAGCCGCAGACCGTGCTGCGACCGGTCCGCGCGGCCGGCTGGGAGCCGGAGGACGACACCCGGAGCACGCTGGGCCGGGTCGTGGCAGCCGCCCCCGGCGAGGACGGGAGCAGCCCACCGCGGCGACGCCCCGGCCTGCGGGTCGCCCTGCTGGGCGCCGGCGCCGCCGTCCTCGTCGCGGGCGGGATCGTCGCCGCAGGTCAGCTGCGCGGGGACGCCGACCCCGAGCCCGCGCCCAGCTCCACGATCGGCACCGTCGTCATCCCCGACGTCGTGCCCAGCCCGGACGACCTGCGCGGGGAACGGGTCACCGAGGACCGGGTGGAGTTCACCTGGACGGTGCCCGACGACGCCGGTGACGTCACCTTCTCCTGGACCCGGACCGACAGTGGGAAGATCGAGGAGAGCCGGGCGGTGGCCGAGCCGCCGCTGACGATCTCGTCGAAGGGCCGGGTGTGCATCGAGCTACGGACGATCTCTGAGCAAGGACAGGTCTCGGCGGAGCCCGCCGCGGCCTGCGTCGAGTGAGAGGACTGACAGCACCCTTGTCTGGCACCCTGCAGCTGGAGTTCTGCGGCGAGTGGTTCCCCATCACGCCGGAGGAGCCGTTCTACATCGGACGCGAGAGCGCCCTGGAGATCGACGACAACCCCTACCTGCACCGCCGCTTCCTGCGCATCGCCCGCATCGACGACCTGTGGTGGATCGAGAACGTCGGCTCCCGCCTCTCCGCGACGCTGGCCGACAGCGACGGCAACACCCAGGCCTGGCTCGCGCCCGGCGCCCGGCTCCCGCTCGTCTACGCGGCCACGACGATCCTGTTCACCGCCGGCCCCACGACCTACGAGCTCACCCTCGTCAACCCGGAGCCGACGTTCGCGCCGGCGAAGGCGGAGCCGGTCCACGTCGGGGAGACGACGATCGGGCCGGTCTCCCTCACCCAGTCCCAGCACCTGCTCGTCCTGGCGCTGGCCGAGCCGGTGCTCTCCGGCCGGGGCAGCGCCGCCATCCCCACCTCCGCACAGGCCGCGGCCCGGCTCGGCTGGTCGCTGACGAAGTTCAACCGCAAGCTCGACAACGTCTGCGACAAGCTCCACCGCCACGGCGTGCGCGGCCTGCGCGGCGGTCCGCAGCAGCTGGCCGTCAACCGCCGCGCCCGGCTCGTCGAGCACGCCGTCGCCTGCCGGATCGTCAGCGCCGACCAGCTCCCGGCGCTCGACGAGGAGAAGGCCCGCAACACCGAGGCCTGAGCGGGCAGGGCAGTTCTCCCCATGGTGCAGGCGGGACCTTCCTCCCAGGGCTTGTTACGCTGCCAGGCGGTGCCGGGCAGTGCCCGCGCCGAGACCTGACACAAGAGAAGCTGGGACTGAGCTGTGCGAATCGGACGCGGGCGGGCTGACGAGGCAGCACCTCGACGCACACCCTCGGGCCGCCGGGTGGATGCGACGCGGTCGCGGCGCACCGACCCACGGCGCCGGCAGCGTGTCGTCAGCGCCGCCACCGTCGGCGTGCTGGGTGCCGGGCTCGTCGTCGCCGGTGTGCTCTACGACGGCGTCGCGACGGCCGACGTCGACCTCCACGACGGCGGGGTGTGGGTCACCAGCCAGGAGCACATGCGGCTGGGCCGGCTCAACAGCCAGGTGCAGCTGCTCGACGGCAGCCTCACCGCACGCAGCACGAGCTTCGATGTCCTGCAGGACGCCGGTGACGTCTTCCTGGTCGACGAGGGCGCCGGCCTGCTCCAGCAGGTCGACCCCGCCACGGTGACGACGACGACGGCGGTCTCGCTGCCCGGGCCGCGCCGGATCGAGCTCGGCGGGGACACCGTCGCCGTCCTCGACACGCGCAGCGGCCAGGTCCACACCGCCCCCGCCGGCGGCGTGGGCCGGCTCGCCGACGACGAGCTGCCCGCCGCCACGCGCCTCGGCGCCGAGGCCGCCATCGCCGTCGGCGTCGACGGCACCACCTACGGTGTCTCGCCCTCCGACGCCACCCTCGTCACCGTCCCGGCCGGCTTCGACCCCGAGGGGGAGGAGGAGCCGCACGTCGCCGACCTCGGGGTCGGGCCGGAACGGCTGGCCGACGCCGAGATCCAGGTCAGCGCGGTGGGGGAGGAGCCCGTCGTCCTGGTCCGGGACGAGCAGGACCGCGTCACCCTGCTGCGCCCCGGCACCGACCCGGTGGACCTCACCGGGCTCGCCGACACCGCCCAGGTCGAACTCCAGGCCCCGTCGGCGGCGGCGCGTGAGGTCGTCGTCGCCGCCCGCGACGGGATGCTGCGCGTCCCGCTCGGGCGCGGTGAACCCACCCTCGACCCGGTCTCCCAGCCGGGTACGCCGAGCGAGCCGGTCGTCGTCGCCGGCTGCAGCCACGGCGCCTGGGCCTCCGGCACCGGCGTGCACCAGGCACGCTGCGGCAACGGCGAGACCGTCGAGCAGCCGATCGACAAGTCACTGACCGACGCGCGGCTCGTCTTCCGCGTCAACCGCGACGTCGTCGTCCTCAACGACCTCGTCTCCGGGACGGTGTGGCTCGTCAAGGACGCGATGGAGATCGTCGAGAACTGGGACGACGTCATCCCGCCGCAGGACGCGAGCGACGACGAGGAGGAGTCCCAGCAGGAGGTCCAGGAGCAGCTCCCGCTCGACCGCGAGCAGGAGAACCGGCCGCCCGTCGCCCAGGACGACGACCTCGGCGTCCGTGCCGGCTCCACCACTGTGCTCGAGGTCCTCGCCAACGACTCCGACCCCGACGGCGACCTCCTCACCGTGACCGCCTTCGAGACCCCGCCCGAGGCCTTCGGCACCGTGCGCGCGATCATGGGCGGCCGCGCCCTGCAGATCGACGTCGCCGACGGGGCCGACGGGTCGGTCGCGCTGCGCTACACTGCCGGCGACGGCCGCGGGGGCGAGGACGAGGCCACCGCGCGCATCACGGTCGTCCCGACCGGCACCAACCGGCCGCCCGAGCTGCTGCGCCCGGTCACCCTGACCCTGGTCTCCGGCGCCACCGGGAGCGTCAACGTCCTCGACAGCGTCAGCGACCCCGACGGTGACGAGCTCGTCGTCGTCGGCGCCACCGCGACCACCGACGACATCGTCCGCTTCACCCCGGACGGCGCGGTCACCTTCGTCGACTCCGGCGTGGACCCCGGTCTCAAACCCGTCGTCGTCGAGGTCTACGACGGCACGGACGTCGCCGAGATCGAGCTCGGCGTCGACGTCCGGCCCGAGGGTGCGCTCCCACCGGTCCCCGTCCACGACTTCGTCACCGCGGTGGTCGGCGAGGAGACCGTCGTCGAGCCGCTGACCAACGACACCGACCCGGGCGGCGAGGCCGAGCCGCTGCGCCTGGCCGACGTCGAGCAGGTGGCCGGCGCGACCGTGGTACCCGACTACGACGCCGGCTC
>NZ_CALGNQ010000090.1 GCF_937958535.1 uncultured Georgenia sp. | reverse complement strand
GTGGCCCCGTCGGCCAGCACGAACCCGTCCAGCGCGCGGGCGGTGACGGTCACCGTGCCCGCACCCGGGTAGGTCCCCGCCGCCACGACCTCACCGTCCACCAGGTACTCCACACCCTCCACCGCGGGAACGGTGTAGCTGTCCCGGTCGGTCCCCGGCTCGTCGGTGAACACCACCGGCTCCGGCATCACCTCCACCGGCTCCGGCTCCTCACCGGCGACCGCGAACCTCAGCTCCTGGACCTCGCTGGTGTTCCCGGCGGCGTCGGTGGCCCGGAACGCCACGGTGTGCGAGCCGGGCTCGCTCACCTCGACCTCACCCTCGTAGGTCACCCACTGCCCGCCGTCCAAGGAGTACTCGACGGTCTCCACACCGCTGCCGGCACCGTCGTCGGCCTCCAGCACCAGCGTCGCGGGAGCCTCATAGGCCGCGAAGTCGGCACAGCCGATCGGCAGCCCCGGCAACTGGGGCTCGTGGACGTGGACCGACAGCGGCTGCTGACGCGCCGTCCAGTCGGCCGACCCCGAACCACGGGCCACCCCCTGCTGGTTGGGCACCAGGTTGCCACGCGGGTCGCTCGTCGAGGACACCCAGATCTCGTTCGGCGGAGCAGCCGGCCCGTCCGGGTCGTGCATGTAGTGCCCACCGTGGTCCAGGCAGGAACCGTCGTGCAGGTGGGCCGGGTACTCGAAGCCCGGCAACAGGCCGGTGACCTGCACCGTGACCCGCGTACCCTCGGCGCTCTTCACCAGCGTCGCGGTCCCCCCGATCTGACCCGGGTCCCGGTCCGTCGGCTCGAAGACCGCCTCCGACCGGCCCAGCACGTTGCCCGAGACAGTGGGCGCCTCCTCATCCACCGGAGGCTCCGGCTCATCCTGGACCAGGCGGAAGTAGTCGAAGCTCACGGTCACCGGCTCGGTCTGCTCCGGGCCGATCGCCACGAGGCCGACGGCGTCCAGGTCTCCGGCGTGGGTGACCGGGGCCCCCAGCGAGGTCCAGCTCTCGCCGTCCGCGCTGACCCAGCCCTCGTAGGCGTCGCCGGTACGGCTCAGGCGCAGGTGCCAGTAGCCGTCCTCCGGTCGGCCCGGGAGGTCCACCGCCCGGTTGCCGCCGGCCCCGAAGGAGCCGCCGACCTCCGAGACGAGCTCGGCACCGAGCGACAGCGGTTGGCCCGGCTGGTTGCGGGCGACGACGTCGAGCTTGACGTACTCGTCGTCGGAGCCGTAGGCCAGCAGGCCGGCGTACTGCCAGCGGTGGACGAGCGGGGCCGCGAACCGCGTCTCCACGGTCCAATCCCCCTCGGGCGCGGTCTGCAGGATGAAGTTCTGCGGCGACTGCGGGTTGTCGTTGTTGATGTCACCGGGCTGGGTGACGATGTGCAGCTCGCCGTCGGAGACGCTGACGTTCTCCTCCACGTAGCGCACCGTGCGGTCCCAGCGGCACCCGTCGAGCGCGTCGCCGTCGAACTCGTCGCTCGGCTCCCGCTCACCGTCGTCCTCCCGGTCCGGGGTGACCCGGAAGTGGTCGACGAGGGCGACGCCGTCCCCGGCCCCGGTGTCACCGGCGGCGACAAGACCGAAGGTGGCACCGGGAATGACGGAGGAGGCACCGCTGATCGCGGTGTACTCCTCGCCGTCCAGCGAGTAGGCCGCACGCAGGTCCTCACCGTCGCTGGACAGGCGCAGGTGCACGGTCGACACGTCCGCCGGCAGCGTGACGTCGGTCGAGTGCGAGTCGCGCGAGCCGTTGCGCTCGGTCCAGAACTCGACGAAACGGCTGCCGTTCTGGTGCCTGGTGAACGCCAGCTTGGCGTAGTCGTCGTCGCCGGCGTGCATCATCAGCCCGGTGAACTGCCAGTGCCGCTCGTGGTCGAGGGTGACCTTGGCGTCGGCCTGCCAGGGGCCCTCGGGCATCGGCTGCCCGACGTAGCTGATCGGGCCGGTGTTGCCGCCGTCGATGTCAGCGGCGGTGACCGGCAGGTGCAGCGCCCCGTCGCCGACGGTGACCGGCGCCCCCTCTGCCGAGCGGACGGTGGTCCAGCGGCGCGTGTCGAGGCGGTCGCCGTCGAACTCGTCGCTCATCGGACCCTCGCACTTCGGCCCGGGACCCGGCTCCGGCTCGGGCTCGGGCACCGCCGGGTCGTCGTCGAAGACGAAGTCGGTGAACTCGACCTCGCTGCGTGCGGTGTCGTGGTGCGCGGTGACGAACAGGCCGAGGTCCTGGACCGCGGCCGCGCCCGGGAGCGTGACCGGGGCACCGATCTGGTGGAAGGTCTGCCCGTCCCGGCTCCAGAACGCGGTGTACTGGTCGCCGTTGCGCACCAGGCGCACCCACGCCGGGTACCCGGTCGAACCAGCGCTGGTGGAGGCGTTGAGCTCACCGTTGCCATTGGCCGAGCGCAACCACTCGAAGCCGCCGTTGGGGCGGATGGCGAGGGCGGCGTAACCGGCGGACTGGCCGGGCGCGGTGATGTCGTTGCGGACGATGAGCCCCGCCTTGGCGCTGTTGTGGGAGTTGCCCTGGCGGGTGATCTTCACCGTGGCGGACCAGTTCTCGTCGGCGCCCGCGGGCAGGTACAGCGCGCTGTACTCGTCCACCGCGTTCCACATGTTACGGCCGCCGGAGTCGATGATGAACGAGCCGTCCTCGCCGCGGTCGAACTCACCGGCCGCGTTGGTGAACTGGTCGAAGGCTCCGAAGGGCGCACCGACGGTCACCGGGACGATCCGCGAGGTGGTGGACACCCCCTCGTCGTTGGTGGCGACCGCGGTGAGCTGGAATACCGACTCCTCGGTGGGCTCCCACGTCACGCTGTAGGGGGCCTCCTCGTCCACGCCGATGGACTCGCCGTCGACGAAGAACTCCACCTGGGTGATCGCGTGCTGTGCGTCGCTCGCCTCGGCCGTGACGGTGACCGTCCCGAGCTCGAGGGACTCCCGCGGCGCCGGCGAGGTGATGGTCACCCGCGGCTTGGTGGTCGGGGAGACGCCCTGCCCGTCGGCCTCGATGAAGTTCAGCCGCCGCTCCCCCGCGCCGGGGAAGACGACGTAGAGCGCGAAGGACTCACCCGGGTCCGCGACCTCGACCGGGACGTCGACGTAGCGGGACAGCCCACCGGTCGAGGGCACCTCGGCCGTGGCGAGCAGCTCGCCGTCGGGCGCGTCACGCCGCAGCTCGATGTCGCCGCCGGTGGCGGAGGCGACCCGCAGCAGCAGCCGGTCGACGTTGAGGAGGTTGACCGGGTCGTAGGACGCCCACGCCCCGTCCTCGCCGCTGATGGCGGCGCCGTGGCCCTCGACGTCACGTGACGGGCTCGTCGTGATGCCCTCGGAGTCCGCGTAGAACTCCGCCTGGCGGATCTTGGCGAAGAGCAGGGTGGTGTCCTCGCCGATGAGGCTCGGGACACCGTCCGCGCCGCCGGAGTCCTGGTAGCGGGCGTCGAGCACGTAGAACACGTTCATGTCCGCGCTGTGCCCGCCGCCCAGGCTCGTGGTGACGCTCCCGGTGCGGCCGCTGAGCGGCTCCGCCGGGTGGGCGTGCTCGTCGTGCCCGAGGGCGGGCTGGACGATGATGTCCTCGTCGGCGATCTCCTCCTCGGCGTCGTGGGCCTCGATCTGCCAGCTGATCTCGTCACCGAAGTCGAAGAAGGCGCCGGTGGGCGGGAGGTTGAAGCGGATCTCCGGACGCGTGTTGCCGACCGTGACCGGGACGACGGTGGTGCCGGTCTTCCCGTGCGGGTCGGTCACCGTGAGGCGGGCGTTGTAGACCCCGTTCTCGGTGTAGGTCGTCGTCGCGACCGGTTCGGTGGAGTCGACCTCGCCGTCACCGTCGAAGTCCCACGCGTAGGTGAGCTGCTCGTTCTCCGGGTCCCGGCTCGCGGTGGCGTCGAAGGCCACCTCGAGCGGCGCCTGGCCGCTGTCCGGCGTGGCCGTGCCGACCGCCGACGGCGAGCGGGAGCCGGAGACGTAGTCGATGCGGTACAGCCCGGAGTTGGGGTTATGCCGGCCGAAACCGCCGCCCCAGTCGAGCACGTACATCGACCCGTCGGGCCCGAACTTCGCCTCGATGGGCGCGAGGAAGGGCTCCGAGGGCAGGAAGGGGTTGACCTTCTCCAGGCCGGTGCCGTCCTCGCTCAGGATGAGGGAGTACATCTTGTTCCGCGCCCACTCGAAGAAGAAGGGCTGGCCGTCGAAGGCCGGCGGGAACTTGGTGTCGGACTCCAGGTCCGGGTCGTAGTGGTAGAAGGGGCCGCCCATCGGGGCCAGGCCGCTGCCCTGGGGGATGACCTCCGGGTGGGAGCTGCGCTGGTAGCCGTACCACATGTCCGCGGGCTTGGCAGGCGGCAGCTCGCGCAGGCCGGTGTTGCGGACCGAGTCGTTGACCGGGTTGTCGCAGTCGAAGAAGTCACCGACCGTGGGCGGGCTGGTGGTGTAGTCGACGTCGCGGAAGGGCTCGTTGTCGCCCATGCACAGCGGCCAGCCGTAGAAGCCGGGCTCGGTGATGAGCATCCACTCCGCGATGCCGGCGGGTCCGCGGCTGCTCGGGTTGTCGTTGCTGTTGTCCGGGGAGTAGTCGGCCATGCTGATGTGGCCGGTCTCCTCGTCGATGGCGAACTGGAAGGGGTTGCGGAAGCCCATCGCGTAGATCTCCGGGCGGGTCTTCTCGGTGCCCACCGGGAAGAGGTTGCCCTCGGGGATCTCGTAGGTGCTCCCGATACCGGGCTCGGCGCCCTCCGGGATGTCGTCGAGCGGGATGATCCGCAGCAGCTTGCCGCGCAGGTCGTTGGTGTTGGCGGAGGTCTCCCGGGCGTCGTGGAAGGTGCCCTCCCGCTCGGAGAGGGGGGCGTAGCCGCCGGAGGGCTCGGAGTGCGGGTTCACGTCGTCACCGACACCGAGGTAGAGCACTCCCTCGGAGTCGACCTCGACGACACCGCCGGTGTGCCCGGGCTCGTCGGGGAGCCGGCGGGCGGGCACCTCGAGGATGACGCGCTCGCTGTCGGGGTCGATCAGGCCGGTCTCGTGGTCCATGGTGAACCGGGAGAGCCGGTTGAAGAAGTTCGCCGGGTCGGTGTCGTCGTCGCTGGCCGGCGAGTAGTACTGGTAGATGTACCCGTTCTCGAGGAAGTCGGGGTGCAGCGCGATGCCGAGCATCCCGTCCTCGCCGCCGGAGTAGACGTCGAGCTCGAGCGCGGTCGTCGTGTTCTGGGTCACCGGGTCGTAGACGCGGATCTGGCCGCGGACCAGCTCGGTGAAGAAGACCCGGCCGTCCTCGGCGATGTCCATGCCGAACGGGGCGGAGGTGTTCTGGTCGAGCGCCACCCGCTCGTACATGTCCCAGCTCGTGCCGCCGCAGTCGCCCTCGGCGAGGCCGGCTGCCCACTCCACACCGCCGATGATGTGCTGGAGCAGTGCCGGCTCCTCGAAGTGCGAGGGGAAGTGGCCCATGCCGGTGGCCCAGGCGCGGCCGCCGTCGTAGTGCTTGCACCAGGAGATGGGGTGGTCGTACCCCATGGCGTTACCACCGGGGTTGTAGGTGGACTCGTCCATGGTGGCCAGCACGTGCGCCTCACCGCGCACGTTGTGGGAGAAGTTGTACCACTCGTCCGCGCGCTCCCAGCGCTGGGGCAGGTGCGCCGTCGAGGGGTGGGAGCGGTCCTCCACCCGGACGACGCCGGGCAGGCCCGGGTCGGTGCCGGTGGCGGCGTGGCCGGGCATGAGCGAGCCGACTAGATTGTCCCACCACTCGTAGTCGCCGCGCATGTCGGTGGCGTTGTGGATGGCGACGATGCCGTTGCCGGCCTGCTGGTAGGACTCCAGCGCCTCCTTCTGCTCCGCTGTCCACGGGTCACCGGAGGTCTGGAACATCACCAGCGCGTCGAACTGCGCGAGGTCCTCGTCGTTGAAGATGCGCGAGTCCTCGGTCCAGACCGAGCCGATGCCCTCCTCGGCAAAGGCGTCCATGAGCAGCGGGGTGCCCTGCTCGATCGTGTCGCCGTGGCGCCAGGCGGCGGTGGCGGTGAAGACGAGGACGGTGGCCCGGTCCCCGTCCCTCGTGTCCACGATGTCGAGCGGTGGATCGGTCTCGGCGGCGGCCGGCAGGGCGGTGAGCAGGGACAGGCCCAGCGCACCCGTTGCCAGCGAGGCCACCATCCGTCCCCAGCCGGGACGTGCGGTGCTCATCGAAGTTCCCCTCCATTGGGTCGAACAACACGTGGTCGAACAGCTGCTTCTACTGCCCCGACGCCGGTGCGGCGCGGGTGCGGTCCCCCGGTCAGCTCCTCGGCATCAGCTCCCTCAGGTGGGCCAGGCCGTCGACGGCGATCGCGTCCTGGGTGGCGGCCAGCGGCCGCCAGATCGATGCCGCCGTCGCGATCGTGGCGTTCTCGGCGGTGAAGGACTCGATACACAGCGGGCCCCGGTACCCGGCGTCGTCGAGCGCGGTGAGGATCTCCCGCCACGGCAGGTGGTCCGCACCGGGGGCGCCGCGGTCGTTGGCGCAGACCTGGACGTGGACGATGCGGCTGCCGGCCCGGCGGATGGCCGCCGGCACGTCGGTCTCCTCGATATTCAGGTGGTAGACGTCGAGCAGGATCCCGGCGTCGGGCAGTGGGGTCAACGCCTCCAGCGCCTGGTCGACGGTGTTGATGAGCGATGTCTCGTAGCGGTTGAGCGGCTCGACGGCGAGGCGGACCCCGGCGTCGCGGCCGTGGGCGACGACGGGCTCGAGGTGCTCCACCAGCTCGGCGTAGCAGGCGCGCCGCTCGGCCTCGCTCATCCGCCACGTGCGGCCCACGGAGGTGTACGCGGGCCCGGCGATGACCGGGGAGCCGACCGTGTGGGCGGCGTCGACGACGCCCCGCAGGTAGTCCTGCGTGGCGCGCACCGTGGCCGCGTCGGCAGCGACGAGCTCGCGGCCCTCGCCCATGACGAGGGTGACGGTGGCGTCCAGGCCCAGGTCCGCGAGCAGCGTCGCCGCGGACGGCGGGTCCCAGTCGCCGAGGTTCTCCACCGGCAGCTCGATGGTGTCGAAGCCCCAGTCCTTGACCTTCGGGGCCAGGGTGCGCAGCGCGTCGTCGGTGAGCGGTGAGGTCCAGACCCAGGTGTTGACGCCGATGCGGCGCCGCAGGGACGTCATTGTCTGTTCGTCTCTCCCAGCAGTCGGGTGGGGTGGGGACGGCGGTGTGCTGCGGGGGCGCGGCGGGTGGTGCCCCGCCCCCGCAGCTCACGGATGGGTCAGCGGTTCTGCCACGCCTCGGGGTAACCGGGCAGGTCCTCGCCGCCGAACTTGGCGTAGTGGAGTGAGGGCATGTCGGCGTTGCGCTCGAGGAAGTCGGCGCGCTCGGCCTCGGTGATCGGCTCCTGCGGCAGCACCCACTCGGCCGGCACCGGCTCGCCGTTCCAGATCATCTCGGCGGCCAGCACCGGGGTGCGCCACTGGAAGTTGGAGTAGACCAGGGCGATCGCCGTCATGCCGGTCTCCTCCCACTTGCGCATGAAGCTCAGCTCGTCCTCGCCGACGAAGACGGGGTAGTCCGCGCCCATGTCCTCGAAGGCCTCGATGGCGGCCACGGCGCCGTCACCGGCGTCCATCCAGATGCCGTCGACGTCACCGCGCTGGAGGTACTGGGTGACGATATCCTTGATCTTCGCGGCGTCGCCCTCGGTGAACTCCACCCCGACGACCTCGAGGTCGCTCTGGGAGAAGATGTCGTTGGCCGCGCCCCAGCGGTGCTCCAGGACGTCCACGCCCGGCAAGATCCGCAGCGCGAGCACCCGCGAGCCGGGCTCGAGGTTGTCGACGAGGAACTCCGCGCCGCTGGCGCCGTAGGCGTAGCCGCCGATCGGGTGGATGAAGGTCACGGCGCAGTCGGTGTTGACGCCGCGGTCGAAGACGATGACCGGGGCACCGCTCTCGCAGGCCGCCTCGACGGCGGGGGTCAGGGTGGCCGTGGTGGAGGGGGAGATGATGATCGCGTCGCAGTCGCCGTCGGCGATGAAGGACTCGATGTCGGAGATCTGCTTGTTGTCGTCGTCGCCGGCGTCCGCGAAGCGGAACTCTCCGATGACACCGGCGTCCTGCAGCACCTGCACCTGCTGCTGCATGGTGGTCCAGCCGGTCACGCGCCACGGGTTGGAGACCGAGGCGTTGGAGAAGCACAGGGTGTGGGGGCCCTCGGAGGTGAACTCCGCGGTGTCGACCATCTCACCGGGCTCGATCATCTGGAGCCACGGGGTGGCCGGGTCCCCCTCGGGGGTGACGTCGCGCTGGGCGAGCTGGCGCTCGTAGTCGGCGCGGACGAAGAACTCACCCTCCGGGGTGCCCCCGCCGGCGCCGTCGTCGGTGACGGTGTCCGGTGCGGCGTCGGTCTCCTGGGTGGTCGGCGAGTCGGTGGTCTCGGCGTCGCTGGGCGTGTCGGTGGTGCACGCCGCCAGGGCGAGGCCGAGGCCCAGCAGGCCGGCGGTGACGCGAAGCGTGCGCTTCATCAAACCCTCCTTGGTCGTGAAAGAAGTCGGTGGGGACGGGGTGGGCGGGGAGCGCCGTGGGCGCGGGCGGTCAGGTCATGCGGCTCCCACGGGCTGGGGCGGGGCCGGTGTCTGCGGCGCGGTGCGGCGGCGCCGTGTGCTCCGGCCCCGCGCGGCGTAGGCCACCGCGGCGATGATGATGACGCCCTGGATGGTCGGGTTGAGGGTGGAGGGTGCGTCGAGCTGGACGAGCAGCCGCGACAGCAGCTGGTAGGTCAGCGCACCGGCCATCGCCCCCACGACCCAGCCGCGCCCGCCCCCGAGGAGCACCCCGCCGAGGACGACCGCGGTGATGGCGGTGAACTCCATGCCCTGCCCCACCTGGGCGGTCACCCCGGCGAAGCCGCCGACGAGGATGCCGGCAATGGTGGCGAAGAGCCCGGACAGGACGAAGGCGGCGGTGCGCACGTACCAGACGCGCGCACCGGCAAAGGTAGCGGCGACGTCGTTGTCCCCGGTGGCGACGAGCACCCGCCCGAACGAGGAGCTCATGACGAGCACGGCCACGACGGCGAGGACCACCATGATGATGAGCGCGTAAGGCAGCTGGCGCACGACGGGCATGTCGATACCCAGCCGGCCCCACTTGCGGAAGCTCTCCGACAGGGCGCCGATGGGCGCCCCGCCCGTCCACAGCCGGATGGCGCCGTAGAGCACGAGCATCGTGCCGAGCGTCGTGATGAACGAGGGCACCCGCAGCACGGTGGTCACCAGGCCGTTGACCAGGCCGACGAGCAGCCCCACGAGGATCATCAGCCCGATGACCGGCCAGGTGCGGCTCTCCTCGCCGTTGATGAGGGCGGCGGCGATGACGACCTGCGCCCCGACCAGGCTGCCGACGGACAGGTCGAACTCGCCGGAGACGATGACGAAGTACTGGCCGATGGCGAGCACGACGAGTGGTGCGGCGTTGCGGAGGAACGCCATGAGCGACGGCGGCTCGAAGAAGCCCGGGTTGAGGCCGAGCATGACGGCCACGAGCACGGCCAGGACGACGAGGACGGGGGCGCTGCCGTTGCTCCGCAGCCGCTCGAGGAGAGTGGGCCGCGGGAGCGCGGCGGCGTCGGTGCGGGCGCTCATCGCTGTCCTCCCCTGCCCAGCCGGAGCAGGCGCCGGCCGGGGCTCGAGTCTCGGAACCGGGCCCGCGCCTTGGTCGGGTCGATCTGGCGGCGGGCGTACATGGCGACGGCGGCGATGATGATGACACCGCGCAGGACGTCGCGGAAGAAGGGGTCGATCTGCAGCTCGTTGAAGAGGCTGTCGAGGACCCCGAGGATGAGGACGGCGGCGATGGTGCCGCCCACGCCGCCGCGGCCACCGAGCAGGAGGGTGCCGCCCAGCACGACGGCGGCGATGGAGTCCAGGTCGTAGCCGGCGCTGTAGATCTGGGCACCGACACCGGTGCTGAAGCGGGCGGCGAGGAGCAGCCCGGCGACACCGGCCATGGTGGAGCACAGGACGTGGGCGGTGACCAGCGTCCGGTCGGTGCGGATGCCGGAGAGGCGCGCGACGTCGATGTTGCCACCGACGGCGAACATGCTGTGCCCGAGCCGGGTGCGGTGGAGCATGACCACGGCGGCGGCCGCGAGGAGCAGCATGATGAGGGCGGAGAGCGGCAGCACCGAGATCCGGGTGTAGCCGAAGCCCTGGAAAGCGGCGGGGACCGACCCGGAGGGGCCGGGGAACCGGGTGTCGAGGAACCCCTTGATGATGAGCCCGGCGCCGAGGGTGGTGATGAAGGCGTGGACGCCGAGCTTCGTCGTCACCAGCCCGTTGAAGAGGCCGACGGCGGCGGAGACGCCGAGCGCGGCGACCACCCCGAGGGCGATACGCGACTCCTGCCCGTCCATGACGACCGCGGCGACCAGGCTGGCCAGGGCCGCTACGTAGCCCACCGAGAGGTCGAGGGAACGGCACAGGATGACCAGCGTCTGCCCGATGGCGATGAAGCCGAGCAGGCTGGAGCGGGTGAGGATGTCGACGACGGAGCCGGCGCTGAAGAGGTTCTCCCCGTTGGTGGCGAGGATGACCGTGCCGACGGCGAGGATGACGAGCAGGGCGACGTAGATGAGGGGGATGGACCGCACCACGCTCCGCCGGTGCAGCGGGCGCGAGGTGGGTCGCGGTGCGGCGGTGGTCGTGGTGGTCACGCGCTCTCCTCCAGCACGTCGTGGCGCGTGGCGAGCGCCATCACGGCCTCCTCGTCGCTGCCGCCGGGCAGCTCGCCGCTGATCTCGCCGTCGTTGAGGACGATGATCCGGTCGGCCATCCCGATGACCTCGGGCAGCTCGGAAGAGATGAGGACGATCGCCACGCCCTCGGCGGCGAGGTCGCGCATGAGCTCGTAGACGGCGCGCTTGGCACCGACGTCGATGCCGCGGGTGGGCTCGTCCATGACGATGACCCGCGGCTCGGTGAGCAGCCACTTCGCCAGCACGACCTTCTGCTGGTTGCCGCCCGAGAGGAAGCGCACCTCGTGGGCGCCGCTGCGGGCGGTGAGCTCCAGCGAGGAGAGCACGCCCGGGGCGCGGCGGGCGCCTTGCCTGGCACGGCCGGGCATGACGGCGTCGAGCACGAGGCGGGCGTTGGCGGCGATGGACTGGTTGAGGGCGAGGCCCTCGGTCTTGCGGTCCTCGGTGACGAGGGCGATGCCGGCACGGACAGCCTGGCGGGGGGAGCGTAGGTCGACGCGCCGCCCGTCCACCTCGACGTGCCCCTGGGTGAAGGGGGCGACTCCGAAGAGGCCGTGGGCGACCTCGGTGCGGCCGCTGCCCTGGAGGCCGGCGAGGGCGACGATCTCGCCGCCGCGCACCTCGAAGCTGATGTCGCGGAGCATCGAGTTCCCGGCGCCGCGCACCGCGAGGCGAGTCTGGCCGGGCCGGGTGCCGGGCCGCGGCTCGGGGAAGAGCGCGCTGATGGGGCGGCCGACCATCTTGCGGACGAGCTCGTCCCGGGTGATGTCTCCGGTGTCGACCGTGTCGACGAGGACGCCGTCCTTCAGGACGGTGATCCGGTCGCACAGGTCGAAGATCTCCTTGAGCCGGTGCGACACGTACAGCACCGCAACGCCGCGGTCGCGCAGCCGGTGCACGAGGTCGTAGAGCAGCTCGACCTCGTGGTCGGCGAGCGCCGCGGTGGGCTCGTCCATCGAGATGATCCGCGCGTCGAAGGACATCGCCTTGACGATCTCGACGACCTGCTGCTCGGCGACCGACAGGCTGCGCACCTTGACATAGGGGGAGATGGTGTCGATGCCCAGGTCCTCGAGCAGCCGGGCAGTGTCACGGGCCATCCGGGTCGGGTCGACCAGGCCGCGGCGGCGCGGCTCGCGCCCGAGGAAGACGTTCTCGGCGACGGTGCGTTCGGGGAGCAGGTTGAACTCCTGGAAGACGGTCGTCACCCCGGCGGCCTGCGCCTCGAGCGGGTGGGTGAAGGCGACGGGCTGTCCGTCGAGGTGGATGGTGCCGCCGTCGGCCGGGTGCACGCCGGCGAGGATCTTCATCAGGGTGGACTTCCCGGCGCCGTTCTCCCCGACGAGAGCGTGGACCTCACCGGCGCGGACGTCCAGGTCGATGCCGCTGAGGACCTCCACGCCGAAGAACGACTTGGTGATCCCCCGCATCCGCAGCAGCGGAGCCGCCGCAGTGCTCACGGTTCGACCTCCACCCACGTGTGCTCGGCAGCGGACCGGACCACGGCGTCGGCGATACGCGCCGCGCGCAGCCCGTCGGCGAAGGTGGGCAGTCCGTCCGGGACCTCCCCGGCGATGCCGCGGGCGGTGTCGGTGACGAAGGCGGCGAAGCACTCCTGGTAGCCCTGCGGGTGGCCCGCCGGGACGCCGACGTACTGGGCCGCGGCCGGTGAGAGGGTCTCCGGGTCACGCACGAGCAGCTGGGAGCGCTCGCGTGCGCCGAGCCACAGCTTCTCCGGCTCCTCCTGGTCGAAGGTCAGGGTCGCGTGCGCGCCGGAGATCTCCAGGAGGAGGCGGTTCTTGCGGCCGGGCGAGACCTGGGAGATCGTCGCCGTGCCGAGGACACCCGCGCGGGTCTCGAACTGGAGGACGACGACGTCCTCGGTGTCGACCACGGCCTCGCCGCGGTTCTCGTTGACGGTGGCGGAGCGCGCGCTCACGGCGGCGATCCGGTCACCGGTGACGAACTCCATGAGGTCGCACCAGTGGGAGCCGATGTCACCGAAGGCGCGGGTGGTACCGCCCAGGCGGGAGTCGACCCGCCAGTTGTCGTCCTCCGGGGCGCTGAGCCAGTCCTGCAGGTAGGAGCCGTGGGCGAGGACGACGCGGCCCACGCGGCCGCTGCGCACGAGCTCGCGCGCCTCGCGGACCATCGGGTGGAAGCGGTAGACGAAGGGGACGGTGCCGAGCCTTCCGCTCGCCTCCATCGCGGCCCACATGCTGTGGGCGTCCTGCGGGGTGGTGGCCAGCGGCTTCTCGCACACGACGTGCTTGCCGGCCTCGATCGCCCGCATCGCGACCGGGTGGTGCAGGTAGTTCGGCGTGCAGATGTGGACGACGTCGACGTCCTCCGCCTCGAGCAACTCGTCGACCGTGGTGATCGTGCGGGTCGCGAGGAGCTCGGCAGCGGCCTGCCGGGAGCGTTCCTCGGTGCTCGCGACGACGCCGACGACCTCACCGCCGTTGACGCGGATCGCCCGTGCATGCACCTGGCCCATGAAGCCGGCTCCGACGATGCCGGCGCGATAGCGACGCGTCGCCGTCGCGCCCTGGTTCTGGTCGACCGTGACCCCCGCAACAGACATGGGCGAGACCTTAGGGACACTTCCGTCAGTCGTCAAGCATAAGTTGCGCAGCAACTCCGGGACATGTGGTTCCCATGCGTAGGACAAGCGGGCAGGCACGCGCAAAGGCAGCCGGGTATGCCGGAATGGTCCGGTTCAGATCGTGCGGACCCGGTCCCGCGGGCGGCTGCCGCACGGCCGGCGCAGGTCAGACCCGCGCGCGACGACCCTGCGTCCCCGAGCAGCCGGGGCGCTCGGGGACGCACGCGCCGGGCCGGGAGCTCAGTCGGTCACGTAGCCGAGAGCGGCCTGCGGGGTGGACGTCGCCCTGGGCGGTGCGTAGCCGGCGGAGCGTCCGCACGCGCTGTCGGGCAGCGCGGCCTTGGGGTTCGCCGGTGGCCAGTACAGCCGCTGCGCCGCGGTCCACGGCTCGGCCGCCTGTCCGTCGAGCAGCAGCGGGATGAGCCCGCGCTCCTCCTGAGTCAGCGGCACCATGTACCCGTTGGGCCGCACCTGGACCCGCCAGCCGTGGGCGGCGATCCGGTCGGCGAGCGTCGTCTCGAACCCGGGTGGGCTGTCCGACCGCGGGCCGTGGTACTGCTCCTCGGTGAGGAGGTAGCCGCACAGCCGCTCCTCGTCGAGGACCTGGTCGGGACCGGGGACCTCGTCCGGTGGCGGCGCCTGCCCCGGGTGCGGGGCCGGGAACGCCGGCACCGGGTAGGAGCCGCGGAAGACGATCGGCCCGGTGTTCGCCGTCTGGGCGCGCCGTCCTTCCTCGCCGGCCCGGAGGATGTCGGCCTGGTGGGCGCGGAAGTAGTCGAAGAACTGGTGGTAGGTGTAGATCGCCGAGTAGGTCTTGCGCTTGCGGCTCTCCGGGGTGTTGGTGCCGCCGTCGCTGGGCCGGGTGGCGCCGCCCGAGCTGCGCGCCTCGAGCAGGACGCCGACGATGTTCTTCAGTCCGAGGGTGTTGCGCAGGATGGTCTCCTGGCTCAGCCCCACGGCACCGCCGCCCTGGCAGCCGTACGGGCAGTACCACCAGCCGTCCTGCGAGCCATGCTCGTAGAGCCAGTCCTCGACGAGGTGCTTGCTCTGCAGGTGGACCGGCTCCGGGACGTTGAGGTGCCGCGGGAACATCACCGGCAGGTCACCGGCCTGGCTGTTGCCGAACTCGTGCCCGTCGAAGGCGGCGTCGGGCCGGTAGTCGCGCAGCATCTGCGTGAAGGCGAACGTCTCAGGCTGGCGGATGAGCGAGAAGTCCCGGTTGAGGTCCTGGTTGACGAGGTTGCCGCGGCGGTTGAGCGCCCGGCCGTCACCGTTGATCGACGGGACGAGGAGCACCGTGGTGTTCGACAGCAGGTCGATGGTGCGCTCGTCGTCGGCGAAGGCGAGCTCGCGTGCCAGGATGAGGCACGCCTCCCGCGAGGACGGCTCGTTGCCGTGGACGTTGCAGTTCACCAGTGCGGCCGCGGAGTCGGCGACCTCTGCGGCCGTCGCCGGGGGCTCCGGGTACCCGATGACGAACATGTTGATCGGCCGGTCCTGCAGCGTGCGGCCGATCTCCACCACCCGCACCCGGTCGCCGGCGGCGTCGAGGGCGGCGGTGTACGCGTACTCCTCGACGTCGCTCGTGTAGGTCGCGGCCCCCGTCCGTTCCCACTGGGTGCGCAGGTTCTCCCCCGGCACCTGCGGGTCACCCCACTGCGGCAGCGTGGTGTCGTGCACGGGCTCGGAGAACTCCTGGCCCGGCACCCGCACCCGCCACCGGAAGCGGTCACCAGGGTCGAAGTTCGCGTCGGCGAAAGCCGGCTCGACCTGGTCGACCTGCCGCTCCGGGCGCCAGATACCGGTGATCACCGGGTCACCGGTGACCTCGTCGTCCTCGTCGACCGGCGTGCGCTCGATCTCGTACTCGGTGGCACCGGGGACCGGATCCCACCGCAGGGTGGCAAAGCCCTGCTGCTGCTCGACGGTCAGGCCGGTGACCTGCCCCTCCTGCGCCTGTGACGGCGGGGTGGCCACCAGCGAGGCGACCAGTGCCGCTCCGGCGGCCGCCACGAGGAGCAACCGTCCGCGACGGACGGCGCTCGCTGTCTCTGTGCTGACTTCCATGGGTCGTCGTTGCCCTCTCACTCGCCTCTTCCCAACACGCGTCATCGCCGTGTCCGAGCCAGGGTCCTCACCTCCCCCGTCGCGCCGGGGACGGGCCATGACGTCGGGACCCGCCGGGCAGGTGTCGCGGGAGGCGCGTGCGCGCGAGCGCGCCCGGATCGTCGGCCACCTCGGCACCGCCGCGCCATCGCTGCCCCCCCGCCACGCAGCCGGCACGCCTCGGCTACGTCCGGACGCCGGACGTCCACGACCGCGCTCCGGACGCACCACACCGGCCGCCGGCGGCCGGTGACACGTGCACCTGACGCCGACGGTAGCGGGCAGGCAACGCGCGTGCCAGCGCTTCGCCGGGATTCCATGTGGGGCCCACCACACGTGACCTCGACGACAGTTGTCTCCAAAGTGGCCATTTTCGCCCGACACTGGATGCGGTCGTGCTCGCCGGGTCCGCGCAGGCCGTGGCCGTGGCCGAGGGGCCGTCCCCCCGCCGACGCGTGGGGACGACCGCGTCGTCAGTCAACTATCGGGGGGTTCTTGTGTACCGACGCATCAAGCAGGCCGGCGTGACCGCACTCGTCGCTACCGGTCTGGTCGTCGCGGGGGTCGCCGCGCCGGCGAGCGCCGCATCGACGGGCGGCGCAGGAGGCGCGCTGACGAACCGGCTGGACCAGTCCTTCACCTCCGCCGGTCTCACGTCGAGCTACCACATCTTCGCCGCCGGGCTGGACTGGTCGCGCCCGGTCGGGCTGCTCGTCTACACCGACGGGTCCGGGGGCTACGGGCTGGACAACCCGAACAGCACCTACCTGCTCGACGCCGACGGCGACGCCGGACTGGTCGCGGTGGCCCGCAAGCACAACCTGCTGCTCCTCACGCCCGAAGCGCCGGCACCCGGCTGCGACGGCACCGACAACTGCTGGTACGACTCGCGCAACGCCGTGGGCAAGGCCCGCTGGTCCTCCGACCTCATCTCCCGGGTCACGTCGCAGTACGACATCGACCTCGACCGCGTCGTCATCGGTGGCTACTCCTCCGGCGCGCAGTGGACCACCCGCTTCTTCCTCCCGGCCCACGGCGAGGCGCACTCCGTCGACCTGGCCGTGGCGATCGCCTACGGCGGCGCGCCCGCGACGAAGGCCTCGTTCTCGCAGGAGTACCGGCGATCGACCGTGGTGTCCTTCGACACCGGCACCGCCGACGAGGCGTACACGACAAGCTCGTGGGGCGCCCGCGGCGGCTACAGCTGGTACACGGATGCCGGCTTCGTCACCGACGCCACCTGGCCCTCCGGCGTCGGCCACGGCCGCGGCCGGCAGTTCGCCGCCATCATGGACCGCGAGATCACCCAGCACCTGCCCGCCGCCCGTGCCTCCGACCAGAAGGGCTCCTCCTCCGGCGGCGAGGAGTCCCGCGAGCCCTCCTCCGGCAGGGAGTCGCCCTCGCCCGCGCCGGCGCCGCGCCCGACGATCCCCGGCGACGACGGCTCCAGCACCCGCTCCATCGACGACGGCGGCGTCGGCGGCACCGGCCGCGAGTACCACCTGAGCAACAGCTTCACCGGTGCCGCCGACCGGGTGCTCCAGTACGGGAACCGGGCCGGACGTGTCTACGTCGGCGACTGGGACGGGGACGGCACCGACACCCTGGCCTACCGCATCGGCAAGACCTTCTACATCCGCGACGCCAACAGCACCGGCGGGCCCACCCGCGTCATCAACTACGGCCGGGCCGGGGACCGCGTCTACGTCGGCGACTGGGACGGCGACGGCACCGACACCTTCGCCGTGCGCCGCGGCAAGACCTACCACGTGAAGAACTCCGTCACCGGCGGTGACGCCGACCGGGTGATCCGCTACGGCCGCAGCGGCGACGACGTCCTCGTCGGCGACTGGGACGGCGACGGTCGCGACACCTTCACCGTGCGCCGCGGCAAGACCTACCACGTGAAGAACGCGATCCGCGGCGGCGACGCCGACACCGTGCTGCACTACGGGCGGGCCGGTGACGACGTCTACGTCGGCGACTGGGACGCAGACCGCGCCGACAGCCTGACCGTGCGCCGCGACCGCACCTACTACGTCAGCAACTCCCTGCGCGGGGGTGACGCCGAGACCGTGCTGGTCTACGGTCGCGCCTCCGACACCACCCTCGTGGGCGACTGGGACGGCGACGGCCGCGACACCCTCGGCATCCGCCGCTGACCCCCTGCGCAAGGCCCGGAGCACGCGCTGCTCCGAGCCTTCGCCGTCCCTCCCGCCCGGCGCATCGACGCTGCGGGCCGCAGGCCGGTCCGACGTCCACCGTCCGTACCCCCGCTGTGGGTATGCTCCGGGGCGGAAGCAGCCCGAGCGCCGACACCGCGCTGGTAAAGTCGCTGGTTCCGATGGGGGAGACCCGGCTGCTCACGGAGGATTTCGGATGGGGTTCATCAAGGCGTTCACCGGCGCGCTCGGCGGCACCATGGCCGACCAGTGGAAGGACTTCCTCGTCCCGCCCCGGAGCCTGGCCCCCACGGCCGCGATCTTCCCCGCCGTCCCTCAGGGGCAGAACATGGGGCGCGGCTCGAACACCCAGGGCTCGGCCCACATCATCACCAACGGCAGCAAGATCCTCGTGCCGGAGGGCCACGGGCTCATCACCCTCCAGGACGGTCAGATCACCGGGTTCATCGCCGAGCCCGGCGGGTTCATCTACACCTCCGACGACCAGAACTCCCAGTCGATCTTCGCCGGTGACGGCATTCTCAGCCCGACCGTGACGACGTCGTGGGAGCGGTTCAAGTTCGGTGGCCAGCCGGGCTCCCGGCAGCTGGCGTTCTACGTCAACCTCAAGGAGATCCCGAACAACCGCTTCGGCACCCAGTCCGAGATCTACTGGGACGACGCGTACCTCGGCGCCCAGGTCGGCGCGATCACCCGGGGCACCTACACGCTGCGCATCGTCGACCCGATCCTCTTCGTCCGGCAGTTCGTGCCGCAGACCTACCTCGGCGACGCGCCGCGGGTGTTCGACTTCTCCGACCTGGACAACGACGCCGCCAGCCAGCTCTTCAACGAGGTGGTCGGCTCGCTGGCGCAGGCCTTCTCGATCTACACCAACGACCCGAGCCAGGGGAACCGGATCACCCGGATCCAGTCCGACTCCGTCGGGTTCGCCCAGTCGCTGAGCCAGGCTGTCGAGCAGGGCTACCGCTGGACCTCCGACCGCGGTCTGGCCATCGTCAAGGTCGCCATCCAGGCGATCGAGTACGACGAGGACACTCGCAAGCTGCTCAGCGACGTGAAGAAGGCCGACGCCCTCGGCGGAGCGCGCGGCAACTCCTTCATGCAGCAGGCCGCCGCCCGCGGCATCCAGGCCGCGGGGGAGAGCGGCGGTGGCGGGGCCGGCATGGCCTTCCTCGGCATGGGCATGAACGCCGCCGGCGGGGCGATGGGCGGGCTGCAGCAGCCGGTCGCCCCGGGATACCAGCACAGCTACCAGCAGGTGCCGCAGGCCGCCTACGGCCCGCCGTCGGGCGGCTACGGCCAGCCGCCGCAGGGCCCCGGCCACCCGCCCCACGGTCCGGGCCAGCCGCCGCAGGGCCAGCCGCCACAGGGCTACGGCCAGCAGCCCTACTACGGGCAGCAGACGCAGGGTCAGGGCCCGCAGGCCGAGGGATACGGGTACCAGGGGCAGGGGTACGCGCAGCCGCCGCAGGGCTACGGGCCGCCGCAGGGCCAGCCGCAGAGCCCGGCCCAGGCCCCGCCGCCCCCGCCGGGGCAGGAGCCTGCCCCGCAGGCGCCGCCCGCCCCCGAGCCGCCCGTTCAGGGCGCCGCGGCCCCGGAGGACCCGGTGGCCAAGCTCAGCCAGCTCAAGACGCTGCTCGACCAGGGCCTCATCACGCAGGCCGACTACGACGCAGCGAAGGCCAAGGTCCTTGGGCTGTAGATGACCACGACGCAGGACCCTGAGCGGGCACAGCCGGCCGCACCCACCACCCCTCCGGCGGCACCGCCCGCCCCCTCCGGGCAGCCCGCCGCCGGCTTCCCGCACCCCGGGGTGGCCGCCGCCCCGCCCCCGCCGACCGCCCCACCGGTCGCCCCGCCCCCGCCGACCACCCCGCCTGTCGTCACCTCCCCTCCGCCCGCAGGGACGGACGGGCCGCAGGTCGTCCGGACGGACGCCGATGCGCAGGACGGGTTGGCCAAATGCCCCCGCTGCGGTGCCACCGAGATCAGCCTCAACACCGCCAGCGGGCTGCTGCGCTGCCTGTTCTGCCGGCACGAGTGGGGCAAGCAGGACGACGAGCTGTTCATCAACCAGGACATCCGGACCCTGACCGGTCTGGTCATCGGGTCCGGCTCGCAGGACATCGTCGCCTCGACCGACGAGGTGCTGACCTTCAAGTGCACGGCCTGCGGTGCGGAGGTCGTGGTCAACACCGCCGAGAGCACCCAGGCCCGGTGCCACTGGTGCCGGAACAAGCTCTCCGTCAACCAGCAGATCCCCAACGGCGCCGTGCCCGACATGGTGCTGCCCTTCCGCCTCCGCAAGGAGGACGCCGTCGAGCGGATCCGCGGGTTCGTCAAGAAGCGGCGGGCCTTCGCCCACCCCCGCTTCCTCAAGGAGTTCGCCCCCGAGAACGTCATGGGGGTGTACCTGCCGTACATGGTGGTCGACATCAACGCCCACGCCCGGTTCGCCGGGGAGGGGGAGCACTGCACCCGGACGTACATGGTCGGCAGCGGTGACCGGAAGCGGCGGGTGTACGACGCCGACGTCTACCGCGTGCGGCGCGAGCTGGACATCTACATCAACGACCTGACCGTCGAGGCGGCCGCCGAGCGCCGGAACCAGGACACGAGCCTCAACTCCAACAACATCATCAACGCGATCATGCCGTTCGACGTCGAGAACTCGGTCCGCTACGACGCGAACTACATCGCCGGCTTCACCTCCGAGCGGCGTGACTCGAACATCGCCGAGCTTGCCCCGCTCGTCGAGCGGCAGGCGCGCGACGTCACCCGGCACCGCGTGGCCGACGAGACCCTCGGCTTCTACGACCGGGGGGTGCGCTGGGACCGGCAGGAGGTCGACATCCGGGGCCAGCGCTGGGCGGCGGCCTACCTGCCGGTGTGGCTGTACAGCTACCACGAGAAGCGCTCGAACGGGCGGTCCTTCCTCCACTACGTCGCGGTCAACGGCCGCACCGGCGAGACCATGGGCAGCGTCCCGGTCAACCACCCCAAGCTGCTCGCGGTGGCCGGTGTGGTCCAGGTGGTCGGGATGGTCCTCGGCACGATCGTCATGGCGGTGACCTGATGGTGCACTCGATGATGTGGGCCGCGAGCCAGGGCCAGGTGCTCGCCGGCGAGTCCGGCAGCGGGGACATCGGCTCGCTCGGCCTGCTGCTCTACCTGTCCGGGTTCGTGTTCTACGGGCTGATGTACCTGCGCTACCGCAACGTCGACAAGCGGCACATGCACGCGCGCGAGACCGAGGCCACCATCGACAACCTGCAGGCCACCGACGAGCTCAAGGGCAAGCGCACCCGCCTGCGGAACAAGCGCATGGACGGCGCGAACGAGCGCCACATCGAGGGCGCCCAGCTCAGCGGCATCGGCCAGCTGCTGGGCGGGGTGTCGCAGAGCACCGGTGCCCTGCAGAAGGTCTTCACGAGCTTCCGCTGAGGGACGCCCGACATCTGGCGGCTGCGCGTTCCCGAGCAGTCGGTGCCGGCCGCACAGCGCGGCACGCTGCCGTCGACGCGCGTCCGACCTCGGACGCGTCGTCCGCTGCCCGGCGTCACCGCTCGAGGAGCTCATCACCGAAGGCGCGAACCCCCGCTCGGGTGGTCCCGGCGGGGGTCCGGCTTCACTGCCTCTGCCACTGCGCGCCCGGAGGGACTCGAACCCCCAACCTTCTGATCCGTAGTCAGATGCTCTATCCATTGAGCTACGGGCGCACGGCCCGGTGAGGGCCGACGTCGAGCATAGCCGCCCGACGGCGGCGGTGGAAATCGTCGGGCCGATTCGGTGACGTGACTTCCACCACCGGGTGGCGCTCCGGACGCCGCGCACGGCGTCCGGAGCGCCGTGGGTCAGGCCTGGGCCCGACGGTGGAGGACCACGCCGGCCACGAGGACCAGCACGGCCAGGAGGGCCACGCCGGCGATCGCCGCGCCGGTGACCGGCAGGGCGCCGCGCCGGTCACGGTCGCCGGAGGCGGTGTCGCTGCCGGCGCCGGGCTCCTCGTCGGTGTCGTCCTCGTCCGCGCCGTCGTCCGGGGTGTCGGCCGGGTCCGTCGGCTCATCCGCGGGGTCGGTGGGCTCCTCGGCCGGGTCGGTGGGCTCCTCGCTCGGGTCCTCGCCCAGCGCCGCGAGGACGGCGGGCGGGGAGGTGACGACGTTGCCGGCGTCGTCGGTCACGCGGGCGTACCAGAGCTGGTCGACCTCACTCGCCCGGAGCGCAACCTCGACGGGCTCGCCCGGCGCGGCCGAGGCCGAGAGGAGCTCGGTGGAGGGCGTCGTCACCGCCCACGCCGTCGGGGTGAGCGTCGTCGAGCGCACGAGGTCGACCTCGACGACGAACTCCTCGTCGGTGGCGTCGTACCGGGCGTTCGCGCCGCGGTAGGCGGGCTCGTCGTACCGCCAGGCCTCGAAGGTGTCGAGCGTCGGGGAGTAGGCGTTGACCGCCATCAGCCCGGCGTCCAGGTCGAGCTGGAGCAGGCGCTGGAAGCCGGTGTCGCGGTCGAGCATGTCGGACCGCACCACGGTCGGGTCGTCCAGCAGGGTGGAGCGGTAGCCCTGGTAGTCGGCAAGCATCTCCACGACGGTGCGTCCGGACGCACCGACGTTGCTCACCGCGACGATGTCGTCGCCCAGCTCGGTGGCGTCGGTCTGCTCACCGGTGACGGGGTCGGCGTACTGGGTGGACACGCCGTGGTAGTGGCCGCCGAGGACGAGGAAGATGTTCTCGTTCGGTGCCACGACCCGCTCCCACACGTCGACCGCGGTGGCGGTGTAGCGCCGGTCGACGTCGTCCCGCTCCCCGCTGGTGTGCAGGTAGGAGTGGGTGGCGAGGATGACGCTGTGGTCCGGGTGGGCCTGGGCCTGCTGGGAGGCCCACTCCATCTGCTCACGCGACGGCCGGTAGGGCAGGCTGATGACGAGGAAGTCGGTGCCCGCCGCCGAGAAGTAGTCGGTGTGCGCGGAGTTGTCCCCCGGGGCCCACGGCTCGCCGTACCAGGGGTGGCCCTCGTACATGCTCACCGGGAAGTACTCGTTGTACTTGTCGTTGTTCCGACCCCAGAAGTTGTCGTGGTTGCCGGGCAGCACCCCGTTCGGCACGCCGGCGTCGTTGAGCAGGGCCATGATGGCGCTGGCGGCCGCGAACTCCCGGTTCGCGCGCTCGGGGGCGTGGTTGCCGTTCATCCAGTTCTCGATGATGTCGCCGGTGAGCGTGTTGTACCCGATCTTGCGGGCGTCGGCGTTGGCGACCACCCACGTGGCCATGCGACGGAAGACGTCGCGGAAGCCCTCGGCGAGGAACTGGGTGTCGGACATGTGGTTGAGCGCGACGTCGTAGCTGCCCGGGTCGGCGAAGGCGTTGTCGTGCACGCCGACCTCGTCGAGCAGGCCACCACGGGTGCGCGGCCCGTCGATGACCAGGACGTGCGCGACGCCGTCGGTGACGTCGGTGATGTCACCCACGAGCGTGACGTCTCCGTCCGCCGACGGGACGGCGGCGTCGGCCTGCTGCCAGGCCGTCCCGTCCCACACGAGCAGCTGGAGCTCGTTGCGGGGCGTCGTCGTGCCGGACCAGACGAACTCGACGGGGCCGCCGGTGGGCACCTCGAAACGCTGGAACGGGTACCCGCCGCTGCTGCCCTCGACCTCGGCGGCGGGGTCCGCCACCGGCTCCTCGCCGGCGACGACGAGCGTGGCCGGCACCGGGTCCGGGCTGACGCCGGCGTGGACGAGGACGTCGTCCGTGTCGCGCAGGTCCGCCACGCGGGCACTGAGCTCCAGGCTCGTGCCGCCCTCGTCCGTCGTCGTGACGGTCACGGTGCCGCCCTCGCCCCGCGTCACCACGGGGGTTCCGGGGACGTGGTCGGTCTCGACGCTCACCGGGTCGAGCTCGCCGGGCAGCGGGACGGTGGGGTCGACGTACTCGGCGTCGACGAGCTCACCGGGCGTGCGGTCGGTGACGACGAAGTCGAGCTCGTTGTCCCCCAGGGACTGGGCGCGGGTGTAGCTCTCGCCCAGGTCGTTCTTCGTCCAGTTGCGGGCCTCCTGGCCGAGGCGGCAGGGCGTGTACTGGTTGACGTTGACGTCGTAGGAGGCGAAGGCGTCGACCAGCCGGCCGTCGGCGTCGGTGATGTACATGCCGTAGCCGTCGGTCTGGTTCAGACCGGTCGCATAGATGCCGTCGGCGATGTCGCGCAGCGCGGCGGGGGCGCCGGCGGCGACGCCGAGGTAGGTCTCACCCGGCTGCAGCGTGACGCCGAGGTCGGCGATCTGCACGTTACTCCCGATGCCGGGCTGACCGGTGCCGTAGCAGCGGTGGGCGCTCCACCCGGTGAGGTCCACGGGCCGGTCGCCGTAGTTGGCGAGCTCGAAGAACTCGTCGTCGCTCCCGGCCGGGCCGGCGGGTGCGACCTCGCTCAGACGCACGTCCCGGAAGCCCTCCCACCGCGGGGCGGGGGCGTACTCGGCGGCCGGGTCCTCGCGGCCCGGGGTGCGGGTCGCCGTGACGATGAAGTCGGTGAGGTTGTCACCGGTGTCGGTGACCCGCTGGTAGGTGGTGCCGTCGAAGTGGTTGAGCTTCTCCTCGATCGGGCGCCCGTCCGTGCACGGGCTGTTGCGGTTGTCGTACACACCGGCGCGGTCGACGATCTCGTCGTCCGGGGTGAGGAGCATGACGCCGAAGTCGCGCCAGTGCATAGAGGTGCTGTACGTGGCGTCGGCCTGGTCGGCGTAGGCGCCGCCGGCGCGGGCGGCGAGGAAGCTCTCGCCGGGCTCGATGACGTGCTCCGGGAAGGCGCCGATCTGGAGGTACTGGGTGCCGTTCTCACCGCAGCGGAAGAGCTGGTAGCCGGTGACGTCGACCGGGTCGTCGCCGTAGTTGGTGATCTCGACGTACTGGTCGGTGGTGCTGGCCGACCCGCTGTTGTTGAACTCCGAGAAGCGCAGGCCGTTGTCGATCCGGGCGACGTCGTGCTCGGTGACGTTCGGCCGCCCGACGGTGCGCGGTGCCACGACCCAGTCCCGCTCGATGTCCCCGGTGTTCGAGACGCGCTGGTGGGACTCGTCGAGCCGGTGCTGCAGGCCCCGCTGCAGCCACTTCCCGTCGACGTGGCAGTCGGTGTGGATGTCCTCGTGGTAGAAGCCGATGGCGTCGCGCCACTGCCCGGTCGCGTCCTCGAGGAAGGCACCGAAGCCGAAGGCGTGCAGGCTCGTGTCGTAGTAGGAGTCGGCCTCGTACCCGGAGCCCTCGCGGGCGGTGACGTACTGCTCACCGGGCTGCAGGACGGTGCCGTCGGCGACCACGGCCTGGGGTCCGTACCCGCCGCCGGTCTGTCCGCAGCGGTAGATCTTCCAGCCGGAGATGTCGACCGGCTGGTTGCCGTAGTTGGTGATCTCGATGAAGTTCTTTGCGGAGTCGCGGTTGGCCTGGCTGGTCGCGCCCGGGCCTCCGTTGGCGATCTCGCTGATGAGCACCGGCGAGCCGGGCTCGATGTCGTACCGCATCGGGAGTGCTGCGGCGGCAGGCAGCGCCGCCCCGAGTGTCACGGTGGCCGCGATCCCTGCGGCGAGCAGCGCCCGGCCCCGGAACATGCCTGATCGGCGAAGCATGACGTCCTTTCCGTCTGTGGAACGGTGGGACAGATCCCACCGGGGCGGCATGCTGCCGGGTGCCGACGAACTGGTCGTGACGCCCAGGTAACAGGACGGCAAACGTTCAGGCCGGAAGGCGTGTCGCGGCGCCGAGGTGGGGAGCCGACCGGGGCGGGCGCGCACACAGACCGGGTATGGATGCACGCCCCGCGCCCGGCCCCGCTGCCCAGCCGCCCGTCCCTGCCGAGTTGACCGCCCCCGGCTGGAACGGCGACGTCCTGCGTGCGGGTGTGGCTCTGCTCGCCATCGACCTGCTCATGGTCGCGGCCACCACCGAGGACCGGACCGCCGCACGCTCGCTCGTGCTGGAGGAGCTCGGCGGGTGTGGCGTGCTGGAGCGCTCGGCGCTGTGTGAGGTCCTGCGCCGCATGACGTCGGAACAGGCCCTCCTCGCCGCGTGGCTCGACCTGCCTGCGGACGCTCCCCCGAGCGCCGACGCGGCCGTGCCGTGGCTGCTGGCTGCGTTGGCCGCCGACAGCGCGCTGCAGCGTCGAGCCGACTCCCGCGCCCGGCGTGCCGAGCACCGCGACGCGGCGGCGCAGGTGGTCGCCGACGGGCTGCGCGTGCTCGCGCCGGCCCTGGTGGACCTGCCCGTGCTCGCCGCGTGGCTGACGGTCGCGGAGGAGTGGGCCCGGGACCACAGCCGCTGGCCGCTCGACGAGCTGACCTGGCAGGACGACGCCGACGACATCGGCTCCCTGGAGTGGGGTGACTGCGAGTGGGGAGGCAACCGGGTGTGACGCACACACATCCACCGTGTGAGTCCTTTTGCCACCACCCTCTCCGTCCGCCTCCACCTCACTCGGGTCGCGCACTGGGCCATCTCCACCTACGAGTCGTGGCTGCACACCGCCATGCTGGGAGAGCCGGCCGCCGTGGTTGCCGACATGGTGACCGCTGCCGAGCTCACCACCGAGACCCTCGGCGAGGTGGCCGACCGTGACGGGTCGGCGCAGCCGCGCGTTGGCTGCATCGGCGCCACTGTGGGCAGAGCGCTTGTGCGCCACGCCTGTTCGAGCGCCCTCGAGTCCGTCCTGACCTGGCTGGTGGAGAGCACGGCCGCGGTGCTGCATTCCCTCGGGTGCTGACCACAGCCCACCACGGTTGCCGAGCGGGTCTCGGAAACACGAGGACCGAACCGCTCGGGTCCGGGTCCGCGCACCACGGTCCGCGACGCCGCCGAGCCCACCGCTCCTCGGCGCCTGGCGTCCGCCGCGGTGGCCCGGCCGAGAGGCCGGGCCACCGCGGGTCGGTCAGCCGCAGCTGCGTGCGGCGTAGGGCACGGTCACCGGGACCGAGACCCCGTCGGCGGAGAGGGTCACGTCCACGTCACCGGCCGGCAAGGAGGCCTGCCGGGTGGTGAAGGCGTGGGACGCGCCCCGCTCCGGCCCCAGGTCGGTGAAGACCGTGGAGCCGTAGGCCGTGTCGGCCTCGACGGTGACCGGCCGGTCCTCGCCGTTGTTCGCGCGCACCGTGAGGACGGCGCGGCCGACCACACAGCGGGTGTCCGCGGTGACGGTGACGTCGAGCGTCGGCTCACCGGTGGCCTCGGTGAACTCCCAGCTGTCGAGCTCCATCAGGTCGCCCTCCGGACCGGTGTAGGTGAAGAAGACGTCGTGGGTCCCCGTCGCGCCGGTGAGCGCGGCGCTCACGTCGCTCCACTCCCCGACCGGGCCGGCGACGTCGATCGTCCCGAGCACGGGACCCGTCTCGCTCCCGGTGCGCACCTGGATCTGTGCCCCCTCCTGGAGCGGGCGGACCCGCGCGGTGACGGATGCGGCGCCCGACTCGCCGAAGGCGACGGAGGACAGCGCGGTCCAGTCGCCGTGGTCGACGTCGGTGACGGCGAGGTTCGGGGCGTCGGGACCGAACTCGGCCGACTCGACGTCGACGGGCGCCGTCGCGATGCCCTTGCTCCACCCCAGCGTCTCTGCCTCGAAGGTGCGGTACGGGTCGAAGTCCCGCACCTGCTCGACGCCGGCGTAGGTGCCGACGACCTGGACCGCGGTGCCGTCCTCGTTGAAGGTCAGCTCCTGGATGTGCGGGCTGCGGTAGCCCTGGGTCTGGTTGCCGGTGATCCGTTTGTTCAGCGTCGGGGCGTGGTAGGTGAAGTAGTACTTGCCCTCGTACTCGAACACCGACTGGTGGTTGTTGCCTCCCGTGCCGGCACCGAAGAACTCCGACTGGTTCGGGAAGATCACCCCCGCGTAGGTGTCCTTGTCCCACACTGTCGGGTCGTCGGAGATGAGGTAGCCGATCTGCCCGCTGCCCGGGTAGCCGGGCACCCGGGGCTGGTTGCCGCCGAAGTCCGCGCCCCCGAAGTGGGAGGAGTAGGTGAGGTAGTACAGGTCGCCCCGCTTGAACACGTGGGCGGCCTCGAAGGCGACCGGGGCGTCGACGACGAACGCCGACCCCTCGGTGTTGACGAGGTCGTCGGTGAGCCTGATGCCGCGGAGGTTCTTCGGGTTGTTGAACCGCTCCTCCGGCGGCATCGAGGTCGATGCGGGGCCGCCCCCGAAGTAGAGGTAGGCCTGGCCGTCGTCGTCGATGAACGGCGCCGGGTCGAAGCGCCAGGCGACCTCCTCCGTGCCCGGTGTCGAGGCGTTGATCAGCGTGCTGGTCCGCTGGCTCACCCACGGCCCGAGCGGGCTGTCACCGGTGATGACGTTGCTCGACCCGCCACCGTTGGCGTAGTAGAGGAAGGTCTTCTCCTCCCCGTCGACCTCGTGCGTGACGGCGCCGGGCGCCCACGAGTTGTTCGTGAACGGGGCCACGCCGGTGGGTCCGGCGACCTGGATCTCGCCGTGGTCGACCCAGTTGACGAGGTCGGTGGAGGAGATGACGGTGATCTGGTTGATGTCGCCGTAGTTGATCTGCGGGGAGATGCCCGTCTCCGGGTCTGGGGCATAGCCCTGGGTGTCGTTCGTCATGTACATGTACACCCGGCCGTCGTGCACCAGGCCGAACCCGTCGGCGCCGAACTTGTGGCCGATGAGCGGGTTGTGCTCCCCCGGCAGCTTGCCGACGACCTCCACGGTCCGCGAGGGCGGGGGCGGTGGCGGTGCCCCGACGAGGGAGACGTCGTCGACCACGAAGTCCATGAGGTGCAGGTCCGGGTCGGCACCCGGGTCGCTCGTCCACGGCGTCTCGAGGAAGAGCCGGGCGGTGCTCACGCTCTGGTTGGCCGGGATGGTGAAGGTGCTGTTGATGTAGCCCCACTGCCCCCGGGTCGCGATGACGTCGCCGACGTTGGTGTAGCTCCCGCCGCCGTAGTGCATCGTCGCGAAGAACTGCTTGGTCGGCGGGCTGTCGGGGTTGTCGTACTTGATCCGCGCCCGCACCGTGTAGGTCGCCCCGGCCTGGACCTTGCCGCTCAGGTCCTGCATCGGACCGGAGCCGGTGGTCTGCCGATCGGTGACCGCGACGGCGTAGGAGCCGCTGAAGGCGTCCTCGGTGAGGCTCAGCGTGCCCCCGTCGGTGGGGTTGCCGTTGTTGACGAACCAGCCGGTGAGGCCGTCCTCGAACCCTCCGTTGACGATGAGCTCCTCGGTCGTCGGCTCCTCCGCGTGCACCGGCGATGTCGCCATCGCCAGGCCCGCGGACAGCAGCGCGCCGATGGCCACGACCGACACCGCTCTGCGTCGGTCGTGCCGTAGTCGTTCACGTGCCACGAAATGTCCTCCTCCTGGTACTGCGTGCGTTGGTCCAGGGCCCGCCGGTGGCGGAGCCCGGTCGTCGGTAGGGGCGGTCGTGCTGTCTGCTTCCGACGGTCGTCCGTGTCGTGGCTCCCTTCTGCACCGTCCGGGCGTGCACCGGGGGTCGGGTCGGCGCCGTGGGGACTACCCGCCGCAGGTGGTCGCGGCGTACGGCGCGGTGGCTGTCACCGGGTCGCCGCCCGTGGGTGTGAGGGTGAGGTCCACCTCCCCGGCCGACAGCTGGGCCCGGCGGGTGGTGAAAGCGTGGGAGGCGCCACGTCCCGGTGCCAGCCCGTCGAACACCCGGGTCCCGAACGCCGTGTCCGCCGCCACCGTGACGGGGCGGTCCTCGCCGTTCTGCACCCGCACCGTGACGACGGCCCTGCCCGCCACGCACCGGGTGTCGACGCTCGCGGTGACGTCGAGGGCGGGCGCGCGCTCCGCGAGGACGCCGAGGCGGGCGAGCTCGAGGCTCAGGGCCCGCTCCGGTGCGTCGATCTGGTTCTGGGTGGAGAACCCGCGTTCGCGGGCCGCCTCCGCCTTCGCCAGCGCCGTGGTCATCGCCTCCCAGGCCTCCGCCGGGTAGTCGGCGGGGTCGAGGGTGTGGGCGTGGGCGATGGCGGCGTCGAGGGGCGTCGGGTCGAGGGGGCGGCCGTCCGCGGTCAGGGTGTCGCTGAGGAGGAAGTGGTCGAAGTCGACGTGCCCGCCCGCCTCCTCGGTCGCGTAGTTGAACAGCCCGAAGCGGTGGCCCATGAAGTGGGCGAGGCTGCCGTCGAGGGTCTGCGGCCCCACCCGCTGGCCGAGCCGGTGCCAGGTCTCGCCGTCGAGGCTGTAGTAGAACGTCGTCCACAGCTGGCCGATGGGCGAGGTGAAGTCGGCGTCCGCCTTGAGGTGCACCTCGGTGGCGTCGCCGAGGTCGACGGTGGTGCCGGGCAGGAACGCCTCGGTCGCCTCCTGGTCGACCTCGACCGGGAAGGGCTGGACGCGGTTGACGACACCGAGCGTGGTCCGCCCCGCCTCGCGCCGCACGGCGACGTAGGAGAAGCCGCGGTTGTAGACGGCGAGCCCGGCCGTGTCGCCGTCCCGCATGCCGGAGAAGTCCAGCGCCGTCTCCGCGGAGGCCCGCGGGCCGAAGGTGCGCTGGGACAGGGTGTTGCGGGCCTCCTCGAAGTAGGTGAGCTCGGGCCGGTCACCGAGCTTGGTGAAGACGTACTCCCCGGTCACCACCTTGCCGGTGGTGAGCCGCAGCCGGCCGGGCCGGTCGGTCAGGGACCAGTACCGGTTGTCCGGGGCGTGGTTCCACTGCCAGACCGCGTCGAGGCGGGACCCGTTGAAGGCGATCTCGTCCGGGTGCGGGAGCTCGTCGGTCACCGGACGTCCCACGAGCGAGATGTCGTCGAGGAGGAAGTCCATAACGTGCGCGGCGGGGTCCGCCTCGATGGTGCCGCTGTCCACCCAGGGGGTCTCGACGAACAGGCGCAGTGTCGTCGGGGGCCGGTCCGCGGGCACGGTGAAGCTGCCCTCGATCCGGGACCACTCGCCCCGGCGGGCGACCCCCGAGGCCAGGTTGGTGTACGTGCTCGCACCGTCGTGGGAGGTGATGAGGAAGCGCTTCGTCTCGGGACTGTCCGGGTTGTCGTACCGGACCATCGCGGACAGGTCGTAGGTGACGCCGGGCTGGATGACGGCGGTGACGTCCTGGACCGGCCCGGACCCCGTCGTGGCGCGGTCGGTGACGAGGAGCGCGCGGTCACCGCCGTGGGCGTCCTCGCTCACGGAGAGCCGGGCCGAGCCGTTGACCTGCCAGCCGGTCGTACCGTCCTCGAACCCGGGGTTGACGAACAGCTCGGTGCCGATGAGCGACTCGTCGATGTCCGGCGCCGCGGGGACCTCCCACTCCTCGTCCATCCACGGGCGGTGCGGGGCGTCGTTGTCGAAGTCGTCGGAGGCGACGATGGACTTCTGCTGCTCCAGTCGCAGCTCGGCGTCGCTGAGCGTGATGGGGCGCGGGAAGGCACCGCCCACCGGGACCACCCCGTCGTCGCCGAAGGTCGGCCAGCCGTCGGACCAGGTTGCGGGGATGAGGGCGGGGATGCGACCGATCGGGAAGGTGTCGCGGAAGAACATCCCGTGCCACACGTCCTCGCCGTCCGGGCCGGCCACCGGCACGAGGCTGCCCTGCGCGAACCCGTTGGAGTTCAGGCCGCTGCGCGCGACGTAGGGGTTGGAGCCGTCCTCCGTCTGGTAGCGCCCGAGCAGCTCCTCGGCCCGGAAGAGGACGACCTGGCGTCCCTGGCCGGGCGGCCAGGTGATGAGGACGAGGTAGTAGTAGCCGTCGATGCGGAAGACCTGTGTGCCCTCGAACAGGCCGCCGATGAACGGCTGTCCCGGGTAGTCCGCCGGGCGCACGATGTTCGGGTACTCGGCGACGATCTCGGTGAGGTCCTCGCTCAGCCGGACGGCGTGCACGGCGCCGCTGCCGTAGAAGACGTAGGGAGTGCCGCCGTCGGCCTCGTCGAAGAAGAGCGATCCGTCGTGCAGCCCGCGGCCCAGGGCGATGCGCTCCCAGGCGCCGTTCTCGATGTCGTCGGTGGTGAAGATGTAGGCGCCGCCGAGGTTGTTGGTGTTGAAGAAGACGTAGAAGCGGCCCTCGTGGTAGCGCAGGGAGGAGGCCCACTGGCCCTGGCCGTAGGAGTTCTCGCCGTTGCGCAGCGAGAAGGAGTCGTTGATGCTCCCCCGGTCGAAGACGTAGGTGACGATCTCCCAGTTGACGAGGTCGTAGGACTTCATGATCGGCGCGCCGGGGCTCAGGTGCATCGTCGTGCTGACCATGTAGTAGACGTCGCGTCCCTCCCCGCTCTCGGCGGCCGGCACCCGGGCGACGCTGATGTCGGGGACGTCCGCGTTGAGCAGGGGCACGGTGTAGGTGCCGTCACCGCGGTCGGTCGACGTGTACGACGGCGCGGGATCCCACTCGGGTGGGTCCTCCTGGGCGGTTGCGCTCGGCGCGGTGAGCGCGGCCGTCATGCCGAGGGCCGCAACCAGTGCGCCGGCCGAACGTGCCACCCGGGACCGCGCTCCTCGTCCTCGGTCGCTGGTCGGGACGCCTCCACGGATCATGATGAGCTCCTTCGCCGGTCGACCGCCGATGGCGCACCACAGTGTTAACGCGAACATCGGGGTATAGGCAGAAACCTATCGTCCCCCCTGGCGGGAGGTCAACAGTCCGCGCGAACTGCCGTGCACCTCCGGCGTCGAATCTCCGCTTTCCTCCGCCCAACATTGGAGTCGTCTCCGACTTTCGGCCGAATTTTCACCCATTCCCCGAGGTCTGCAGACGTTCTCTCCTACTCTCGACCCACACATGCCGCGGCGGGCACGGACGCGGCCTCGCCGGAGAATGACGACGTGGCGGTCGGGATCAGGGCTCCCGGTATCACTCCCGAACTGTGGGGTCCTGCATTCTCGGTGGGTCGCACGATGTGGCCGCCGGCGCGGTATTGCGCTCTGTCCGACATGGATTGCACACGGTGCAACGGGGGTCGCACATGTCCCAGTCAGTTCGGCGCGCGATCAGCCTCGTCCAACGCTCCGCAGCGGGGCCACTCTCACTCACCGAAGCGGCTCGCCTCCTCGACGTCCACAAGTCGACTGCGCTGCGCCTCCTGCAGACCCTCGAGTCGGCGCGGTTCGTCAGGAGGACGGGAGCCGGGACGTACGTCTTCGGGGGCGGGCTCATCGAGCTGTCGGAGCTCACCCTCGGGTCGATGGACCTTCGTCAGCATGCGCACCGGCTGCTCCGCGAACTGCAGCGGCGCACCGGTCACACGGTGCACATGGCGCAGCGCACCGGCGACGAGATCATCTACATCGACAAGGTCGACAGCCCCGCCCACCGCGGCTTCAACCTGCCCTCGCGCGTAGGGAACGCGGTCTCCATCCATGCCAGCGCGGTCGGCAAGGTCATCCTCGCCCACCTGCCCCGCGAGGACCGCGAACGCCTCCTCTCCTACGTCACGCTGGAGCGACACACCGCGACGACCATCACCGACCGCGACGCCTTCGAGGTCGAGCTCGCGTCGGTCCGCCACCGCGGGTGGGCCGCCGACGACGGCGAGCACGACTCCTACATCGCGTGCGTGGCCGTGCCCGTCCGTGACCCCCGCGGACAGGTCGTCGCCGCGATCTCCGTCAGCTCGGTGGAGGCCGTCGCCCCGCTCTCCCAGCTCGAGGAGAACCTTCCGGCCCTCCTGGCGACCGCTCGAGGGGTCTCCGCCGAGCTGGGTCATGCCCAGTGACGGCCGGCACCGGGCTGCCACGGGCAACGGCCGGTGCGCATTGTGCAACGGTGCGTTGACACTGTTCCACGCCGAACTCCATGCTCAGCGCAGCGGCGCCGGGGGTGCCGCCGGTAGATCCCGAACCAGCTCGACGTTACGACTCAGCGAAGACTCGGACGCTTCGTCCCGCACCCGCGGTGACCGACGCAGGGGCCACCTGATGCCCCGACGTCGGTGATATGCGCGATCCGCAATCCACCCGCCCGCACCGGTCACGAGCGAGCTCCTCGAGGTGTCTACCCATGCGCTGACCAAGGAGAACCGACATGAGAACTCCGTCCTTCCGTCCCTCACGGCATGGGGTCGGCTCGCCGCCGAGACCCGCGTCTCGCAGGCGACGCCCGTGGGAGCTCGCGGCAGCCGTCGTCGCGCTCACCGCCCTCGCCGTCGGGGGCGCCGCCGTCTCCGCGAGCGCCGACGAGCCGGCCGACCTCGGACCGACGCTCATCAGGACGGACGTCGCACCGACCGGGTACGCGGTGACGTTCCGCTACGACGCTCCGCCGGACGTGGAACAGGTCCACATCTACGGTGACTGGACCTACGCCCAGCCGGAGACCATCACCTGCGACGGCTGCGGCGACCACCGTCTGCCCGCACAGTGGCAGCCCGGTGACGTCGCCGCCACCCAGTGGCGCACCATCCCGATGGTCAAGGGCGCCGACGGCATCTGGGAGGTCACCACGCCGCTCCCGGCCGGGACGTTCCGGTACGCGTTCACCCACGACTGCGAGAGCGAGGTCGCAACCGGCTGCACACTGCACGACGACCCCGTCAACCGGTGGGAGATCCAACCGCAGTACGCCGGCGCGCCCGGCGCGGTCCGCAGCACGTTCTGGGTTCCCACCCACCCGGACTTCCCGACGTACGCCACCGACTACCAGCGGCCGCTGCCGCCGGCGCAGATGGGTGAGCTCCAGTCGCTGCGGTACGAGTCGCCACTCTCCACCAACCCGCCCGGGGTCCATGACGTCGTCGTGTACACACCACACGGCTACGACCCGGACCGTGCGGAGCCCTACCCCACGCTCTACCTCAGCCACGGAGGCGGGGACCACTCCATCGCCTGGACGATGCAGGGAGTGGCGCACTACATCGTGCAGAACGCCATCAACGAGGGCGCGGCAGAGGAGATGGTCGTCGTCTCGACCGACTTCAACGGTCTGCCCGGCGGGAACGTCGGCTACGTCAACGAGCTCGTCGACAACGTGTTCCCCTTCATCGAAGAGAACTTCAACGTCTCCACCGACCCCCACGACCGCGCGTTCGCCGGGTTCTCGGCCGGAGGCAGCCGCGCGCAGACGATCGCGTACGACTACACCCACCTCTTCGGGTACCACGGCGTGTGGAGCATCGGTGGTGGCCCGGCGAACGCCGAGCAGGTCGAGCGGATGAAGAACGTCAGCGGAGCGATCATGTGGGGCACGGGGCTGCAGGACCGCCTCGGCAACATCGCTGTGAACTCGGTGGCACGGGCAGCCGCCCTGCGGGAGGCCGGTGTGGACATCGTCGAGCACAACGTCCCGGGCGGTCACACGTGGCACTCGTGGCGGCCGCTGCTCAACTTCTTCGTCCGCGAGGTCATCTTCCACGACCCGGACGACCGGAGCGGCATCCCGCTCAAGGCGACCGTCTCCGAGACCACCGGGGCGCTCACCCTGACGGTGGCGAGCTACGGCGACGCCGTCGAGCTGGGAGACGAGAGCCGGCTGGCGGACCGGCTCACCTTCCGGGGCGCGCTCCCGACCCTCACCGTCACCGACTCACGCAGCGACGAGCAGGCGGGCGGCGGCGGGTGGTCCCTCACCGGACAGTCGGGAGTCTTCCGGAACGGGTCGCACGAGCTGGGCGCGGGGCACCTGGGGTGGACACCGCGGCTGGCCGCCGCCAAACCGGGCGTGACACCCGGGGCACCGGTGGCGAGCGTGCTCTCCGACGGGCGCGGGCTGGCCGCCCCCGCGGCGCTCGCCACTGCCGACCAGACCGGCCGACGCGGCCAGGCAGCGGTGACGGCGGACCTCCTCCTGGAGTTCCCCGTCGCGGCGCCCTTCGGTGAGTACACCGCCAACCTCTCGGTCTCGCTGTTCCCGACCGACTGACCGCGGCGGCGTCGGGCAGCGCGCACGCGGGGTGTCACGGCCCACCGACGCCATCACCGTCGCGCCGGAGGCCACACATGCAACGGCCCGAACCCCCAGTGCGGGGGCTCGGGCCGTTGCCGGCGTGCTACGACGCCGATGAGCGGAGACGGTGGGATTTGAACCCACGGACGGGTTGCCCCGTCACGGCCTTAGCAGGGCCGCGCACTCGACCAGACTATGCGACGTCTCCAAGGTCATCACCAGGTTAGCGGGTTCCGCCTGTCCAGCCAAAGCCACTGTGGGAAGCGCCACGCCCCGACGGACGGACGGTGACGGCGCGCCCCCCGACCCGCCGTCAGTGCCGTCCCCGGGGGTGCTACGACGCCGGTAGGACGTCCGCGCGGGCCACCCAGAAGAGCCGCCGGTGGGTGCGCTCCTCGGTCTGGCCGTACAGGCGGCTGCCCCCGAGGTAGAGGTCCTCGGGGATGTGGGTGTCCTGCCCCGCGCGTCCCCAGCTCAGGGTGTCGCGGTCCTCCTGCGTCCCCACGCGCGCCAGGTCGAGGGTGCCCGCCGAGCCGGCGAACAGGTGGCGGCCGTCGCTCGAGGCCACGCCCTGGACCCTGTCGATCGAGGAGTCCTTGTCGATCCAGACGTTGTCCTGCGAGCCCACGACGCCGTCCGCGACCACGAGCTCACCCGACTCGGTGAGCGGCCAGCGGACGACATCGGCGGCGACGTCGTCGGCGGTGTACTCCGCCGAGACGATCGCCGGCTCGCCGGTCCAGTCGGTCGACACCGAGGAGAGCCGGGGCTCGCCGTACGGCTCCTGGTCCACGCCGACGTAGGTGCGGTCGGGGAGGAGGAAGTACCCGTCCTCGTCGGCCATCGCTGTCCGCAGGTCGAAGCGGTGGAAGCGGTCGGTGGCGGCCACGTAGAGGTACGGCCCTGCCCACGCGACACCGCCGTTGTGGCTGCGCAGCGGCTCGGTGGACCAGCCCTCCTCGGTCTCGACGGCGAGGCGCAGCGGCACGGCCGTGGCGCCCGCGAGCCGCAACGTCCCGCGGCGCCGTCCGTGCTGTGCGTGCTGAAGGTGCATGATGCCTCCTTCTCGACTGCAGGACCGTCGACCGTAGGTGTCGCTCCGCCACCCCCGCAGCGTCCTTTCCCGGGGGCCACGTGCGAGACTGCCCGCATGCGGAGGAACGACCTGCTCACCGTCCTGCTCGTCATCGCGGCGGTCGTGCTCGCCTGGTGGCTGGTCGGCCTGCTCTGGAGCGCGGTGTGGCTGCTGGTGCGGCTCGTCGTCGTGCTCGTCGTCGCAGCGGTTCTCTACCTGCTCCTGCGCTCCTGGCTGCGCAACGACCACCGACGCTGACGGCGTCCCGCCCACGTGCGGTACCCCCCACCCACTGGTAGGCAGGGGGGATGAGGCGCGGGGGGCGTGGGGTGGCGGCGGCCGTCCTGGCGGCGGCCCTGGCGGCGGGCTGCACGAGCGAGGACGACCCGCCGGCCCCGGCCGACACCACGGGCGCGGAGGTCGTCACCGACCACGAGCTGGACAACCCCGAGTTCACCCCGGGTGACGAGGCGTCGCCCGAGCCGATCCCCGCGGAGGACGGCGCGGTGCGGGCGCTGAGCACCGCCGCCGACGA
>NZ_CALGNQ010000089.1 GCF_937958535.1 uncultured Georgenia sp. | reverse complement strand
GGGACGTGGACGAGCCCCGCTACCGGCCGCGGTGGGCGACGTGGATGACGACGTTGCGGCGCACGCCGTCGGACACCTCGTGATGGCGGAGCAGGCCGACGCGGGTGTACCCGGCGCGCTCCGCCGTCCGGACCGAGGCGACGTTCCACGGCTCGATGTACAGCAGCACCCGCTCCAGGCCGGGAATGGTCCAGCCGAAGGCGGTCAGTGCCCGCAGCGCCTCGGCCGCGTAGCCCCGGCCGCGCGCCGAGGGCGCGACCGCGTACCCCGCGCTGCCCCGGCCGTCGGCGAGCTGCCGTAGCCACAGGCCGCAGTGCCCGACCGGGGTCTCGGTCGCCGCGTCGACGATGGTGAAGGAGAACCCGGCGCCCTCCCGGTGCCGGCCGCGCTGCCGGTGCACCCAGGCGAGTGCCTGCGCGTCGGTCGCGTGCGCGGGCAGCGTCCCGGTCAGCGGGACGTAGGGGTCGGTCGCCAGCTCGCGGGCCAGCGGGACGTCCGACTCCCGTACCTCCCGGAGCAGGACGCGGCCGTGCGCCGGCGGCACCGCGGGCCACGCCGGGAGCGGGGGGTGGGGTGGCATCGGCCCAGTATGGCGCCGGCCCGTGCGGCGCGCCGGGCCGGGGGTTCCTACACTCCGCCGCATGGGCGAGGTGCGCATCGGGGTGTCGGGCTGGCGGTATGCCCCGTGGCGCGGGCGCTTCTACCCGCCCGGGCTGCCGCAGCGCCGGGAGCTCGAGCACATCGGTGCGACCTTCCCCACCGTCGAGCTCAACGGCTCCTTCTACTCCTTGCAGCGGCCCGAGTCCTACGTCCGTTGGCGGGACAGTGTCCCGCCCGGGTTCACGTTCGCGGTCAAGGGCGGACGCTTCATCACCCACGTCAAGCAGCTGCGCGACGTCACCACCCCGCTCGCCAACTTCCTCGCCTCCGGTGTGCTCGCCCTGGGTGACCGGCTGGGTCCGCTGCTGTGGCAGCTGCCCGCACGACAGCGGCTCGACCTCGACCGCATCGCCGCGTTCCTCGCGCTGCTCCCGACGACGACCACCGCCGCGGCCGGGCTCGCCGCCGGCCACGACGAGCGCCTCGCCGGGCGGGCATGGACCACGACCGACGCCGACCGCCCGCTGCGGCACGCGCTGGAGGTGCGCCACCCGAGCTTCGCCGACCCGGCGTTCCGCGACCTCCTGCGCGAGCACGACGTCGCCCTCGTCGTCTCCGACGGCGGGGAGATGTGGCCGCTGTTCGAGGAGCCGACCGCGCGTCTCGTCTACGTCCGCCTACACGGCGCGGCCGAGCTCTACGTCAGCGGCTACGACACCGCCGCGCTGCGCGGGTGGGCCGCCGAGGTGCGGCGCTGGCACGCTGCCGGGCACGACGTCGTGGTCTACTTCGACAACGACGTCAAGGTACGGGCGCCGTTCGACGCGCTCGCGCTCACCGAACAGCTGGCCGACCTCGCCCTCCGACCGGGGTGAGGTGCCCACGGCCGCGGCGGAGTGGCACCGTCGACGGTGGCATGCGCCGAGCACCGCCCACGGCGCCCGATGGCGCACGACCGCCGACCGGCAGGAGGATGGGGCCATGATCAGCGACCGACTCGCCCGCGAGCTCGAGGAGGCCGGCCTGCGGTGGGACCCCGCTCCCGGCGACCGCTTCCGGATCAAGGCCGAGGCGCTGTCGGAGGACGTCTTCATCCTGTCCCACATGGTCATCGAGGCCCGCACCTACCCGACGGGGACGGTGCTCAACTTCAACGGCACCACGGAGTGGGCGCTGGACAACGTCTCGAAGGACGACGCGCTGTGGCTGCCCCGGGAGGACCAGCTGCGCACGCTCCTCGGCGGCACCTTCCGCTCGCTGGAGCGTGTGGACGGCCAGTACGTCGTCACGGCCACCGGACCGGGCGGGGAGGAGCGGACCTACCGGGCCGCCGAGGTCGAGAACGCCTATGCCGAGGCGCTGCTTGCCCTCGTACGCCACGCCGTCGGTCACACGCGGGCGTAACGGGCGCGGGCGAGGGAGTAGACGCCGTAGGCCGTGATCCCGAGCCCGACCGCGGTGAGGAGGGCCGTGCCCGCGGGCAGCTCGAGGAGTGACCGCAGCGCTGCGTCGAGCCCGCCGGCCTCCTCCGGGTCGTTCGTCGCCGCCGCGACCATGAACAGCACACCGACCACGCCCAGGGCGACCCCCTTGGCCACGTACCCCGCCCGGGCGAGCACGACGACGGCGCGCGCGGCGGCTGGGCCCGCAGGTCGTCGAGGAAGCGGCGGAACCAGCCCTTGACGACGTGGTACACCCCGATGCACAGGACGCCGCCACCGACGACGACCACCGCGACGATACCGAGAGGGTGCTGCATCGCGGTGGCCGTGAGGCTCTGCGTCTGCTCCTCCCCGCCGCCACCCGCGTTCAGCGCGACCCGCGCCGCGACGCCGGCCAGCGCCAGGTATCCCACCCCCTTGCCGACACTCTTCAGCCGGTCCGCCGCACCGTGCACGGTGACCGCCGTCGCGAGCTGCCACAGCCCGAGCAGGGCGAACCCCGCCACCACCACCCACCCACAGCAGCACCGAGCCGAGCGGCGAGGAGCCGAGCTGCTCGAGGGCGCCCGTCTGGTCGGCGGACCCCGACGACGTCCCCCACGCGAGGCCGACGGTGATCCACCCGAGGACGAGGTGCAGGACACCGCTCGCGGCATAGCCCAGACGCGCCCCGATGGTGAGGACGGGATGGTCCTCGGCGCGGGCGGCGGCGCCCCGGAGGGAGGAGTCCATGGGGCCGACCCTGGCACCGATGTGCGGGGGCCGCGAGCCGTGTACGGGCAGCAGGGCGGCCCGGCGCACCGCCCGCGCCGGGCCACCGGTCTGCGTCACCGCCACCGCGGGACCGTCTCTCGTCTCACTGCTGGAGCGAGACGGTCACGCCGCCGGAGAACATCGAGTCGTGCAGCTCGATGGCGGCCGGGACGGCGTCCGCCGGGATGTCGAAGACGACGACGCCCCCGACGGAGTTGCCCGGGTTGATCTCGCTGAAGAACGTGTCCGCGCTGTCGAGGTAGAGCGCAGCGGTGCTGTCGGCCGAGTGCTCCCGACCCTCGGTGTCGACCAGCGTCTGGTTGTCGCCGAAGAGCGACTGCGCCCGGTCACCGATGTTCGTCACCGTGATGTGGACGAGGACGTACTGGCCCTGCGCCTGCTCGTTCAGGAACTCGTCACCGACCTCCGTGACACCGGTCTCGACCTGCGTCACGGTAAACTCGAACATGCCGTCGCGGACCGGCTCGCCGATGCCCGGCAGGTCCGCCGCCGGATCGGGCTCCTCGGCGGCCGGCTCGGCGTCCTCGGCAGCGGGCTCGGCCTCCTCCGCGGCGGGCGCCGCGTCGTCCGCCGCGACGGGGGGCTGGGCGTCGACGCTGCCGCCGGGCGTGGACGTCTCCTCGTCGTCGCCGCCACCTCCGAGGTTCACCGCGATGACGAGGGCCACGACGGCGAGCAGTGCGGTGAGGATCTTGTGCCGCGCGAACCAGCTGCGCTTCTTCGGGGCCGGGGCGTGCGGGCCGGCAGGTGGTGGGGTCGGGGCGTGCGGGGCGCCGGGCGGCGGGGCAGGGGCGTGCGGGGCTCCGGCGGAGCTGTACGCGCCGGGCCCCTGCGGGGTGAACGTGTGCTGGTCGGTCATTGTCGTCCTCCTGGTTCGTCGGTACGTCCCCAGCGAACTCGGTGCGCCGCTGCCCGGGCATCGGCCGATCGCTCAGATCCCGGTGACCGTTCGGCCACGCTGCGACGGCGGAGTCCTGGCCGATCGGCGGTGCCGTGGTGTCGGGGCCGCCGCCTACGGTGTGGCCATGGAGCGGAGCACGGTCATCTCGGCGCGCAGCGCCCCGTGGTGGCGGACGGTGCTCTGGGGGACCCTGTGCGCGGGCGCCTCGTTGACGAGCCTCGCCTACTCCGAGGCCGGCCATCGCACCGACGTCGGCTGGCAGGTCCTGCTCCTCGGGCTCGGCTCCCTCCTCGCCCTCACCCTTCCCCTCCTGCTGCTGTGGCGGCACCGCGCCCCGTACACGGTGACGCTCGTCGCCTCCGCCGTGGCGCTGGTGTTCCCGCTGGGGACCTGGACCGCGCTCGTCGCTCTGGGGTCGCTCGTGGGGCGCCGGCGCGGCACCTACGTGTGGTGGACGGCCGCGGCCGCTGCCGTTGCCACGGCGGTCACCGTGGTCCGGGACACCCGGGGCTCCACGTCGTCCACCTCGCTGGTCAAGCTGCTGTTCGCCCCCGCGGACGCAGCCCAGGGGGCCGAGGTCGAGCTCGGCTGGTGGGTGGCGCCGCTCTTCGTCGTCCTGGGGATGGTGATCGCCGTGGGGTCGGGGCTCGTCGTCCGGGCCCGCCGGGAGGCGGCGGTCTCCGCGCAGCAGGTCAGCGCGGCCCAGCACGCCAGCGACCAGCTCGGCGACCGGCTGGCACGACAGCTCGAGCGGGAACGGATCGGCCGCGAGGTGCACGACGTCCTCGGGCACCGGCTGTCGCTGCTCAACCTGCACGCCGGGGCGCTGGAGTCCCACGCACCGCCCGACGGTCCACTCGGGGAGAGCGCACGTCTCGTCCGGGAGAGCGCCGCCCGGGCGATGGAGGACCTGCGCTCGCTGCTCGACATGCTCAACGACCCGCTCGAGGCGGGACCTGCCGAGCCGGACCTCTCGCTGGTCGACCTGCCGGAGATGATCGCGGAGACCGTGGACACGGGCGCACCGGTGAGCTCCTCGGTCTACGTCGATGGCGCCGAGCACGCCGACCCGGCACTGGCCCGGGCGGTGTACCGGATCGTCCAGGAGCTGCTCACCAACGCCCGCCGGCACGCACCGGGTCGACCGATCCGCCTCGAGGTCCACGGCGGTCCCAGCAGGGGCATGTACATCGACGCCCGCAACCCGTACGGGCCGCCGGCGGCACCCGGTCAGGGCGGTCAGGGGCTGCGCGGGATCGCCGAGCGGGTGGAGCTGCTCGGCGGCACGCTGCGGTACGGGCTGGACGAGGGCGGGCGCACCTTCCGGGTCACCGTCGAGCTCCCGTGGCGCGGTGGCCCGGGCTGAGCACGAGCGGACCTAGCATGGCGGCATGTCTGACACGCACCGGATCCTGCTGGTCGACGACGACCCGCTCGTCCGGTCCGGGCTCCGGCTGCTGCTGAGCAGTGACCCGGGGATCGCCGTCGTCGGGGAGGCCGGTGACGGCGACGAGGTGGTCGAGGCAGTCCAGCGCCACCACCCCGACGTCGTCCTCATGGACCTGCGCATGCCGCGGATGGACGGCATCGCGGCGACGCGGGCGGTGCGGGCGCTGCCGGACCCGCCGCAGGTCATCGCGCTGACGACGTGGGACGTCGACGACGCGGTGCTGCGGAGCCTGGACGCCGGAGCGGAGGGGTTCCTCCTCAAGACCGCGTCGCCCGCGGAGATCATCGGCGCGGTCCGGGCCGTGCGGGCCGGGGACGCCGTCCTCTCGCCACGCAGCACCCGACAGCTGCTCGACCACTACCGGCGCAGCGAGGACCGGTCGGCCCGGGAGAAGGCGGCTGGTGCGCTGGCCGAGCTGACCGAGCGGGAACGGGCGGTCGCCGCTGCCGTGGGCCACGGGCTGAGCAACGCCGAGATCGCCGCGCGGCTCTACGTCTCCGCGGCGACCGTCAAGGCACACCTCGCTGCCGTCCAGACCAAGCTGGGGCTGCGGAACCGGGTGCAGGTCGCCGTCTACGCGGAACGCGCCGGTCTGCTGCGCTGACACGGTCCGAGCCGAACGAGGCGTTCGACACGCTTTCGTGACCAAAACGTGACATTCGGCGCGGGGTGGCGTTAAGGTCGCCCGTGTCCCGCGAGCCCTCCGCGCGGGACCCTCGGACGGTTCCCCTTCCGCCGCCGTCCGGTGGACGACGACGCAGCGGCGGTGGGGTGGCAGCCCCCGGGGAGTGAGAAAGGCCCACCGTGACGGCACCTCGCCGACTCCGTCACCGCGCCGCGGACAGCTCGACCCTCGGACCCCTCCAGCACCTGCTCCGCACCCGGGCCCGGGTGGCCCCGGCCCTCCAGCGGCGTTACCGCACCGTCCTCGCCGGTGGCCTGGGCCTCGCCCTGGTCGCGGGCGTCAGCGGGGCCGCCGTCGTCGAGGAGGACGCCCCCGCCGCCGACACGGCGAGCCTGGCCGCGCTCGGCCTCGAGGTCGACCACCCCGCCAGCCCGGGCATCACGGTGCCGGAGGACGAGGAGGTCGAGCTCGGTGAGCTCGAGGTGGACGTCGAGCTGCCCAAGCCGGACGTCACCCACGTGCGGGACATCCAGACGGCCAGCCGGAACGCCGAGCGGCGGGCGATCGCCGAGCGCGAGGCGGCCGCGGCCGCGCAGGAAGCCGCCGCACAGACCACACAGCCCAGCCGCACCAGCGGCGATGAGGACGACGCCGGTGAGCCCGCCGAGGACGACGCCCAGGTCACGGTGAGCGCCGGCTCGGGCGGCGAGCGCCGCGCGATCGGCGCCATGGTCAACGACTACCGCGCACAGAACGGGCTCCACACCCTGGAGCGCAACGGCACCCTCGACCAGGTCGCCCAGAGCTGGGCCGAGTGGATGGCCGCCAACCAGACCCTCCAGCACAACCCGAACTACCGCTCCCAGATCGGCTCCGGCTGGTCCGCGGCCGGGGAGAACATCATCCGGCACACCGGCGGCGCCTCGATGTCCTCCAGCGCGGTGACGAGCTGGATGGTCGACTGGTGGAAGAACTCCTCCGTCCACCGTGCCAACATGCTCAACTCCAAGTACACCCACGTCGGTGTGGGCTACTCGATGGGACCCGGCGGGCCCTACGCCGTCCTGCTCCTCGGCGGCCGGTGACCCGGCCGGGGGCCATTAGCGCCCGATCTGCCCGATTCCAAGCCCCGTCTCACCCAGCGGACCGGTGAGGCGGGTAACACTCACCGCTCGGACCCCACCTGCGCCGTCCGCACCCCCTGCGGCAACCTCTGCAGCCCAAGGCCCCGCGTCACCCGACGCGGGGGTAGGCACGAGCAGAGAGGACCGCCACGATGACGACATCGCGTCGCCGCACGTGGACGAGTGCAGCCGCACTCGCCGCTACGACCCTGGTCCTCTCCGCCTGTAGCAGCGGCGGCAGCAGCTCCGGCAGCCCCGGGAGCGAGGCAGCGGCCGACGAGGGCGAGCCCCGCTACGGCGGCACGCTCACCTTCCTCGAGCCGCTCTTCCCGACGTGCTTCTACGCCGGCGGCTCGGGCTACTACCCGGTGGCCACGATCCTCAACCAGATCGGTGACAAGCTCACCTACCAGGACCCGCACACCCGCGAGATCCACCCCTGGCTCGCCGAGTCCTGGGACATCTCCGAGGACGCCACCGAGTACGTCTTCCACCTGCGCGAGGACGTCACCTTCTCCGACGGCACCCCGCTGACCGCCGAGGTCGTCGCCGCGAACTTCGACCACTTCGGCCTCGGGGACGAGGAGCTCGGCCTGCCCGCCCAGGAGTTCGTCTCCAACTACGTGGGCTCGGAGGTCGTCGACGAGCACACGGTGGCCTTCCACTTCGACGCCCCGGTGCCCGGCTTCCTCCAGGCGACGTCCGTCGTCGGGGCGGCCATCGTCGCCCCCGCGACGTACGAGCTGCCCTACGAGGAGCAGTGCCAGCTGGAGAACGTCGTCGGCACCGGCCCGTTCACGGTCAGCGAGGTCGTCCCGGAGCAGGAGTACACCCTGACGGTGCGGGAGGACTACGACTGGGCCCCGCCACACCTCGAGCACCAGGGCCGCGCGTACCTCGACGAGATCCACATCGTCATCACCCCCGAGGACTCCGTGCGCATCGGCGCTCTCACCTCGGGGCAGGCCGACGCCATCCGCTCCGTCCAGCCCTACGACGAGGCGACGATCGAGGCCGCCGGGTTCCAGCTCTTCGCCGCGCAGACCAACGGGGTCAACCCGCAGATCGCGCTGCGCCCGGCGAACCCGCTGCTCGCCGACGTCCGGGTGCGCCGCGCACTGCTCAAGGCCACCGACACCGCCGCCGTCGTCGAGACGCTCTTCACCGAGAACTACCCGGTGGCGACGTCCTCGCTGAGCTCGGGCGCCACCGGCTACATCGACCTGTCGGACGAGCTGGCCCCCGACGTCGCGGAGGCCAACCGGCTGCTCGACGAGGCCGGCTGGGTACGCGGCCCCGACGGCTTCCGCAGCAAGGACGGACAGCCGCTGGAGCTCACCACCCTGGTCCCGGCGGTCTTCCCGCTCGGCCAGCAGACGGCCGAGCTCGTCGCCCAGCAGTGGGAGGAGATCGGGGTCAAGCTCCACATCGACCTGCCCGACCCCGCCACCCAGGTGCAGCGCATGGCCGACGCCGCGGACGTCGGGGTGCTCATCAGCCACGTCGGACGGGTCGACCCCGACGTCCTGTACAGCGCCTTCCACAGCGGCCAGCGGGACTACGTCATCGGGGCGGGCGCCGAGCTCGACGCGCTCCTGGAGGAGATCACCGGCCTGGCCGAGACCGAGGACCGCTACGCCAAGGCCGCCGAGGTGCAGCGCTACCTCCTCGACAACGCACTGACCATCCCGCTGTACGAGATGCCCCAGACCTACGCCGCGGCGCCCCACGTCCACGGCTTCGGCTGGGAGCCGGTCGGCCGCGTCCACCTGTACGACACCTGGCTCGCGGAGGGCTGACCCATGACCGCCCGATACGTGGCGGGCAGGGTCGGGCAGGCGGTCCTCGTCCTGTGGGCCGCCTACACCCTGTCCTTCCTGCTCCTCGCCGCCCTGCCCGGGGACGGCATCCTCATCAAGTTCGAGAACCCCGAGCTCGGCCTGTCCGCCGAGCAGGTCGCGATGATCCGCGAGTACTACCGGGTGGACGACCCGCTGCTCGTCCAGTACGTCCACGCCGTGTCCGGGACGCTGCGCGGGGACCTGGGCTACTCGATCGAGACGGCCACCCCGGTGGCCGACCGGATCGGCGCCGCCCTACCGGCGACGCTCCAGCTCGCCGGGCTGGCGTTCGTCGCCGCCGCCGCGATCGCCGTCCTCCTCGCCCTGGCCGCCACCTACCTGCGCCGGCCCTGGCTGCACAACGCCATCGTCTCCGTGCCGTCGCTGTTCGTGTCGGTCCCGGCGTTCTGGCTCGGCATCGTGCTGCTCCAGGTGTTCTCCTTCCGGCTCGGCTGGGTGCCGATCATCGGCGCCGAGGGCTGGCAGCAGCTCCTCCTGCCGGTGCTCACGCTCGCGGTCCCGGTGAGCGCACCGCTCGCCCAGATCCTCCTGCGCACCCTCGACGACGTGAGCACCCGCCCCTTCGTCCACGTCGTGGAGGCGAAGGGGGCCTCGCGCTGGTGGACGCTGACCCGGCACACCGCCCGCAACTCGCTGCTGCCCACGCTGACCATCAGCGGGCTGCTCGTCGCCGAGCTCGTCTCCGGCTCCGTCGTGACCGAGACGGTCTTCGCCCGCGACGGGCTCGGCCGGCTGACGAACCTCGCCGTCGCCGCCCAGGACCTGCCCGTCATGCAGGGCATCGTCCTCGTCGCGGCCGCCGTCTTCGTCACCGTCAACCTCGTCGTCGACCTGCTCTACCCGGTCCTCGACCCCCGCCTCCGTCAGGCCCGCACCGCCCGGACGACGGCGACGCCACCCGCGGCCGTCACCGTCCCGGCCGCTGCCGGCCGCCCGCTGGAAGGAGCCCGACCGTGACCGCCACCGTCACCCGGCCCGCACCGCCGAGCACCCGGCCCGCCGAGGCCGAGCCGAGGACCACCGGGCGTGTGCGCCGGCTGCGGCGCGCCCTGCCCGTGGGGCCGCTCCTCGCCTGGGCGGTCATCGCCGTCGTCCTGCTGTGGGCGTTCTTCCCCGACGCCTTCGCCCCGCACGACGCCTACACGAGCGTCACCCGGGGCCTCCACCCGCCCAGCGCGGAGTTCCCGTTCGGGACCGACACCAACGGCCGCGACCTCTTCTCCCGCGTGGTGTACGGCGCCTCGGAGTCCCTCGCCGGAGCGCTCGTCGCCGTCACCGTCGGGCTGAGCGCGGGGACGCTCCTCGGGGTGGTGGCCGGCTCCGTCGGCGGGCTCGTCGAGGACGGCGTCATGCGCCTCGTCGACGTCCTGCTGTCCATCCCGGGTCTGCTGCTCGCGCTCACCGTCGTCATCCTCCTCGGGCCGGGCACGGTCAACGCCGCGCTCGCCGTCGGCATCGGCGCGGTGGCGAGCTTCGCCCGGCTCGTGCGCTCGGAGGTGGTCCAGGTGCGCGCGACCGACTACGTCGAGGCGGCCTACGGCAGCGGCGGCCGCCCGCTGGCGGTGCTGTGGCGCCACGTGCTGCGCAACTCGCTGCGCCCGGTGGTCGCGCTCGCCGCCCTCCAGTTCGGGGCCGCGATCCTTGCGCTGTCGACGCTGGGCTTCCTCGGCTACGGCGTCACCCCGCCCGACCCGGAGTGGGGGATGCTCATCGCCCAGGGCCGCGACCTGCTCGGGGCCGCCTGGTGGGTCACCACCCTGCCCGGGCTCGTCATCGTCGCCGTCGTGCTGGCCGCCAACCGGCTCAGCAGGTCGCTGGGGAGGGAGCGATGACCCTCCTCGACATCCAGGACCTCCAGGTCGCCTACCGCACCCGCCGCGGCGAGGAGCACACCGCCGTCGCCGGCGTCTCCCTCACCGTCGAGCCCGGGGAGGTCGTCGCGATCGTCGGCGAGACCGGGTCGGGCAAGACGACGACGGCGCACGCCGTCCTCGGGCTGCTCGCCCCGAACGCCACCGTGCGCAGCGGCCGGGTGCTGCTCCAGGGCACCGACATCAGCGGCTGGTCACGCAAGCGGATGGAGGCCGTGCGCGGCCGGGTGGTCGGGCTGGTCCCGCAGGACCCGGGGACCTCCCTCGACCCGCTGCGCACCGTCGGCTGGCAGGTCGCCGAGACCCTCCGCGTGCACGGGGAGCGGGACCGGCGGGTGCTCCGCGACCGCGTCGTCGAGCTGCTCGAGCGGGTCGGCCTGCCCGACCCGCGGGTCGCCGACGCCTACCCGCACGAGCTCTCCGGCGGCATGCGCCAGCGCGTCCTCATCGCCGCCGCCCTCGCGCTGCGCCCCGCACTCCTCATCGCCGACGAGCCGACCAGCGCGCTCGACGTCACCGTCCAGCGCCGCATCCTCGACCTGCTCGACGAGCTGCGCGAGGAGGACGGCAGCGGTGTCCTCTTCGTCACCCACGACCTCGCCGCCGCGGCCGAGCGCGCCGACCGCATCGTCGTCATGCGCGACGGCCGGGTGGTCGACGCCGGCCCGGTGAGGCGGGTGGTCACCGCCCCGGCCGGGGACTACACCCACCGGCTCGTGCGCAACGCCCCCGCCCTCAACCCGGCACCGTTCCGGCCGGCACCCCCGGCGGCCGCGGCCGACCAGGCCCCGGCCATCGAGGTGCGCGGGCTGGTGAAGGAGTTCACGCGCCGCAGCGGGCAGAGCGTGCGCGCCGTGGAGGACGTGAGCTTCACCGTGCCCGCCGGCACCACCCACGCGATCGTCGGGGAGTCCGGCTCCGGCAAGTCGACGACGGCGCGCATCCTCCTCGGCTTCGAGCGGGCGACGAGCGGTGCCGCGCTGCTCCACGGCACCGACGTCGCCGCGCTGCGCGGGGAGGAGCGCCGCCAGTTCCGGCGCCGGGTCCAGCTCGTCTACCAGAACCCGTTCGCCTCGCTGAACCCGCGGATGACGGTGCGCGACATCGTCGCCGAGCCGCTGCGCAACTTCCGGCTCGGCCGCCGCCGCGAGCGCACCGACCGCGCGGCCGCGCTGCTCGACCGGGTCGCCCTCGGCCCGGAGTACCACCGCCGCCGGCCGCACGAGCTCAGCGGCGGGCAGCGGCAGCGCGTCGCGATCGCCCGGGCGCTGGTGCTCGACCCCAGCGTCGTCGTCCTCGACGAACCCGTCTCCGCGCTCGACGTCAGCGTCCAGGCGCAGATCCTCGACCTGCTCGCCGAGCTGCAGCGTGAGCGCGGCCTGACCTACCTGTTCATCTCCCACGACCTCGCCGTCGTGCGGCAGGTCTCCGACACCGTGACGGTGCTGCACCGCGGCCGCGCGGTGGAGAGCGGCACCACCGCGGAGATCTTCACCGCCCCCCGCAGCGACTACACCCGCGAGCTGCTCGCGGCCGTCCCACGGCCCCGTCTCGCGGTCCCCGCCGACACCCACTAGGAGCCCGACATGACCACCGACGCCCTCACCCGCACCGACCCGTCCGGTCTCGCCGGCGACGACGTGCTCCGCGACCTCGCGGGCATCCCCGCCGACAGCCCCGTCGACCGGCTGCGCGACCTGCGCCCCGTCGCCCGGAGGGAGGCGCAGGCCGCCTACGACCTGCTCTTCCGGCCCGCCGACGACGCGGAGGTCGGCGCCGTCGAGCGGCTCGCCGTCGCCGTCTTCGTCGCGGCGCTGCACCGCGACGGGCGTGCCGTCACCCACTACGAGCGCGAGCTGCGGGCCGCCGGCGGCTCGGACGCCCTCGTCGCGGCGCTCACGGACGAGGCCGACGCCGCCGCCACCCCTGGGCCCGTGGGCACCTACCGGGAGCCCGGTCTGGCCGCCGAGAGCGTCCCGGCACCGCCCTACCGCGCCACGGCGCGCGACGTGCTGGGGGAGCGGCTGGCCGCCGCGCTCGAGCACGCCCGGCTGCTCGTGCTGCACCCGCGCGATGCCCGCCCCGAGCGGCTGGGGGCGCTCGTCGCCGCCGGCTGGAGCGCGACCGGGGTCGTCACGCTGTCCCAGCTCGTCTCCTACCTCGCCTTCCAGCTGCGCGCCGCCGCCGGCCTGTCCGTCCTGCACACCACCCCGGGAGAGCCCCGATGACCGTCCACCACCACCCCGGGCTGCACCGCCCCGACGCCTTCACCCGCGAGCCCCTGGGCTGGGTGCCCTGGCTCGAGCCACTCGCCACGGAGGAGCTCACCGAGCGCCACTACGCGGGCCTCGTGGAGCGGCAGCGCGCCGACTTCCCCTACTTCCGGCTGCTCGCCCGCGACCCGGAGCTGCTCGGTGCCCGCACCCGGCTCGACAACGACGTGTTCTACAACGAGGACGGCGGGCTGCCCCGGCCCGAGCGCGAGCTCGCCGCCGCCGCGGCGTCCCGGGTCAACGGCTGCGTCTTCTGCGCCTCCGTCCACGCCCGCCTCGCCGCCCGGCTCTCCGGCCGCGGCGAGGACGTCGACCGGCTGCTCGACCAGGGCACCGACGCCCAGCTCGACGAGCGGTGGGACGCCATCGTCGCCGCGGCCGCGGCACTCACCGCCACCCCGGTCCGGTTCCGCGTCGAGCACGTCGAGCGGCTGCGCGCGGCCGGACTGGGCGACGACGAGATCCTCGACGTCGTCAACGGCGCCGCCTTCTTCAACTGGGCCAACCGGCTCATGCTCTCCCTCGGCGAGCCCGAGGTGCCCGCGAGGAGGCGCGCATGAGCGGCACGCAGCTGGGCTTCTTCACCCGCGTGCTCGACGACGGGCCGCCGGCGCAGCGTTACGCCCTCGCCCTGGAGCAGATCCGCGCCGCGGAGGCCGCCGGGTACGACGCCGTCGCCGTCGCCCAGCACCACCTCGACGGCGACGAGGGCGGCCTGCCCTCCCCGTTCGTCCTGCTCGGCCACGCCGCGGCGCTGACCTCCCGGGTGCGACTCACCACCGGGGTGGTGACCCTCGCCCTGGAGGACCCGCTGCGCGTGGCCGAGGACGCCGCCGTCGTCGACCACCTCTCCGGTGGCCGGCTCGAGCTGGGGCTCGCCTCCGGCGGGTCACCGGCCGCGTTCACCGCCTTCGGCCTCGACCCCGCCGAGCGGCGCACACTCTTCGCCGACAAGCTCGACCGGCTCGTCGCGGCGCTGCGCGGGGAGGACCTGGGGGAGGGGCGGGTGCTCTACCCGCCGGCCGAGTCGCTCGCCGAGCGGCTGTGGCTGGCCACCTTCACCGAGCCCCTCGCCGTCGAGGCCGGACGCCGGGGCTACGGCCTCATGCTCTCCCGGACCCAGCCGCGGCCCGCGGGCGAGCGCGACCTCCGGCTCGACACGCTGCAGGAGCGGCTCATCGACGCCTACCTCGAGCACCTGCCCAGCGGGGTGGCGCCGCGGGTCAGCGTGGCCCGCTCGGTGTTCGTGGCCGACGACGACACCCACGCCCTCGCACGGGCGGAGGCAGGGCTGCGGCAGGTCGCCCCGCTCGTCGCGGCGACGACCGGCCGCGACGCCACCGGGATGTCCGCCCGGGAGCTCGTCGCGGCCACCGACACCCACGTGGGCGACCCCGACACCGTGCGGGAGAGCCTCGCCGCCGACACCGCGCTGGCCCGGGCCACCCACCTGTCGTTCCAGGTGCACTCCGTCGACCCACCCCACCCGGAGGTGCTCCGCTCCATCGTGCTCGTCGCCGAGGAGGTGGCCCCCGCCCTCGGGTGGTCCCCGGCTGGTGCGCTGGTCGACGCGCGGTGAGGCCGGCGGGCAGGCGCCGACCCCTGTCAACCACGGTTGACAGGGGTCGGGCGGTCAACGTAGGTTGACGGCATGACCGGGTCCGAGGAGGTCTCCATGAGTGCGCTCGCCCATGCCATCGACGACGACGGCGACCTCTTCGCCGCCCTCGCCGCCCTCGTCAAACTCCGGCGGGAGGCCGACCGGCGCGAGGCCGTGCTCGTGCGCCGTGCCCGCCGTGAGGGGCTGACCTGGGCGGAGATCGCCTTCCTGCTCGGTGTCTCCAAGCAGGCCGTGCACAAGAAGTACGGCGGCTCCCGGCGCGAGGCCCGCCGGGACCGCTGACACCCGGCCTGGTGGGGCGCCGGGGTCCGGCACCGTCCGCCGGCGTGCCTCCGCTGGGCCGGGCCGTCCTCGGCGCGTGACCGACCGCCGGGCTCCGCCGCTCGTGCGGCTCGTCCCATCGGTCCCGTCCCGGCGACCCGACGTCGCCGGTGCGGGTTGCGTCCTGCGCGCCCGCACGGCAGACTACTTTGCAGCACAAAGTCATCTGCCAAGGAGTGACGGTGACCGTCATGGACGTGAGCAAGGACCCGCACGACGTCCCGGAGGGCGACCTCCCGGACGACCCGGCGGCGCTGCTCGCCCTGATCGCCGCCGAGCGCGAGCGCACCCGCCGCCGCACCGCGCCCAGCTTCGCCCTCATCGGCTCGGCCTGGGGCGTGGCCTGGCTCGCCGGCTACCTCACCCTCTTCCTCACCGCCGACGGCCCCGTCCCGGCGGACTGGGCGTTCGGCGTCTTCTCCGCGCTCCTCGTCGTCGCCGTCGTCATCACGGCTGTGCACACCACCCGCCGCGCTGCGGGCATCCGCGGCGACTCCGCCACCGTCGGGGCGATGTACGGCATCACGTGGTTCGTCGCCTTCCTCGCGGCCGGCCTCCTCTTCGCCGGTGCGGTGCGCGCCGGCGCCGGGGACGCGGTCATGGCGGTGCTCACCAACGGGGTCAGCTGCATCATCGTCGGCCTGCTCTACATGGCCGGAGGGGCGCTGTGGCGTGAGTGGCCGATGTTCGGGCTGGGCGCCTGGGTGGCCCTCGTCGCCGGCGCCGCGGCGCTGCTCGGGACACCCGCGGCCTACCTCGTCATGGCGCTCGCCGGCGGTGGCGGGTTCCTCGTCGCGGTGCTCGTGGACCTCGCGCGACGGCGGTCGGCATGAGCGACGTCGAGCTCGACCCGGTCATCCACGCCCAGTCCCGGCTGCGCGTCATGGCCACGCTGGCGGCGCTGCCCGAGGGGGACCACCTCACCTTCACCAAGCTGCAGCAGCTCCTCGACATGACCGCCGGGAACCTGTCCACCCACCTGCGCAAGCTCGAGGACGCCCGGTACGTCGCCGTGAAGAAGACATTCGAGGGGCGCAGCCCCGTGACCTACGTGGCCCTGAGCAAGCAGGGCCGCCGTGCCTTCGAGACCTACACCGAGTCGCTGGAAGCCCTGCTGAGAGGGAAGAGCACCTGATGGACCCGATCGTCACCCTGACCAACGTCCGCCGCACCTTCGGCACCGTCGTCGCGCTCGACGACGTCAGCCTCGAGGTCGGGGCGGGGGAGCTCGTCGGGCTGCTCGGCCCCAACGGTGCCGGCAAGACCACCCTGCTCTCCCTCGTCGACGGCCGGCGGCGCCCCGACTCCGGAACCGTCCGCATCTTCGGCCAGGACCCGCGCACCCCCGCCGCCCGCCTCGCCCTGGGCACCACCCCGCAGGAGACCGGCCTCCCACCGACCCTGCGGGTGGGGGAGGTGGTCGACTTCGTCGCCGGTCACTACCCGGACCCGATGAGCCGCGCCGAGGTGCTGGCCCGCTTCGACCTCACCGGGCTGACCGACCGCCAGACCGGCGGCCTGTCCGGCGGGCAGCGACGGCGCCTGGCCGTGGCGCTCTCCCTCGTCGGTCGCCCGCGGCTGGTGCTCCTCGACGAGCCCACCACCGGCCTGGACGTCGAGGCCCGGCGCACGCTGTGGCAGGCGCTGCGCGACTACCACGCCGACGGCAACACGATCGTCCTCACCAGCCACTACCTGGAGGAGGTCGAGGCGCTCGCCCACCGCGTCGTCGTCATCGGCGCCGGACGGGTGCTCGCCGACGGCAGCCTGGGCGACGTGCTCGCCCAGGTCAGCCTCCGGCGCGTGGCCCTGCGCAGCCCGGCTCCACCCGACCGGCTCGCCGCCCTGCCCGGGGTCACGCAGGTCGCGGCCGACGGCGAGACCCACCGCCTCCTCACCACCGACTCCGACGTGCTCGTGCGTGAGCTCGTCCGCTCCGACATCCCCTTCCGCGGCCTCGAGGTCGGCGGCGTGTCCCTCGAGGAGGCCTTCCTCACCCTCACCGCCGCCGCACCGGCCGCCGACCGTGAAGAGGTGACAGCATGACCGCTCCCACCGCACCGCAGCCGCTGCGCGCCCCCGGCTTCGGCCGGCTCGTCCTGCTCCACACCCGCGTCGGGATCCTCGAGACGGTCCGCATCCCGATCGCCGTCATCGGCAACCTGATCTTCCCCGGACTGGCGCTCGTCTTCTTCGTCGTCCCGAACGCGCAGGTGGCCGACGACCCGGTGGCAGCGACGTCCGCCGTCGCCCAGCTCGCCCTCTTCGCGGTGATGTCGACCTTCCTGTTCACCTTCGGCGCGGGCGTCGCCGAGGACCGGGCCCTGCCCTTCGACGGGTACCTGCGCACCCTGCCGGCCGGGGTGGCGCCCCGGCTCCTGGCCCGTGTGCTCACCGGCCTGCTCTTCGCGCTGGCCAGCCTCGTGCCGCTGCTCCTCCTCGGCGCACTGCTCACCGCGGCGACGGTCGACGCGGGGACGCTCGGCCTCGGGGTGCTCGTCGTCCTCGCCGCCGCGCTGCCCTTCCTCATGCTGGGCCTGGCCGTCGGCTACCGGCTGAGCAACAAGGCGGCGATCGCCGTCGTCCAGCTGCTGCTCTTCCCGCTTGCCTTCGCCGGCGGCCTGTTCCTCCCGCCGCAGCTCTTCCCCGGCTGGCTGGAGTCGCTCTCGCAGTGGCTGCCCAGCCGCGCCGGACGGGACGTCGTCGTCGAGACCGTCACCGGCGTGCAGAGCTACCCGCTCGCCCTACCGGTGCTCCTCGGCTGGGCCCTGCTGTGCACCGTCCTGGCGGGGCTCGCCCACCGGCACGACGAGGGCCGCCGCTTCCGCTGACACCGGCGCGGGCAGGGCGCCCGCGGCACCGTTGACACCCTTCCCACCCGCCCCAGCGGGCCCGAATCACCCCAACACGCCGCAGAAATCGGCGCGTGAGGGCGACAATCGGCGGTTTGACGCCGTAATGTCGGCCCCGTCGTACCCACAAGGGTGCGCACGCCGACTGAGAGAGGGATTCCATGTCCGTCAACCGCACCGAGCTCGTCGCCGCTGTGGCCGAGCGCTCCTCGCTCACCAAGTCCCAGGCCGACGCCGCTCTGTCGGCGCTGCAGGACGTGCTTGTCGAGTCCGTCAGCAAGGGCGAGGCTGTCAAGATCACGGGCCTGCTGTCCGTCGAGCGCGTCGAGCGCGCCGCGCGTACCGGCCGCAACCCGCAGACCGGTGAGGAGATCCAGATCCCGGCCGGCTACGGCGTGAAGATCTCCGCCGGCAGCGCCCTGAAGAAGGCCGTCTCCAACAAGTGAGGGCCTAGCGCCGTTCCGCGAAGGCGGGCAGGACGTGTGGTCCTGCCCGCCTTTGCGCCTCTCGGGGGTCGTTCCCCGGTCACGGGCCCGCCTGCTCATTACGCTGGGCACGCCGGTGCGGGCCCCCGTGCCAGGAACGGGTGCGAAGGGAAGGTGTCAGGTGGAGGTCGTCATCAAGGGCAGCGCCGAGGAGATCGGCGCGCTCGTCGCCGACGCTGTCGAGCAGCTGCTCACCGACCGGCCCGACGCCGTCCTCGGGCTTGCCACCGGGTCGAGCCCGCTGGCCGTCTACGACGAGCTCGTCCGCCGCTACGAGGCGGGCCGGGTCTCCTTCGCCCGCGCCCGCGGCTTCCTGCTCGACGAGTACGTCGGCCTGCCCGCCGACCACCCCGAGCGGTACCGCACCGTCATCGAGCGTGAGCTCGTCGGGCGCGTGGACTTCGCCCCGGGCGCCGTCCAGGCCCCCGACGGCCTCGCCGCCGACCCCCAGGCCGCCGCCGTCGCCTACGACCAGGCCATCCGCGACGCCGGCGGGGTCGACCTGCAGATCCTCGGCATCGGCAGCAACGGGCACATCGCGTTCAACGAGCCCGGCTCCTCACTCGCCTCCCGCACCCGCGTGGTCGCGCTGACCCGCCAGACCCGCGAGGACAACGCGCGTTTCTTCGGCGGCGACGTCGAGGCCGTCCCCCGGCTGTGCCTGTCCCAGGGGCTGGGCACCATCATGGAGGCCCGCCACCTCGTCCTCGTCGCCCTGGGGGAGGCGAAGGCCGCGGCCGTGCAGCAGCTCGTCGAGGGGCCGGTGAGCGCCTCCTGGCCCGCGACGGTCATGCAGCACCACCCCCACGCGACCGTGCTGCTCGACGAGGCCGCCGCGTCCCGCCTGGAGCGCATCGACTACTACCGCGAGGCCTACGCGATCAAGCCGCGGTGGCAGCGGCTGTGACGTCGGGCTGCCGGGACCGGGTCTCGAGGACCGCCTAGACTGGTCCCCATGAGTTCCACCGAGCCTCCCAGCTACCCGAGCGAACCGTCGTCCGGCACGAGCGTCCTGGAGCGCCAGGAGCTGCGCGAGCAGGAGCCCGGTGACAACGACCGCTACGCCCACTACGTGAAGAAGGACAAGATCATGTCCTCCGCGCTGTCCGGGCACCCGGTCGTGGCGCTGTGCGGCAAGGTGTGGACCCCCGGCCGGGACCCGAAGAAGTACCCGGTCTGCCCCACGTGCAAGGAGATCTACGAGAGCCTCCGCGGCGGGGGCGAGGACTCCGGGTCCGGCCGCTCCGGCGGCTTCGGACGCGGCGGCCGCGGCGCCGGCGGAAGCGGAGAGTGAGCGCCGCCGGTCACCGTAGGCCGGCGACGACACACCCGCAGGGAACACCTGCGGGTGTGTCGACTGCTGCCGCGGAACACCTGCCGCCCGCCTACCCGGCCCGTGCCGCCTGGGGGACCGCCTCCCGGCTCCGTGCCTGGCAGGCCGAGGCCCTCCAGCAGTACCTCCGAACCGACCCGCGCGACTTCCTCGCCGTGGCGACGCCGGGCGCCGGCAAGACGACCTTCGCGCTGCGGGTCGCCACCGAGCTGCTCGCCCGCCGGGAGGTCACGGCGGTCACCGTCGTGGCCCCCACCGAGCACCTCAAGGGCCAGTGGGCCGAGGCGGCCGCCCGGGTCGGCATCCAGCTCGACCCCGCCTTCCGCAACGCCCAGGAGCGGCACGGCGCCAGCTTCGACGGCGTCGCCATCACCTACGCCCAGGTCGCCGCGAACCCCGACCTCCACCGGCGCCGCACGACGGCCGAGCCCACCCTCGTCATCCTCGACGAGATCCACCACGGCGGGGACTCGCTGTCCTGGGGCGACGGCATCCGCATCGCCTTCGAGCCGGCACGCCGGCGCCTGGCCCTGACCGGGACCCCGTTCCGCTCGGACACCGCGCCCATCCCGTTCGTCACCTACGAACAGGACGCCGACGGGGTGCGTCGCTCCCGCGCGGACTACTCCTACGGCTACGCCGACGCCCTGCGTGACGGCGTGGTCCGCCCGGTGATCTTCCTGTCCTACTCCGGGCAGATGCGCTGGCGCACCCGCGCCGGTGACGAGGTGAGCGCCACCCTCGGCGAGCCGCTGACCAAGGACCTCACCGCTCAGGCCTGGCGCACCGCGCTCGACCCGGCGGGCGACTGGATCCCCGCCGTCCTCCAGGCCGCCGACCGGCGGCTCACCCAGGTGCGCCGCGGCGTGCCCGACGCCGGCGGGCTCGTCATCGCCACCGACCAGTCCAAGGCCCGGGCCTACGCCAAGGTGCTGCGCGAGATCGCCGGTGAGCCGCCCGTCGTCGTCCTCTCCGACGACGAGGGTGCCTCCGAGCGCATCGACGAGTTCTCCGCGGGGGACCAGCGCTGGATGATCGCCGTGCGCATGGTCTCCGAGGGCGTGGACGTCCCGCGTCTGGCCGTCGGGGTGTACGCCACCTCGAGTGCCACCCCGCTCTTCTTCGCCCAGGCCATCGGCCGGTTCGTCCGGGCCCGCCGCCGGGGGGAGACGGCCTCGGTGTTCCTGCCCAGCGTGCCCGTCCTCCTCGAGCTGGCGGCCCAGCTCGAGGTCGAGCGCGACCACGCCCTGGACCGGGTGCTGACGAACGAGGAGAAGGGCGACTTCTTCACCCCCGAGGACGCGCTGGTCGCGGCAGCCAACCGCGAGGAGAAGGCCAGCGACGAGCTCATGCTCCCGGGCTTCGAGGCCCTGGACGCCCAGGCCTCCTTCGACCGGGTGCTCTTCGACGGCGGTGAGTTCGGCACCGGCGCGGAGGTCGGCTCGGTCGAGGAGGAGGAGTACCTCGGCATCCCCGGGCTGCTCGAGCCCGAGCAGGTGCGCGCCCTGCTGCGTGCCCGCCAGGCGGAGCAGGTGAAGCAGCAGAAGCGGCAGGCCGCGGCGAAGGCGCAGCGCGAGGAGAACGCCGGCATCTCCGACCACAAGCGCCGGGCCGCGCTGCGCAAGGAGCTGGGCGGCCTGGTCGCCGCCTGGTCGCGCCGCAGCAACACCCCGCACGCGATGATCCACGCCGAGCTGCGCAAGCGCTGCGGCGGCCCCGAGGTGCCGCTGGCGAGCATCGAGGAGATCGAGGCGCGCATCACGCTGATCCGCAACTGGTTCGTCGGTCGCACGTAGCCCGCCACCGCGGGGCGCGCCGGTCCACGCGGCGCGACACGGCCGGTCCCCGTGACCGGGAGGTGCCTGCGCCGCTCGTGGGGGATCGCTAGGTTGAGGCCCATGTCACGCGCGACCACCGCCCTGCTCACCGACCGCTACGAGCTGACCATGCTCGAGGCGTCCCTCCAGTCCGGTGCCGCCCACCGGGCCAGCGTCTTCGAGGTCTTCGCCCGCAGGCTGCCGGGGGGCCGACGCTACGGCGTCGTCGCCGGGACCGGGCGGGTCCTCGACGCGATCGCCGACTTCACCTTCTCCGCCGCCGAGATCGCGTGGCTGCGCGAGCAGCGCGTCGTCGGCGAGGAGACCCTGGAGTACCTCGGCGACTACCGCTTCAGCGGTGACGTCATCGGCTACGGCGAGGGGGAGTGCTTCTTCCCCGGCTCGCCCATCCTCACCGTGCGCGGCACCTTCGCCGAGGCGCTCCTCCTGGAGACCGTCGTGCTCTCCGTCCTCAACCACGACAGCGCCGTCGCCGCCGCCGCCTCCCGGATGACCACCGCCGCCCACGGCCGGCCCTGCCTGGAGATGGGGGCGCGCCGCACCCACGAGGAGGCCGCCGTCGCCGCCGCGCGGGCCGCCGTCGTCGGCGGCTTCGTCGGCACCAGCGTGCTCGAGGCGGGACGCACCTACGGGATCCCGACCATCGGCACCGCCGCCCACTCCTTCACCCTCGTCCACGACGACGAGGAGGCGGCCTTCGACGCCCAGGTGCGCGCCATGGGGCCGGGCACGACGCTGCTCGTCGACACCTACGACGTCGAGCGGGGCGTGGAGCGCGCGGTGGCCGCCGCCCGCCGGCACGGCGGGGAGCTCGGCGCGGTGCGGCTCGACTCCGGCGACCTCGTCGCCCAGGCGTTCACCGTGCGGCAGCAGCTCGACGAGCTCGGCGCGACGTCGACGAAGATCACCGTGACCTCCGACCTCGACGAGTACGCCATCGCCGCCCTCGGCGCCGCCCCGGTCGACTCCTACGGGGTGGGCACCCGGCTCGTCACCGGCTCCGGGCACCCGACCGCCGAGCTCGTGTACAAGCTCGTCGAGCGCGAGGGGCCGGACGGCACCATGGTCGACGTCGCCAAGGCCTCGGCGTCCAAGGCCACCGTCGGCGGGCTCAAGGTCGCCGGCCGAGTCTTCGCCGACGGCGTCGCCCAGGAGGAGCTCGTCGTCGGCTGCCCGGACGAGGAGACCGGCGCCCGCGTGCTCGCGGAGCACGGGGCCGAGCCGCTGCAGGTCTCCCTCGTGCGCGGCGGGGTCATCGCTGAGGAGCACCGAGGCCCCGACGCGGTGCGTGCGGCGACCGAGCGTCACCTCGCCTCCCGGGCCGCCCTGCCCTACGAGGGCTGGCGGCTCAGCGAGGGCGACCCGGCCATCCCGACCCGCCACATCGTCGCCTGAACAACTCTCGACGTGCCGATCTGAACAACTCTTGCAACGATTGCCCCACGGCCGGCGCCCAACCCGCGTCGGGAACGAAGGGAGCACGCATGTCCTTGTGGCTGATCCTCATCATTGTCGGTGTCGTGATGCTCATCATCGGGGTGGCCGTGGAGGCGGCGCAGGTCCTCATCTGGATCGGTGTGGCGATCCTGGTGATCTCGCTCATCATGTCGCTCGTGGGACGCGGACGAAGCAGGGTCTGACCCGGTGACCGACGCGGCCCGGCACCGGGCCGCACCCCTCCACCGCGGAGCCCGGCAGGACCTTCCTGCCGGGCCCTGTGTCGTCCCGCCGGGGTGCGTGCACCGCGGAGGGAAGTGCATAGGCTGGGAGGATGGTGGCCACGAAACCACGACCGGTCACGACACCGGTGGAGCACCGGGAGGCGGAGACCCGCTCGGCGCGGCCCTGGCGCACGATCGTGTGGAACGACCCGGTCAACCTCATGAGCTACGTCACCTACGTGTTCCGCACGTACTTCGGCTACTCCGAGGAGCGCGCCCGCCGGCTCATGCTCCAGGTCCACCACGAGGGGCACGCCGTCGTCGCCGAGGGGCCCCGCGAGACGATGGAGGTCCACGTCCAGGCCATGCACTCCTACGGCCTGTGGGCCACCCTCGCGCCCGAGGGCGACGGCTGACGTGCGCGCCTTCATCCCCGTCCCGGGCGGCTACGCCTGCGAGCTGGAACCGGCCGAGCTGCGCATCGTCGCCCGGGTCGTCGCCGACACCTGCGAGCTCCTCGGCACCCCCGTCGAGGACGCCGCCGGCGCCGGCGCCGCGGCCGACCGTCCGTCCGTCGAGGAAGCCGTCCTCGCCGCGCTCTCCTGGGACCCGGCCGGTGGCCGGACGCCGCGCGACCCCGCCCTGGCCCGGCTGCTGCCCCCGGCCAGCCACGACGACGAGGAGCTCGCCGCCGAGCTGCGCCGCCTGACCGAGAGCTCGCTGCGCGCGACGAAGATCGACCAGCTGCGGGTGGTGCACCGTGCGCTCGAGGCGAGCTCCGGCCTCGTCGTCGTCCGCGAGGGGGAGGAGCGGGCCTGGCTCGCCGCACTCACCGACGTACGACTCGTGCTCGCCTCGCGGCTGGGGATCGAGACGGACGAGGACGCCGAGCGCGTGTACGAACGCGCCGGCAGCGCCCGCCCGCAGACCGCCGTCGACGAGCTCGACGCCGCCCTCACCAGCCTCTACGCCGTGCTGACGTGGTGGCAGGAGTCACTGCTCGAGGCCATGTCGGGCAGGCTGCCGTGACAGTACAGTCGAGCAGCGTGAACAACGCGCCGATCGGTGTCTTCGACTCGGGGGTCGGAGGCCTCACGGTCGCGCGCGCGATCATCGACCAGCTGCCCCACGAGTCCATCCTCTACATCGGGGACACCGCCCACTCCCCGTACGGCCCCAAGCCGATAGCCCAGGTGCGGGCGCTGGCGCTCGACGTCATGGACCGGCTCGTCCACTCCGGCGTCAAGGCGCTCGTCATCGCGTGCAACTCCGCCTCCGCCGCCGTGCTGCGGGACGCCCGCGAGCGCTACTTCCTCGGCGCCGGCGTGCCCGTGGTCGAGGTCATCCAGCCCGCCGTCCGCCGGGCGGTGGCGGCCACCCGCACCGGCCGGGTCGGGGTCATCGGCACCCAGGCGACCATCGGGTCGGGCGCCTACCGCGACGCCTTCGCCGCCGCCCCGCACCTGGAGCTGACGATGGCCGCGGCCCCCCGGTTCGTGGAGTTCGTCGAGCGGGGGATCACCTCCGGGCCCGAGGTCCTCCAAGCGGCCCGCGAGTACCTCGAGCCGGTGCGCGACGCCGGCGTCGACACCCTCGTGCTGGGCTGCACCCACTACCCGCTGCTCACCGGTGTCATCTCCTACGTCATGGGCGAGGAGGTCACCCTGGTCTCGAGCGCGGAGGAGACGGCGAAGGACACCTACCGCATGCTCGTCGCCCACGACCTCGAGCGCGACCCCGGCGCGCCGGACCCCACCCACCGGTTCCTCGCCACCGGCGACGCCGCGAGCTTCACCCGGCTGGCGCGCCGCTTCCTCGGCCCCGAGGTGGTCCGGGTGGACAGCGACTCGGCCCTGGAGGTCACCGCATGAGGCTGACGGTCGTGGGCTGCTCCGGGTCGATGTCGGGCCCCGAGTCCGCCGCCTCCTGCTACCTCGTCCAGGCCGAGGGCCCGGACGGCGCGGGCGGCACCCGGACCTGGAGCATCATCCTCGACCTGGGCTCCGGCGCGTTCGGTGCCCTGCTGCGTCACCTCGACCCGGCTCACCTCGACGCCGTGGTCCTCAGCCACCTCCACGCCGACCACGTCGTCGACATGACCGGGCTGGAGGTCTACCGCCGCTACCACCCGGCGGGCGCCCTCGGGCCGGTCCAGGTCCTCGGACCCGTGGGGACGGCCGTGCGGGTCGGCGAGCTGACGATGGAGGAGGACCTCGCCGCGCTGGACGCCTCGTTCTCCTTCCTCGACCACGTGGTCGGGCGGCCGGTGGACGTCGGGCCGCTGCACATCGAGTCCTTCCCCGTCGAGCACCCGGTCCCCGCGTTCGGGGTGCGGGTCACCGGCCCCGCGGAGGACGGGTCGGGAGAGGTGGTGCTCGCCTACTCCGGTGACACCGACGCCTGCGAGGGCCTGGTCGACACCGCACGGGACGCCGACCTGTTCCTCTGCGAGGCCGCCTTCGAGGAGGGCCGCGACACCGTCCGCGGCATCCACCTCACCGGCCGGCGCGCCGGGGAGATGGCCACGCGGGCCGGGGCGCGGCGGGTCGTGCTGACCCACCTGCCGCCGTGGACCGACCCCGACGTCGTGCGCGCCGAGGCCGCCGCGGTGTACGCCGGCCGGATCGACCTCGCGAGCCCCGGCGCCGTCTGGACCCTCTGAGCCGCGTGCCTCCCGGCTCTGTCTGGCCGCTCTGAGCCGCGTGCCCCCCGGTGCCGTCTGGCCGCTCTGAGCCGCGTGCCTCCCGCGCCCGGGAGGGTGTGCCTCCCCGGGTGAGAGCCGCGCGCTGCGCGGGTCACCCTCGTGGGGTGCGGCGCGTCGGTGCGCGTACCCGGACGGTATGTGACATTCGCCCCACTCGCCCGACCCGACCGCATGGGGTGTGGACGGCACAGCGGCCCGGCGGGGCAGGACCGGTGCGGGGGTGAGGTTCCTGCGCGGGTGCGGCACCGTTCCCGGCCCGTCCGGACGCACTTTGGACGGGCACCGCAGCCCGGCCGGGTGGCTCGTTAACCTGGGGCGCATGATCCAGACCTCCTCCCCGGACGAAGCACGCCGCAACGCCCGTCACGAGATGCCTGAGGCGCTCCGTGCCGACGTCCGAACTCTCGGCGCGCTCCTCGGCCGGGTGCTGCGTGAGTACGGCGGGGAGGAGCTGTTCGCCGACGTCGAGCGGCTGCGGGCGCTGACCATCGACGCCGTCGACGACATGGACGGCAACGGGCGCCTCGCCGAGGCGCAGGCGCTCATCGAGTCCTTCTCCCTCGAGCGCGCCCGCCAGGTGGCCCGTGCCTTCTCCTGCTACTTCCACCTGGTCAACCTCGCCGAGGAGTACCACCGGGTCCGTGCCCTGCGCGCCCGGGAGGACGCCGAGCCCCGGGCCGACACCCTGGCCGGCGCCTACGCCCAGCTGGCCGCCGAGACCTCCGCGGAGGAGGCTGCCCGCCGGCTGGGGGAGATCGAGTTCCACCCGGTGCTCACCGCCCACCCCACCGAGGCCCGCCGCCGCGCGGTGTCGGCCTCGATCCGGCGCATCTCCGACCTCATCGCGGAGGCCGACGACCCACGGCTCGGTGCCAACGGCCGGCTGCGTATCGAGCGGCGCCTGCTCGCCGAGATCGACACGCTGTGGCGCACCGCGCACCTGCGTGAGACGACGCCGTCGCCCGTCGACGAGGTGTACACCGCGATGTCGGTCTTCGAGCAGACCCTCTTCGAGGTGCTGCCGCACGTCTACCGGCAGACCGACGACTGGCTCCTGGGCGAGGAGCGCGGCCGCACCGCCCCGCGTGCCACGCCCTTCGTCCGGCTCGGCAGCTGGATCGGTGCCGACCGGGACGGCAACCCCAACGTCACCGCCAAGGTCACCCGGCAGGCTGCCGCCATCGCCGCCGAGCACGTCCTCACGGCCCTCGAGCGCGAGACCACCCGGATCGGGCTGGCGATGACGGTCGACGAGGAGACCACCCCGCCCTCTCCCGAGCTGCTCGCGCTGTGGTCGGCCCAGCGCCAGCTCTCCGACGAGATCACCTCCCAGGTGGCCGCCCGCTCGCCGCGTGAGCCGCACCGGCGGGTCATGCTCGTCGCCGCGGCACGGCTCGCCGCCACCCGCGAGCGGGACGCCGACCTGGCCTACTCCTCGGCCGAGGAGTTCCTCTCCGACCTGCGCGTCGTCCAGGACTCGCTGCGCCAGGCGGGTGCCCTGCGCAAGGCGCACGGCGACCTGCAGAACCTCATCTGGCAGGTGGAGTCCTTCGGCTTCCACCTCACCGAGCTCGAGGTGCGGCAGCACTCCAAGGTGCACGCGCAGACCCTGGCGTGGATCGAGGACCCGGACTCCGTCCCGAAGCCGAGCGTCGACCCCGAGGAGGTGCTGGAGACCTTCCGCGCGATCGCCGCGATCCAGCGCCGCCACGGGGTGGACGCCTGCCGGCGGTACATCGTCTCCTTCACCACGAGCAGCGAGGACCTCGCCGCCGTCTACCGGCTGGCCGAGCACGCGCTCGGGTCGGCGGAGGCGGCGCCGGTGCTCGACGTCATCCCGCTCTTCGAGACCTTCGACGACCTCAAGGCCGCCCCGCGCATCCTCGACGAGCTGCTCGCGGTGCCGCAGGTGCAGCAGCGGCTGGAGCAGACCGGCCGCCGGCTGGAGGTCATGCTCGGCTACTCCGACTCCGCCAAGGACGTCGGCCCGGTCTCCGCGACCCTGGCGATCTACACCGCCCAGGAGGAGATCGCCGACTGGGCCCGCCGCAACGACATCCGGCTCACCCTCTTCCACGGCAAGGGTGGGGCGCTAGGGCGCGGCGGTGGACCGGCGAACCGGGCCATCCTCGCCCAGCCCCCCCACTCCGTCGACGGGCGGTTCAAGCTCACCGAGCAGGGTGAGGTCATCACCGCCCGGTACGGCAACCGGGCGATCGCCGCGCGGCACATCGACCAGGTCGCCGCCGCCACCCTCCTCGCGTGGGCACCGTCGACGGAGCGGCGCAACACCGAGGCGGCCGAGCGCTTCGCCGACCTCGCGGCGACGCTCGACGAGGTCTCCCGGACCCGGTTCTTCGAGCTCGTCCACGCCGACGGCTTCGCCCCGTGGTTCGCCCGGGTCACGCCGCAGGAGGAGGTCGGGCTGCTGCCGCTCGGCTCGCGGCCCGCCCGCCGCGGGCTCTCGGTGGAGTCGCTGGAGGACCTGCGCGCCATCCCGTGGGTGTTCGCCTGGACCCAGGCGCGGATCAACCTCACCGGCTGGTTCGGCCTCGGGACCGCCCTGGAGGCCGTCGGCGACCTCGAGCTGCTCCGCACGGCCTACCGCGAGTGGCCGCTGTTCAACACGCTCATCGACAACGTCGAGATGTCCCTGGCGAAGACCGACCGGCGCATCGCCCGCCAGTACCTCGCCCTGGGCGACCGGGAGGACCTCGCGCAGCTCGTGCTCGACGAGCTGGACCTCACCACGGTGTGGGTGCTGCGGATCACCGGCCACGCCTACCCCCTCGAGGGGCGGCGGGTGCTCGGCCGCGCGGTGCAGCTGCGCAACCCCTACGTCGACGCGCTGTCGCTGCTCCAGGTACGGGCGCTGCGTGCGCTGCGGACCGAGGATCCGCAGCGCTCGCCCGAGGAGACCGCCGAAATCCGCCGTCTTCTGCTGCTCACCGTCAACGGCATCGCAGCGGGGCTCCAGAACACGGGCTGACGTGGTGGTGTGAGCGAGCCGTGAGCCTCGGCGCGGTGTCGGGTGCCGGTGTGGCGCTGGGCCGGTGCTGGGTGTCCCGCGGAGCCGGTGTGGTGCTCGGCTGCGGCGCCGGCGTGGTGCTCGGCCGCGGTGCCCGACCCTCACGGCACCGGCGCCACCGCCTCGAGCAGCGCCCGGGTGAACGGGGCCTGCGGCTCCCGCCACACCTCCTCCACCGGCCCGCGCTCCACGACCCGGCCCGCCTGCATCACCACGACCGTCTCGCACACCTGCCGCACCACCGCGAGGTCGTGGGAGATGAGGACGAGCGCGGTTCCGGTGCGCTCCTGGAGGTCGACGAGGAGGTCGAGGATCGCCGCCTGCACGGTGACGTCGAGCGCGGAGACCGGTTCGTCGAGCACGAGCACCGCCGGCTCTGCGGCCAGGGCCCGGGCGATGGCCAGCCGCTGCCGTTGCCCACCGGACAGCGACCGCGGGCGGCGCCCGAGCACCGACGCCGGCAGCCGGACGAGGTCGAGCAGCTCGGCCGGGGGCCGCTCGCTGCCCGCGGACTGCAGCGCCGCCCGCAGGATGCGGCCGGCGGTCCACCGCGGGTCGAAGGAGCCGAGCGGGTCCTGTGGCACCAGCCGGACCAGGTGGCGGCGCCGTCGGCGCCGGCGCTCCGGCAGCTCGCTCCACGGCTCCCCGCCGAGCTCCACCTTCCCCGCCGCCGGGCGTTCGGCGGCGACGAGCACCCGGGCCAGCGTCGACTTCCCGCTCCCGGACTCGCCGACGACGCCCAGCGCCTCGCCGCGGTGGACGACGAGGTCGACGTCGGCCAGCGCGTCCACGGTGCCGCCGCCGGGCAGCCGGTAGCGGTGGTGCAGCCCGGTCGCGCGCAGCACCTCCTCACCCGACCGCGCCGCACCCTCCGCACGGCGGCGGCTCCCGCGCGGGACGGCGTCCAGCAGCGCCCGGGTGACCGCGTGGGACGGGCGACGCAGCACCTCCTGCGCCGGTCCGGCCTCCACCACCTGCCCGCCGTCGAGGACGACGACGTCGTCCGCCAGCCGGGCCACGGCACCGAGGTCGTGGCTCACCAGCAGGACCGCGGTCCCCTCGTCGCGCAGCCGACCGAGCAGCTCGAGCACGCCACGGGCGACCGTCGCGTCGAGCGCCGTCGTCGGCTCGTCGGCGACGAGCAGCACCGGTTCGCCGACGACGGCGGAGGCGATGAGCGCCCGCTGCCGCATCCCGCCGGACAGCTCGCCGGAGCGCTGGGCCGCGCGCAGCGCGGGCTCCTCCAGCCCGGCCTGCTCCAGTGCGCTGAGCACCCGCCGCCGGCGCTCGTCCCGGCCCACCCCCCGCAGCCGCAGCGACTCCCCGACCTCGGCTCCCACGGTGCGCAGCGGGTCGAGCGACTGGAGGGCGTCCTGGAGCACGAACCCGACGGCGGAGCCGCGCAGGCCGCGCCAGGTGCGCTCGTCGGCCCGCGTGACGTCGCGCCCGGCCACCCGGAACCGGGTCGCCGCCACCCGGGCCGGGGCCCCGCCCTCCCCGGCGAGCCCGACGACGCTGCGCGCGAGCACCGACTTGCCGGCACCGGACTCGCCGACGACGGCGAGGCAGCGCCCCGGCTCCAGGCGCAGGTCCACGCCCCGCAGCACCTGCCCGACCCCGGGGAAGGAGACGGTGAGCCCGGCGACGTCGAGGACCGCGCTCATGCCGGAGCCACCGCGCTCAGCCGCCGCCCGAGCACGGTCAGCGCGGCCGCCGTCACCGTGATCGCCAGGCCCGGTGCCACGGTGAGCCACCACGAGGTCTGGATGTGCAGCCGACCCGCGTTGAGCATCGCGCCCCACTCGGGCGAGGGCGGCAGCGCCCCGAGCCCCAGGTAGCTCAGCGCGGACACCCAGACGATCGCCTGCCCCACGCCGAGCGTGGCCACCGCGACGAGCGGCCACACGGTGTTCGGCAGCACGTGCCGGACGAACGCCACCGGCGCCGCCACACCCTCGAGCCGTGCCGCCAGGACGTAGGGGCTCTGCACGACGGACTGCGCGCGGGCGCGCAGGATGCGGGCGTAGCCGGGCGCGGTCGCCACGCCGACCGCAAGCACGCTCGGACCCACGCCGGCGCCGAGCACGGCGACGAGGAGCAGCGCGAGCACCAGGCTGGGCAGCGCGAACAGCACCTCGATGACCCGGCTCAGCAGGGCGTCGAGCAGCCGCGGGCCGAGCGCCGCCGCGAACCCGAGGACGAGCCCGAGGGTCAGCCCGATCCCGGTCGCCGCGGCACCCACGCCGAGGGACTGCCCGGCGCCGTGGACCACCCGGGTGTACACGTCCCGGCCGGAGGCGTCGGTCCCGAGCACCGCACCCGGCCCGGGTGGGCGGTACGCGTCGGCCGGGGCGACGGCGGTCGGGTCGCCGGGGGCGAGCAGCGACGGCCACAGCGCCGCGACCAGGACGAGGAGGACGACGGCGGTGCTCACCACCCCGCCCGGACCGAGCGTCCGCAGCGTTCGGTGCAGCGCGGCGCGGGGCCGCGTCAGGGGCTCGGTCACGCGACCACCTCGCCTGTCGGCGCCGTCCGGACCGCCTCGACCCGGCTGCGCAGCCGCGGGTCGACGATGCGTTCGAGCACGTCGGCGACCGACATGACGACGACGTAGCCCAGCGCGATGACGAGCACGACGCCGAGCACCACCGGCACGTCCCGTGCGTGGGTGGCGTCGACGAGCAGCCGCCCCAGCCCGGGCCGGCCGAAGAGCGTCTCGACGACGACGGCGCCGGAGAGCAGCGAGCCGAAGGCCCAGCCGCTGAGCGCGATCGCGGGCAGCGCGGCGTGCCGTAGCGAGTGACGCCACAGCACCGACCGCTCCGAGGCGCCCCGGGTGCGCGCCGTCGTCGCGAACGGGGCCTGGTGCGCCTCCTCCAGGCCGTCGCGCATGACCTGCCCGAGGAACCCGGCCACCGGCACGGCGAGTGTGACCGCGGGCAGCATGAGGTCGGCGGGTGAGCTGCCCGCGCTGGTGGCCGGGAGCCAGCCCAGCCCGCCCGCGAAGACCGCGATGAGCACCGCGCCGAGCCAGAAGTGGGGCATGACCGAGGCGACGACCTCCCCGCCGCGCAGCAGGCCTACCGCCCGCCGTGCCGCCCGGCCCCGCGCGAGCACAGCGACGGTGGCGACGGTGAGCGCGATGAGCCAGGCGAGGAGCAGGCTCCAGCCGGCCAGGACGAGGGTGCCGGCCAGCTGGTCGCCGATGAGCTCGGAGACGGGGCGGCGCCGGGCGTAGGAGTCTCCGAGCTGGAAGGTCGCCGTGCGCTGCAGCTGGAGGAGGTACTGCACGACGAGCGGCTCGTCGAGGGAGTACTCCTCGCGCACCCGGGCCATCGCCTCCGGGCTCGCCTGGGAGCCGGCCCCGCCGAGGATCGCCTCGGACGGGTCACCGCCCGCCGCCCGCAGCGCGAAGAACACCACGGTGGCGACCACCCAGGCCACGAGGGCGGCGGCCGCGAGGCGGCCGAGCAGCCAGCGCACCAGGGACATCGTTGTCGGCCTGCCTCAGGAGGTGAGCCGGGCGTCGACGAAGGTCGGGGTGGACACGGTGCCGAGCGTCGTGACGCCGGTGACCCCGCGGGTGAGGAAGTGGTTCTGCTGGTCGTACAGCGGCAGGATGTAGAAGCCCTCGAGCACCCGGCGCTGCACCTCGGTGTACAGCTCGGCGCGCCGTTCGGGGTCGGTGATCCGCGCGGCCTCCTCCAGCAGGGCGTCCAGCTCCGGGTCGGTCACCTGGGCGAGGTTGGCGAAGTAGCCGCTCGGCGCGGGCTCGGTGCTCGCCGAGTGGTAGAGGATGCGCAGGACGTCCGGGCCCACCTTGGTGTACGGGGCGCTGACCGCCTCGTACTCGTTCTCCCCGCCGTCCTCGGGGGCGGCCAGCGCGCCGTACCAGGCCGAGAGGTCGAGCGGGGTGAGGACCACCTCGAAGCCCACCCGCTTGGTGTTGGCCTGGATCTGCTCGAAGAGGGCCTGCTCGGCCGCCACGGACTGGTTGGTGCTCACCGGGAAGCGCACGGTGAGGCGCTCGCCGTCGCGTACCCGGTAGCCCTCGTCGTCGACCTCGTCCCAGCCGGCCTCGTCGAGCAGCCCGGCGGCCGCGTCGAGGTCGGTGACGAACAGCGAGGGGTCGCTGTAGGCGAACGGCTCGACGCTGGAGAGGGGGGAGTGGGAGCGGGTGGCGACCCCCTGGTAGAGCGTCTCGATGCCGGGGTCGACGTCGGCGGACCAGATGAACGCCTGACGCACCCGGATGTCGTCGAACGGGGGCTGGGCGGAGTTGAGCTCGATCCGGTTGACCGACCCGGGGCGTGGGGCGTCGATGTGGGTGACCTCGTCCCCCGCCTCCGCGGCCACGATCGCCTCGGGTTCGGGGTTGTCGATGACGTGGACCTCTCCGGACTGCAGCGCCGCCCAGCGGGTCGCCGGGTCGGGGATGAAGCGCCACTCGATGCGTTCGATGTACGAGGGCCCGTCGTTCTGCGCCTGGGGGCCCGGGGTGGCGTAGTCCTCGTTGCGTTCGAGGAGGACATGCTGCTGAGGCACCCACTCGGTGACGACGAACGGCCCGGTCCCGATCGGCGCCGCGCAGTTCTCCTCCATGCCCCGCGCGATGCCGGCGGGGGACTGGATGGCGGTCCACTGCATGCTCAGCGACTCGAGCAGCGCGGAGTCCGGCTCGCTCAGGTGGAAGCGCACGTGGGTGTCGTCCACCGGCTCCACCTCGGCGATCTTCTGCACCGCGAGCCACCCGGTCGACGACGCGGTGTCGGGGTCCTGCAGGTGCTCGATGTTGACCTTGACCGCCTCGGCGTCGAAGGGCGTGCCGTCGGTGAAGGTCACGCCTGCGGCGAGGGTGAGATCCCAGGTGAGCCCGTCCTCGCTGACCTGCCAGTCGGTGGCGAGCCAGGGCTGGATCTGCCCGTCGGCGTCGCGGCCGACGAGCGGCTCGAGGAACTGGGTGCTGACCAGCGCCTGGGGGTAGTTGCCGCCCACGTGCGGGTCCAGGCACGTGGGCTCGGCGTCGCCGGTCGCGTAGACCAGCGTGCCGCCCTCGACCGGCTCGCCGGTGGCGGCGTCCTCACCGTCCCCGCTGCTGCAGGCCGCGAGGGTGAGCGACAGGGCCACGGCAGCGGTGGCGAGCCGCGCGCCGCGCCGACGGGGGAGTGGGATGAGCCGGGGCTCGACCATGGGATGCACCGTTCCTCGAATTGTTAGTCCGCGTCCAACAATAGACGTACGATCGCCGGTATGGGTGAGCCGAGACGTGTGGGACGGCCGCGGGCCGCATCCCGCGCGATGCTGGAGGAAGCCGCCTGTGAGCTCTTCCTCGAGCAGGGTTACGCGGCGACGTCGGTGGCCGACATCACCCGGCGGGCGGGGGTGAGTCGCGCCACGTTCTTCAACTACGTCCCCGCGAAGAGCGACCTGCTGTGGACCTCGGTCGACGACGCCCTGACGCGGCTGGAGGACCACCTGAGGGACATGCCCGCCGGCGGCACCGGCCGCGACGCCGCCGTGGCCGACCCACGGGCGGCGCTCCACGCGGTCGCCGCGGAGCTCGAGCCGGGTAGCGTGGTCCTCGCCTTCGCCAACGCCGAGCCGATGGGGGTGGTGGAGGAGCTCGAGGAGTCGGCTGCGCGGCGGCAGAGCCGAGCGGGGAGGATCATCGCCCAGCACCTGGGACGCCGCGGGGTGGACGACCTCACCGCCGACGTCCTCGGGACGGCGCTCGCCGGGGCGTTCCTCTCGGCGCTCCGGCACTGGTCGCGCCTGCCGGTGCCGCGCGCGCCCTTCGCGCGGGTGCTCGCCGACGCGCTCGACGTGCTGGCGCCCGCCGCACCCGCGGCCCGCGGCGGGACGCACGGCGCAGGCTGAGGGTTGTGGCTGCTCGGCCGCGTGGCCGGTGCCGCCGCGTCCGGTGCCGGCCACGCGGGCGAGGGGCGCGGTGAGCCGCCGCGTGCTCGCTCAGTGCCGGCGGCCCTCAGTGCGGGCGGCGCGCGGGAAAGAGACAGCCCAGCGACCGGAGCGTCTTGGTGGCGTAGGCGTCGCGCCCCGTCTCCAGGCCGTAGGCCAGGTCCTCCAGGGCGCCGCAGCGGGCGTAGAAGCGGGCCCGCTCGACGAGCCCGGCGTCGGCGGGCGCGTCATAGGTGCGCAGCGCCGCCTCCAGTGCGTCGGGCCCGAGGTCGCGCAGGACGAGGCCGAGGTCGCGCGCCGGGTCGGTGACCGCGGCGTCGCCCCAGTCGATGATCCCGGTGATACGGAGGTCGGTGGGGTCGACGATGATGTGCTCGGTCCCGAGGTCGTTGTGCGCGAGCACGTGTCGGCGCGGGGCGGGCGGCGGGGCGCCGGCGAGGAAGTCGGCGACGGCGGGTCGGTGCTCCGGCGGCACCCAGGAGCGGACGTCGTCGAACAGTCGGCGCGCCTCGGCCGACCAGGCCGCGAGCGGCGTGTCGTCGAGGGGGACGACGCCCGCGAGGTCGCCGGCCGGGAGGGTGTGCAGCGCCGCCATGAAGCGACCCAGCTCGGCGCCGAGCCGGCGGGCGTGCGGGCCGACATCGCCGAGGTCGAGCACCGCGAGACCGGGGAGCTTGCGGTAGATGAGACAGCTGCGGCCCGGGTCGGCGACCAGCGGGACCGGCATCGGGAGCGGGACGACATCGGCGACGACGGTGAGCAGCCGCGCCTCGCGTGCCACGTCCGCCGGGTCGTGCGGGTCGGAGACGAACCGGACGACGAGCTCGCCGTCGACCTCGTAGGCGGTGTGGTCCAGCCCCGAGCCGAGCGGCCGCACGGTCGTGGCCGCCAACCCGTGGGCGGCGAGCGACTCGCGCACCGCTCGGGTTCCGGCGTCGCTGCTCATCGCCGGGCCGACCGCTGCGCGACGAGCGCCGCGACCCCGTCGAGGATGGTGCGCAGTCCGAAGGCGTAGGCCCGGTGCGGGTCGGCGGGGGCGTCGTAGGTGCTGCCGGCGGCCTCGCCCACCCGCGCCGCGAGCGGGTAGCGCGCGGCGTCCAGGAGACCGGCGAGCACCGGTCCGGCCACCGTCCACCACTCGCCGTCCGTGGACCGCTCGGCATCCGCGGCGAGCGCCTGGCGCGCCGTCGAACGGACGTGCTCGAGCACCAGGGTGAGGATCTGGTCCATCTCGACGTCGTCGAGGCCGATGCCGACGAGCGCGCCGAGCTCGGCGTCGTACTTGCCGATGGTGCCCGGCCCGAGCGGCGGGCGGGTGGTGTCGACGTCGAGCAGCCACCGGTGGCGGTCGAAGAGCTCCCAGTTGCGCCGGGCGACCGTCTCGAGCGCGGCGCGCCAGTCGGCCGGGTCGAGCGCGCCGGCCTCGTAGCGGACCTCGGCGAAGGCGGCGTCGACCATGAGGTCGATGAGCTCGGCGCGGCCGGGCACGTGGGCGTAGAGGGACATCGTGCCGCAGCTTCGCCGCAACGGCGCCGAACTGCCTGTGGGTCGCCGACATCACCTATATCCGCACATTCGCCGGCTGGGTGTATGCCGCATTCGTGCTCGATGTGTTCTCCCGCAGAATTGTCGGCTGGCAAGTATCCACCTCGCTGCACACCAGTCTCGCGCTCGACGCCCTTGAGATGGGAATCTGGTCTAGAAAGCGGGCCGGTCAAGACGTCACGGGTCTGGTCCATCATTCCGACCGCGGAGTTCAATATCGCGCCGTGCGCTATACCGAGCGGCTCGCTGAGGCCGAGGCGGTCGCTTCGGTGGGATCGAGGGGTGATTCTTACGATAACGCGATGGCCGAGGCATTCAACTCATTGTTCAAGGGCGAATTGATCCACAATCCGCTCAAACGTGGCCGCGGCTGGCAGTCGATCAACGACGTAGAGATCGCCGTCGCGGAGTACGTCGATTGGTATAACCACCGACGCGTTCACGGCGAGCTGGGTCAGCGCTCCCCAGCCGAGGCCGAGAAGGCGTACTGGACCACGCGCTACGATCA
>NZ_CALGNQ010000088.1 GCF_937958535.1 uncultured Georgenia sp. | reverse complement strand
CCCTTGGCGGCGAAGTTGATGACGTCGGCCGAGAGCCGCTTGGCGGCAGCCTCGAAGGAGATGCGGGTGCGGGTGGAGTCCTCGAAGAACAGGTTGACCACGGTGCGTCCGCGCAGTGTGGGCAGCTTGCGGATCTCGCGGGACTGCGTCTGGGCCATCTCCTCGGCGGTGTCGAGGAGGGCGACCGCGGCGTCCCGGTCGAGGTCGGCGGTGGAGAGCAGGTGCCTCATCGTGCCCCTCCCCCGGCCGGCTTGACGATGGTGACGGCGTCCTGCCCGTCGACCTCGGCGAGGCTCACCCGCACCCGCTCCTGGCGGGAGGTCGGCAGGTTCTTGCCGACGTAGTCGGCGCGGATGGGCAGCTCGCGGTGGCCGCGGTCGACGAGCACGGCGAGCTGGACCCGCGCGGGCCGGCCGATGTCGTTGAGCGCGTCGAGGGCGGCGCGGATGGTGCGGCCCGAGAACAGGACGTCGTCGACGAGGACGACGGTCGCGCCGTCGACCCCGCCGGGCGGCACCTCGGTCCGCATGAGCGTGCGGGTGGGCTGGGTGCGCAGGTCGTCCCGGTACATCGTCACGTCGAGGGTGCCGAGCGCGGCAGTGCCGCCGGCGGCACGGACCCGCTCGTGCAGCCGGCGGGCGAGCGGGGCCCCCCGGGTGGGGATGCCGAGCAGGACGAGGGCCTCGTCGGGGTCGGTGCGCTCGAGGATCTCGTGGGAGATGCGGGTCAGCGCCCGGTCGATCTCCGCGGGGCCGAGGACGGTGACGGCAGGTGGGTGGGCGCTCTCGGGCACGGCAGGGCCGTCGGACATGGCGGTCTCCTTCCCCGCCTCACGGGACGGGTCGTTAAAGGATGGGCAGGCCGCGGGCCATGCTACCGGCCCCGCGCAGCCGTCCCGTGCACCCGGCGGGGTGTGCCGCCGGTACCAGCCGGCGAGCAGCAGGACGGTGAGGAGCAGCTCCGCGACGTCACCGCCGTCGTACATGAGCCGGGCGGCCGCCTCGGCCTGGACCGTGCACCGGGCCTATGCCGGGCCTGCCGCCCGGGCCTGGCTGACGGCGGCCTCCGCGCCCTCCCGCCACGGCGCACCGTGTCCCGGCAGCACCGTCCCGGCACCAGTCCCGGCGATGACGTCGAGCGTGCGCAGGTTGAGGGCGGAGTCGGCGGTCGCCGCTCCGGCGACGATCCGGGGACCGGTCCGGGCGGTGTACGGGTCGAGCGTGACGAGGGCGTCCCCGCTGATGACGGTGTCGCGGTCCGCCAGGTGGAGGACGACGTGCCCGTAGGTGTGTCCGGGGGTCGCGAGCACCCGAGGCCGCCCGGGCAGCGGCAGCGTCGTCCCGGGCTCCAGCGCCCGGACCCCGTGGACGCCCCGTACCCACAGCGCCCCGGCCGCCGCCACCCGGAGCAGGACCGGCACGCCGGCCGGGTGCCGCACCGGGTAGGTGGCGCGCGGGTTCTCGTGGGCGTAGCGGTACGGGTGCGCCGCGAGGTGGTGGTCCGCGGGGTGTGCCCAGACGGGGAGGCCCAGTCGCTGCTGGAGCCGGCGGGCCAGCCCGACGTGGTCGAAGTGCGCGTGGGTGAGCACGAGGCCGCGCAGGTCGCGCGGGCGCAGCCCGAGACCTCGTACCGCCTCGCCGAGCTGGTACCACATCGCCGGCAGCCCGGCGTCCACCAGCGTCAGGCCGTCCTCGTCCTCGAGGAGGTAGCAGTTGACGTGGGCACGGGAGACGAGGTGGACCCCCGGCGCGACCTCCCTGACCGGCACGGCTACTCCCGCTTGAGCTTGTCCTGGACGGTTCCGGCGATCTTCTCCACCCGGTTCGGCAGGTCGGTGGTCCCGTACATCCGGGCGTCGGGACGGGTGGGCGGTGGCATCGGTGCCGAGGTCGTCGGACCGTCGTGGTAGGTGTGCTCGCCGTGTCCGTCGACCGACGGCCCGCCGGCCCACGAGCCCTCGCCGGCGTGCTCGCCGTCGGAGAAGTTCTGGTACTGGTAGGCGACCTCGGTGTGCTCCTTCTTCTTGGGGAAGTTGCTCGGTGTGGGCAGCTCCTCCAGCCCGTCGGCCTTGAGCTCCTCGATGGCCTTGAGCCACTGGTTCTGGTGCATCGTGTCGCGAGCCAGGAGGAAGGCGAGCATGTCACGGATCCCCGGGTCGTCGGTCATGTGGTAGAGCCGGGCGACCTGGACCCGACCCTGCATCTCGGCGTTGGCGTTGGACATGAAGTCCGCGAGCAGGTTGCCGCTGGCGGTGATGTACGCCCCGCTCCACGGGTTGCCGCGGGAGTCCACCGGCCGGGCGCCCGCACCCGCCACGATGGCGTGCTGCACGTCCATGCCACCGACGACGGCGGCCACGGTGTGGTCGTCCTGGACGGCCTGCCGAGCGATCCCCACCGGGGCGTCCTCGAGCAGCTGGGCGATCATGACGGCGAGCATCTCCACGTGTCCGAACTCCTCGGCGGCGATACCGAAGACGAGGTCGCGGTACTTGCCCGGGATGTGCATGTTCCAGGCCTGGAAGGAGTACTGCATCGCGACGGTGATCTCGCCGTACTGGCCGCCGAGCACCTCCTGCAGCTTGCGGGCGT
>NZ_CALGNQ010000087.1 GCF_937958535.1 uncultured Georgenia sp. | reverse complement strand
AGACGCCCTTGGCGTCGACGAGCTTGGAGCCCACCCGCAGCCGGGTGAGGAAGGTCGAGGCCATCCCGGCCCGGCCCTTGTCGAGGAACTCCACGAGCGTGTCGTGGGTGCCGACGGCGACGATGAGCTCGGCGCCCTTGTCGTCGGCGAGGAGCATGGCGACGTCCTCGCTGGTGCCGGTGGCCGGGAAGACGACGTGGTCGACGCCGAGCTGCTCGACGCGGGCCAGCCCCGGGGCGCGGCCGTCGCGGTAGGCGTGCACGACGATCTCGGCGCCGCTCTGCAGCGCGGTGTCGGACACGGAGTCCATGTCGCCGACGATCATGTCCGGCTTGAGGCCGGCCTCGAGGATGGCGTCGGCGCCGCCGTCGACCCCGATGAGGACGGGCCGGTACTCGCGCACGTAGGACCGGAGCATCGCCAGGTCCTCCTTGTAGTGGTAGCCGCGCACGACGATGAGGACGTGGCGGCCCTCGAGCTTCGTGCGCACGTCGGGCACGCCGACGCCGTCCAGGAGGAGCTCGCGCTCGCGGTTGAGGTAGTCCATCGTGTTGCCGGCGAAGGCCTCGAGCTGGACCGACAGGCCCTCGCGGGCCTCGGCCATCGCCTCGGCGACGCTCTGCGGGGTCTGGACAGTGCCCTCGGCGACGAGCACGTCCCCGGAGTACACCGCCCCGCCGTCGACGCGCACGGTGCGGCCCTCGCGCAGCGACATGACGGCGCCGCCGAGGTCGTCGACGAGCGGGATGCCCTCGGCGACGAGGATCTCCGGGCCCAGGTTCGGGTAGCGGCCGGAGGTGGAGGGCGCGGCGTTGAGGACGGCGGCGGGACGGCAGGCGACGAGGGCCTCGGCCGAGACCCGGTCGAGGTCGACGTGGTCGATGACGGCGATGTCGCCCGGGCGCAGCCGCTTGGTGAGGTTCTTCGTGCGAGCGTCCACCCGCACCGGGCCGGTGACGCCGGGCCCGGTCTCGGGGGGTGTGCGACGGCGGAAGGGGGCTCTCACGCCTGTCATCGTGCCATGACGGCCCGGTCGAGGAGCTCCGCCGCGTGGCGCCGGGCCACGTCGGAGTCCTCCTGGCCGGACAGCATGCGGGCCAGCTCGCGCTCCCGCTCCTCCCCGGTGATGCGGCGGACGTCGGTGATCGTCGTCGCACCGGTGGACTTGCTCACGAGGAGGTGGGTGTCGGCGAATGCGGCGACCTGGGGCAGGTGGGTGACGACGATCACCTGCGCCACCCGGGCGAGCCCCGCCAGGCGGCGACCGACCTCGATCGCCGCGCGGCCCCCGACCCCGGCGTCGACCTCGTCGAAGACGAACGTCGGCCGGTGGTCGGCCGGGGTGCGCCCCGGGTCGGCGACCGCGACCTCGAGGGCGAGCATGACGCGGGAGAGCTCACCGCCCGAGGCGCCGTCGCCGAGCGGGCGGGGCGGGGAGTCGGGCCGCGGCTGCAGCAGCAGGGCCACCGCCTCCGCCCCCCACGGCCCGGGCTCGGGCAGCGGCTCGAGGGCGACCTCCAGGTGCGCCCCGGGCATGGCCAGGCCGGCGAGCTCGGCGTCGACGGCGGCGCTGAGCCGCTCCGCGGCCGCGCGCCGGGCGGCGCTGAGTCGGCCCGCCTGCTCCGCCAGGGTGGCGGTGAGCCCAGCGATCTCCTCGCGCAGTGCGGCGCCGCCGTCCTGCGGGCCGTCGATCTCCGCGAGCCGGGCGGCCGCCGCGGCGGACCACTCGGACAGTGCGTCGGGACTCTCCACGCCCAGCCGCAGGGACGCGTCACGCAGTGCGGCGCGGCGCTCGTGGACGGTCTGCAGGCGCTCGGGGTCGGCCTCGAGGGAGGCGAGGAAGGTCCCCAGCTCGGTGCCGACGTCGGAGAGCAGGTAGGAGACCTCCCCGAGCCGCTCGGCCAGGCCGGCCAGCTCGGGGTCGCCCACCTCCAGGGCACGGCGCGCCTCGTCGACGAGCACGGTGGCGTCCAGCTCGGCGCCCTCCCCCGCCCCGGCGAGTGCGGCGTGGGCACGCCCGGCGGCCTCGCGCAACTCCTCGACGTTGCCGAGGCGCTCGGCCTCGGCGCGCAGGGCGTCGTCCTCCCCGGGCTGGGGGTCGAGGCTCTCCAGCAGCTCCAGCCCGGCGCGCAGCCGGGCGGCCTCACCGGCACGCTCGTCGGCGCGGGCCTGCCACTCCTCCAGCCGGGCGCGGGCGTCGGTGAGCCGGCGCCACGTCTCGCGGTACTCGGCGAGCAGGGGGCCGGTGTCGGCGAAGCGGTCGAGGAGCTCGCGCTGCCGTGCCGGGGCGCGCAGCCGCAGCTGGTCGGACTGTCCGTGGACGGTGACGAGGTCGGCGGCGAGGTCGGCGAGGAAGGCCTGGGGCACGCTGCGGCCCCCGGCGAAGGACCGGGAGCGGCCCTGCGCGGGCAGGGTGCGGGCGAGGATGAGGGCGTCGTCGTCGAGCGAGCCGCCGGCGTCCTCGACCCGGGCGGCGACGTCGTCGGAGACGACGAAGGTGCCCTCGACGACGGCGCGGTCGGCCCCGGTGCGGACCATGCCGGTGTCCCCGCGGCCGCCGAGGAGCAGGTCCAGTCCGGTGAGCACCATGGTCTTGCCCGCGCCGGTCTCCCCGGTGATCACCGTGAACCCGGCGCCCAGCTCGAGGGAGGCCGAGACGATGACACCGAGGTTCTCGATGCGGATCTCCTCGATCACGGGTCCTTCCTTCCTCCTCTCCACCCGGTGACCGGAAGGTTGAACTTCGCCACGAGCCGGCCGGAGAACGGGGTCTGCTCCAGCCGGGCGAGACGGACCGGCTCACGCCCGCGGCGCACGTCGATGTGCGAGCCGATGGGTGCGGGGAGCTGGCGCCGCCCGTCGCACCACACGTCGCCGCCGGAGAGGTTGCGGTCGAGGACCTCGACGGCGAGCACGGAGTCCGGGCTGGTGACGATGGGCCGGGAGAACAGCGCGTGCGCGGCGATCGGGACGACGAGCAGGGCCTCGACGTCGGGCCACACGATCGGCCCGCCGCCGGAGAAGGCGTAGGCGGTGGAGCCGGTGGGCGTGGCGATGACGATGCCGTCGCAGCCGAAGGTGGACAGGCCCCGGCCGTCGACGCCGAGCCCGAGCTCGATGACGCCGGAGCGGTCGACCTTCTCGATGGTGGCCTCGTTGACCGCCCAGCCCTCGTGGCACTCCCCCGCGGGGGTCTGCACCTCGACGTCGATGGTCATGCGCTCCTCGACGGTGTAGGCGCGGTCGGCGATCCGCTGGACGACGTCGTCCAGGCCGTCGGGGTCGGCCTCGGCGAGGAAGCCGACGTGGCCGAGGTTGACACCGATGAGGGGGATGTCGCGGCCGCGGACGAGCTCGGCGGCGCGCAGCAGCGTGCCGTCGCCTCCGAGCACGAGGACGAGCTCGGGGTCCTCGCCGGGGCGGTCACCGAGCTCGTGGACGGGCTCGATGCCCAGCGCGCGCAGCCGGCTCTCGGCGTCGTCGGCGGCGGTCACGGCCTGGGGCCGCCACTCGTGCCGCACGATGAGGACGCGGCGGCTCACGGGCCGACCGCCGGTCGTCGGTCGATGGCGTCGGCAATCACCGCGTCGAGCTCCTCGGGTGGGTGGGCACGGTCGAGGTCACGCCGCAAGCCTATGAAGTACTCGACGTTCCCGCTGGGACCGGGCAGGGGGCTGGGCACCACGGCGAAGGTGTGGAGGCCGAGCCCTGCCGCGGTGTCCGCGACCGTGCGCACGGCCTGGGCGTGGCGCGCGGGGTCGCGCACGACGCCGCCCTTGCCCACCCCCTCCCGGCCCACCTCGAACTGGGGCTTGACCATGAGGAGGAAGTCGGCGTCGGGGGCGGCCGCGGCGGCCAGCGCGGGCAGGACGAGGGTGAGGGAGATGAAGGACAGGTCCGCTACGACGAGCTCGGGCGGCGGCGCGACGGCCGCCGGGTCGAGGGTGCGGACGTTGGTCCGGTCGAGCACCGTAACGCGGGGGTCCTGCTGCAGGGACCAGGCCAGCTGCCCGTAGCCGACGTCGACGGCGACGACGTGCGCAGCCCCGCGGCGCAGCAGCACGTCGGTGAAGCCGCCGGTGGACGCACCGGCGTCGAGGGCGCGGCGGCCGGCGACGGGAGGGGCCTGGGGGCCGAGCGCGTCGAGGGCGCCGGCGAGCTTGTGCGCGCCGCGCGAGACGTACTCCTCCTCGGCGGGGGCGACGACCCGCAGCGCCTGGGCGGGGTCGACCTGTCGGGCGGGCTTGGTCACCGCCGTGCCGTCGAGGAGCACGTGGCCGGCGGAGATGAGCTCGGCGGCGTGCTGACGGGAGCGGGCCAGGCCGCGGCGCACGAGCTCGGCGTCGACCCGGACGAGCCGTGCCATCAGGAGTCGGCGCTGGACAGCTGGGCGGCCAGCGCGCGGTGGACGGCGTCGAGGACTGCCACGTGCTCCGACAGCGGACGCTGGGCGAGCGTCTCCAGCTCGGCGAGCTCGGGCACCGGCCGGGGCGCGGCCTGCGGGCCGGGGCCGGGTGGGCGCGGTGTGGGGCGGGGGCGCGGTGCGTCCCCGGTGGGCTGCGCCGGCCGCTGGGCCGGGTGCGGCGTGTCGTTCGACATGGCTCCCCTTCCTCCGGGGGTCAGGCTACCGCCGCCCACCGCCCGGATCGGCGATGCGCCCCCGTAAGGTGGCGGGATGGACACCGAAGAACGCATCGCCGTCTTCCTCGACTACGAGAACCTCGCGCTCGGAGCCCGTGACCTGGGGATCGCCTTCGACTTCGGACCCATCGCCGATACGCTCGCGCTGCGGGGCCGCGCGGTCGTGCGCCGGGCGTACGCGGACTGGTCCTTCTTCGACGAGGACCGTCGCGCGCTGACCCGGCACCAGGTCGAGCTCATCGAGATGCCGCAGCACATGGGGGCGTCGCGGAAGAACGCGGCCGACATCAAGATGGCGGTCGACGCGGTCGAGATGGCCTTCGAGCGGGAGTACATCTCCACCTTCGTCGTCTGCACCGGCGACAGTGACTTCTCCCCGCTCGTCCACAAGCTGCGCGAGCTCAACAAGCGCGTGATCGGCGTCGGGGTGGAGAACTCCACCTCGCGACTGCTGCCGCCGGCGTGCGACGAGTTCCTCTTCTACGAGCGGCTGGAGGGGGTGGAGGCGGGTGAGCCGCCGGCACGACGACGGCGCGGTGGCGGCTCGCGGCCGGAGAGCACCACCGCCGACCGGACGCCCGCCCCGCCCACAGAGCGGCCCGCGCCCGAGCAGGAGCAGGATCAGGATCAGGAGCCGGCCGCCGAGTCCGACCCCGGGTCGCTCGCCGTGCCGGTGGTCCAGACCCTGGCGGGCCTGGCGACGACGTCGGACGCGGTGACCGCCTCGGTGCTCAAGCGGGCGCTGCTGCGCAAGGACCCCACCTTCAGCGAGTCGGACTACGGGTTCCGGTCCTTCGGGGAGGTGCTGCGCCACCTGGCCGAGCGCGGGCTCGTCGAGCTCTCCCCCGGCCCGGCAACGGGCGACCCGGAGGTGTCGCTGGCCGAGCGGGGTGGACGTGCGGAGTCGTTCGCGCTGCTTGCCGCGGTCATCGCCGAGTCCGGTGGCGCGGTCCCGCTCTCCGGGTTGAAGAACCGGATGCGCAAGCACCAGCCGGCGTTCAGCGAGAAGGCGCTCGGGTACCGCAGCTTCCTCCAGTTCTGCCGGGC
>NZ_CALGNQ010000086.1 GCF_937958535.1 uncultured Georgenia sp. | reverse complement strand
GAGAGGATGAGGTACTCCTCGCCGCCGTACTTCACCTCGGTGCCGCCGTACTTGCTGTAGATGACGACGTCGCCCACCTTGACGTCCAGCGGGACGCGGTTGCCGTTGTCGTCGACGCGGCCGGGGCCGACGGCGACAACGGAGCCCTCCTGGGGCTTCTCCTGGGCGGTGTCCGGAATGACGAGACCAGACGCCGTGGTCTGCTCGGCCTCGAGGGTCTGCACGACGACGCGGTCCTCGAGGGGCTTGATGGAGACCGACACTGCGGACCTCCCCTTCGCATGAGGTAGTTACGGAACAAGGTCAGGTCGCACCGTCACCGACGAGACCGCCGTCGCGGGAGCCGGCCCCGGATCGGGTGCACGTGCGGCCGGTCGGCCGCAGCAGCATCAATCTATGCCCGCGATTAGCACTCGGTCAAGGCGAGTGCCAACGGGTGGCGGTACCCGCGCCACCGCCTCCGGCGCCTACTATCGACGGGTGGACGCCGGCGCACTGAGCAAGCTGCTCTCCCCCGAGGGCTGGGCCCTGCTCGGCCAGCTCCCGCCCTACGACGAGGACACCGCCCTGCGGCTCGCCACGGGGTTGCGCGAGCGCGGGGTCGACCCCGACCTCGTCGCCGCCGCGATGACGCAGTCGCGGCTCCGTGCCCGGGCCCGGGGCAAGTTCGGCGAGTTCGCCGACGGGATGCTCTTCACCCCTGCGGGCCTGGAGCAGGCGACCCGGCTCGCCGTCGGGGCCCATCACGCGGCGCGCTACGCCCGGGCGGGCGCCACCCTCGTGGCCGACCTCGGCTGCGGCATCGGCGGGGACGCGATGGCCCTCGGTGCGCTCGGCCTGCACGTGCTCGCCGTCGAGCGGGACGAGCTCACGGCGGCGGTCGCCACCGTCAACCTGCGCCATTTCCCCGAGGTCACCGTCCGGCACGGCGACGCCCTCGCGCTGGACCTGCGTTCCGCGGGGGTGGACGCCGTCTTCGCCGACCCGGCGCGGCGTACCCGGGGCGGGCGCCGGGTCTTCGACCCGCGGGCCTACTCCCCCACCCTGGACGAGGTGCTCGCACTGCGGGAGCAGGTGCCCGAGCTCGGGCTCAAGGTCGCCCCGGGGATCCCGCACTCCCTGCTCCCGGCCGACGCGCACGCCCAGTGGGTGAGTGTGGGCGGGGACGTCGTGGAGGCCGGCCTGTGGTTCGGCGACCTCGCGCCGGAGGGGCCGGGCCGCAGCGCCCTCGTCCTCACCGCCGACGACGAGCCGCACCGGCTGCACGACCCGGAGGTGACGGCGGCCGACGCGTCCGTGCGCCGCGGGGAGGTCCGGCCGCTGGACCACTACCTCTACGAGCCGGACGGCGCGGTCATCCGGGCGGGTCTTGTCGCCCAGGCCGGGGAGCAGGTGGACGCCGGCCTGGTCGCCGAGTCGATCGCCTACCTCACCGGCCCGCGGCTCGTGCGCAGCCCGTTCCTCACCGCCTACCGGGTGGTCGACTCCTTCCCGTTCTCGCTCAAGCCGCTGCGCACCTACCTGCGGGACCGGCAGGTCGGCACGCTGACGATCAAGAAGCGGGGCACCGCGGTGGAGCCGGGCCAGCTGCGCCGCCAGCTGTCCCTCACCGGGCCGCAGAGTGCGACGATCGTCCTCACCCGGGTCGCGGGACGGCAGCGCGTCATCGTCGTCGAGCCGGTCTGAGCGTCGTCAGGCCGCCGTGCGGGCGGCATCATGGGTGCCATGGAGATCGCCTTCGCGCCCTCGGCGCGGTCGACGATCGGCATCGAGTGGGAGCTCGCGCTCGTCGACGCCGACTCCGGTGACCTACGCCAGGTCGCCCCGACGGTGCTCGAGGCCGTCCGTCCGCCGGGGGCGCAGTCCCACCCTCACGTCCACGCCGAGCTGCTGCTCAACACCATCGAGGTGGTCTCCGGGGTGGCCACGACGGTCCGCGAGGCCGGGGCGGACCTGGAGCGCACCCTCGATGAGCTGCGGGAGGTCATCGACCCGTTGCGGGTGGAGCTCATGTGCGCGGGGACCCACCCCTTCGCGCGGTACGACTACCAGCGGGTGACGAACAAGCAGCGCTACGCCACCCTCATCGAGCGCACGCAGTGGTGGGGGCGCCAGATGGTCATCTACGGCGTGCACGTCCACGTCGGGATCGAGGACCGGCGCAAGGTGCTGCCGATCCTGCGCGCGATGCTCTCCTACTTCCCCCACCTGCAGTCGCTGTCCGCCTCCTCCCCGTTCTGGGCGGGGCGGGACACCGGCTACGCCTCCAACCGGGCGCTGCTCTTCCAGCAGCTGCCCACCGCCGGGCTCCCCCAGGTCTTCGACGAGTGGGAGCAGCTCGAGGGCTATGTGCGGGACATGACCCACACCGGCGTCATCGACCACTTCAACGAGATCCGCTGGGACATCCGACCCGCGCCGCGTCTCGGCACGCTGGAGATGCGGGTCTTCGACGGCGCCTCCAACCTCACCGAGGTGCTCGCCCTCGCCGCGCTGACCCACTGCCTCGTCGAGCACTTCTCCACCATGCTCGACGAGGGGCACGAGCTGCCCCGGATGCAGCCGTGGTTCCTCCACGAGAACAAGTGGCGCTCGGCGCGGTACGGGATGGACGCCATCGTCATCCTCAACTCGGCCGGTGACGAGCAGCTCGTCACCGACTCCCTGGAGGACCTGCTGCGGACCCTGGAGCCGGTGGCCGCGCGGCTGGGCTGCCTGGAGGAGCTCGACGGCGTGCGCACGATCATCCGCAAGGGCGCCTCCTACCAGCGCCAGCGGCGGGTGGCCCGGCGCCACGACGGCGACCTCGACGCCGTCGTCGCGTCCCTGGTGGCCGAGATGAAGGCGGGCCGCCCGCTCTGACCGGGTGGCTCCGGTGGGCCCGCACCGCGGGAGCGGCGACCCGCGCCCGCAGACCCGGCCCAGGTGGCGCGGGTCACCCGGTGGGCGGCATGACCGTCTCGGTCAGCGGCATGCCGGAGTCCACCGGGAAGTCCAGCGGGGACGGCGCCACCCCGGAGCGCAGCATGGCCGAGCCGAGCGCGGCGATCATCGCGCCGTTGTCGGTGCAGTAGCGGATCGGCGGGATGCGCACGGTGATGCCGTGGCGCGCTCCCTGCTCGGCGGCCAGCTCACGCAGCCGGGAGTTGGCGGAGAAGCCGCCGCCGATGACGAGGGTGTCGCACCCGGCGTACTGGCAGGCGGCCAGCGTCTTGCGCACCAGGACGTCGGCGACCGCCTCGGAGAAGGAGGCGGCGACGTCGGCCACGGCGAGCTCCTCACCGGCGTCCTCCACGCCCTCGACGAAGCGGGCCACGGCGGTCTTCAGGCCGGAGAAGGAGAAGTCGTAGGGGTGACGGACGGCGTCCTTGCCGCGGGACAGGCCGCGCGGGAACCGGATGGCCGTGCGGTCTCCCTCCTGGGCGAGGCGGTCCACGTGCGGGCCGCCCGGGTAGGGCAGGCCGAGCAGCCGGCCGACCTTGTCGAAGGCCTCCCCCGCGGCGTCGTCGAGGGTCTGGCCGAGCTCGACGACGTCGGTGGCGATGTCCCGCACCTCGAGCAGGCTGGTGTGGCCGCCGGAGACGACGAGGCCGATGAAGTGGTCGGGGAACGGCCCGTTGACGAGCTCGTCGACGGCGACGTGCCCGATGACGTGGTTCACCCCGTACAGCGGCCGGTCCAGGGCGAGCGCGAGCGCCTTGGCCGCGGCGACGCCGACGGTGAGCGAGCCGACGAGGCCGGGGCCGGCGGTGACGGCGAGGGCGTCGACGTCGGTGAGGCGGCAGCCGGCGGCGTCGAGGGCGGCATCGAGCGTGGGGAGGAAGGCCTCGAGGTGGGCCCGGCTGGCGACCTCCGGGACGATGCCGCCGAAGCGGGAGTGCTCGTCCATCGAGGAGGCCGTGACGTCGGCGAGCAGCTCGCGGCCGCGGACCAGCGCGAGCCCGGTCTCGTCACAGCTCGTCTCGATGCCCAGCACCAGTGGTTCGCTCACCCTCCCAGCGTAGTGGCGCACCACCGTCGACACCTGTGGCTAACCTCACGGATCGCCGCAGGTGGTCCATGCGTTGTCATGGGTATGACGACCGACGTTCTGCAGGGCACCCTGAACCTGCGCGAGATCTTCCACGACGCCCACACCACCCACCGCTTCGTCGACGAGCCCGTCGACGTCGCCATCGTCCGGGAGGTCTACGAGACCATCCGCTGGGCGCCGACGGCGATGAACGGCCAGCCGCTGCGGCTGGCCGTCGTGCAGTCCGGGGAGGCCCGCCGGCGTCTCGTCGCGCACATGAGCGACGGCAACAAGGACAAGACGCTGGCGGCGCCGCTGACGCTGATCGCGGCCACCGACCCGGCCTTCCACGTCCACCTCGAGCACCTCGCCCCGCACCGCGCGGGCGCCCGGGAGGACCTCGAGGGCCAGCCGGAGTTCCGGGAGGGCTTCGCCCGGACGAACGGCCTCATCCAGCTCGGCTACCTCATCGTCGGGCTGCGCGCCGCAGGCCTCGCCGTCGGGCCGATGACCGGGATGGACGCCGCGGGTATCGACCGCGAGTTCTTCGCCGAGTCCGGCTGGCGCACCCTCGCCGTGCTCAACGTCGGCCACGCCCCCGCCGACGAGCCGGGCGCGGTGCACCCGCGCGCCGGCCGCCTCGACTTCGACACCGCCGCCGTCGTGCTCTGACGCCGTTCGTACCGCGAGGGCCGGGTCCGTCTCCGGGCGGCCCGGCCCTCGCCGTGTCAGGGCCGGGCGGTGAGGTCGGCCGGCCCGGGGCGCAGGGTCAGGCGCATGACGAGGGCGTCCTCGTCGCCGTAGTAGCCCGGCCGCGTCCCCACCGGCTGGAAGCCGGCGCGACGGTAGAGCCGCTGGGCGACCTCGTTGCTCGCCCGTACCTCGAGGAAGACCCGCCGGGACCGCGCCTCGCGGGCGCGCTCGAGCAGGTCGGCGAGGAGCTGCGTGCCGATCCCGCGGCCGGTGTGCTCGGTCGCCACCCCGATGGTCATGACCTCGGCGTCCTCGGCGAGCGCGATCCCGGCGTAGCCGACGACGAGGCCGTCCTGCTCCGCGGCGACGTAGTACCGGTGCGGTAGCGCCAGCTCGGTGAGGTAGACGCTGCGCGGCCAGGCGGTGCTGCCGAAGAGCTCGGCCTCGAGCTCGAGCACCCGGTCGAGGTCCTCCTCCCGCAGGGGCCGCAGGGTCACGAGGCGCGCTTGCGGGCCGTGGCCGGCTGGACGTCGGGTCGCCTCAGGTAGAGCGGCTCGGTGCCCAGCGACACCTCCTCACCGGCTTGCGCCCGCGCCAGCCGCGCCCGCACGACCCGCGCGAGGACGGCCGGGTCGACCTCGTCGGGGGTGCCGGGCGTGGGCGGCAGGACGTCGGCGTACAGCACCGCGCCGGCCCCGGCGACGACGACCTCCCCCTCGTCCACCGCCGCGCCCGCCGGGTCGGCGGCGACCTGCGCGGCCGGCCCGACCCGGGGCCCGGCGAGCAGCCGGACGTCGTCGTCCCCCAGGGCGCGGTACCGCGCGGAGTAGACCTCCCGGCGCCGGGCGTCACCGAGGACCAGGACGGTGGCCTCCGGGTGCAGGTCGAGCACCTGGCGGGCGAGCGCGTCGAGGCTGCCCACGCCGTGGACCGGGATGCCGCGGGCGTGGCCGAAGGCACGGGCGGTCACCAGTCCCACGCGCAGGCCGGTGAAGGGCGCCGGCCCGGTGCCGACGGCCACCCGGTCGACGTCGGCGGCGGTGAGCCCGGCGTCCCGCAGGGTCTGGGCGACCAGCCCGGCGAGCCGCTCGGCGTGCCCGCGCCGGTCGGCGCTGTGGGCCCGGGCGAGCACCCCGGCGGTGTCGTCGTGGAGCGCGACCGAGCTGCCGGCCGAGGTGTCGATGCACAGGGTTCGCACCCGCCCAGGGTAGTCCGCGGCCGCCCGGCGGGGCACCGCCGGCGCTACGCCGCCCCGTCCTCGCGGCCGGGGCCGTCGTCCGGCGGGCGCGGGGCCTCCTCGTCCTCACGGGGTGGCGCGATGCCGGCGTGGACGTCCGCCACGATGCGCGAGTCGGCCTGCCGGTACTGACGCGCCAGCCACCACGCCGCCCCGGCACCGAGCAGGAGGATGACGACGATCGGCACGAGGGGCGAGAGCCCGCCGTCGGCGGAGTCGGCCGCCGGTGGCGCCGGCGTGGGGACCGGCTCCCCGTGCCACACGGCAAGGAACTCCTGGAAGACCTCCGCGGCCAGCGGGCCGTGGAGCAGCGTGCGCGCCCCCTCCGTCACCGGCCACACCTTCCCGTCGAGGGCCGCGAACCAGCCCTCGACGTCGGCGTCGTAGACGAAGACGGTGCCCGCGGTGGCCCCGTAGAGGGCGGCGCCCAGCTCCTCGTCGGCGATGACGTCCAGCGCCCGGGGACCGGTGCCGTCCGGCAGGCCGGCGAGCACCGCCCCGACGGCCTCGGGGGTGTCCACGGACTGGACGAGGACCGGGGCGACCCACTGGTCGACGGGTTGGGCGGGCTCGCCCAGGTCGGTCCCGGAGAGGTAGTCCTCGGCCCAGGTGGCGACCTGCCGCGGGACCCCGACGACGACCTCCTCCTCGTCGGTGAGGTCGGCGTCGGCCGCGAGCTCTGGACCGACCTCGGCGAACCAGGCCGCGACCTCCTTGGGGACGTCGGAGACGTCGGGGGTGGCCGGCGCACCGAGCTGCGGGCCGGGGTCCTCGGTGGCGGCCGTGAGCGGGGCGGGCACCAGGAGCAGCACCCCGACGAGCAGCCCGACCAGGCGGCGGGTCACCGCTCCTCCGCGGGGGTCCCGAGCACCGCCGCCAGGTCCACGCCCTCCCAGCGGGGCCCGTGGGCCGCGACGGTCACCGTGCGGATACCCGCGTCGGCCACCTCCTCCGCGGTGTCCAGGCCGCCGCGCGGGCGGGCGATGCGCACCTCGAGCCGGTCCTCGGCGAGCCCCTCGACGAGCCCCGACCCCCACTCGACGACCGTGACGGAGTCCTCCAGCGAGCTGTCCAGGTCAAGGTCGTCGACCTCGGCCAGGGACTCCAGCCGGTAGGCGTCGACATGGACGAGGTCGGGGCCGCTGCCCGGGTTCGGGTGGGCGCGGGCGATGATGAAGGTGGGTGAGGCGACCTGCCCGCGCACCCCGAGCCCGGCGCCGATGCCCTGGGTGAGCGTCGTCTTGCCGGCGCCGAGGTCGCCGGTGAGCACGACGAGGTCGCCGGCGCGCAGGACGCCGGCCAGGCGCCGGCCGAGCTCGCGGGTGGCGGCGGGGTCGGGCAACTGCCAGGTGGTCACTGGGGGTCCTCCGGGGAGACGTGGACGCGTGGGACACGGTTGCTCAGCCGGGTGACGATCTCGTAGCTGATCGTCCCGGCGGCGTCGGCCCAGTCCTGCGCGGTGGGGTGGCCGTCCCGGGCGTCGCCGAAGAGCACGGCGACGTCCCCGACGGACACCTCCGCCCCGGCGGGCAGGAGGACGACGATCTGGTCCATGCTCACCCGGCCGGCCACGCGGGTGCGGTACGGGCCGAGGCGCACCGGTGCCGCGTTGCTCACGTGCCGGGGGATGCCGTCGGCGTACCCGAGGGGCAGCAGCGCCAGCCGCCCGGGCTCCGGGGTGGTGAAGGTGTGGCCGTAGCCGACGGGGGTGGCTGCCGGGACGTCCTTGGTGAGGACGACCTCGGCCTCCAGCCGCATCGCCGCGTGCAGCCCGAGCGTGACGGCGTCGGCCACCTCCGGGGCGGGGCTGTGCCCGTAGACGGCGATGCCGGGCCGGACGAGGTCGAAGTGGGTGCTCGGGTGGAGCAGCGTGCCGGAGGACGCCGCGAGGTGCCGCAGCGCGGGACGCAGCCCGGCGCGCTCCGCGACGCCGACGGCCGCGGTGAACACCTCCACCTGCCGGTCCGTGGTCGGCTGGTCCGGCTCGTCCCCCCGGGCCAGGTGGGACCAGACGCCCACGACGTCCACCGTGCCGTCGGCGGCGAGGCGGGCGGCATGGGCGACGAGCTCCTCCCACGCCTCGGGGCGGGCACCGCCCCGGGCCATCCCGGTGTCGACCTTGAGGTGGACGCGGGCGGGCCGTCCCGCGGTGCGGGCCGCGGTGGCCAAGGCGTCGAGCGCCCACGGCGCGGAGGCCGAGACGTCGACACCGGCGGCAACGGCGTCGGCCAGCGGCGCCCCGGGGGCGTAGAGCCAGGTGAGGAGCGGGGCGTCGATCCCCGCCGCGCGCAGGGCGAGGGCCTCGCCGAGCTGGGCGACCCCGAGCCACGAGGCGCCGGCGGCGAGGGCGGTGCGGGCCACCGGGACGCCGCCGTGGCCGTAGGCGTCGGCCTTGACCACCGCCATGACCTCCGCGTGCCCGGCGGCGGCGCGCAGCCGCTCGACGTTCGCACGGATGGCGGCGTGGTCGATGACCGCCCGGGCCGGGTAGTAGCTCACGACCCCCCAGTCTCCCACCTGTCGGCCGTCACGCGAGCAGCTCGGCGACGACGGCGGGGACGGCCCGGGCCACCTGCAGCGCGGTCACCGGCCCGCCGGCGGAGGCGCGGGCGCCGGCCCGGCCGTGGACGAGCGCGGCCGCGGCGGCGAGCGCG
>NZ_CALGNQ010000085.1 GCF_937958535.1 uncultured Georgenia sp. | reverse complement strand
TCACCTGCTTCGGCGACGGTGCCACGAGCCAGGGCGACGTCAACGAGGCGATGGTCTTCGCCGCCTCCTTCCACGCCCCGCTCGTCCTCTTCTGCCAGAACAACCAGTACGCCATCTCCGAGCCGGTGAGCGTCCAGACCCGGGTGCCGATCGCGCTGCGACCCACCGGCTTCGGGATCCCGGCGCTGCGGGTGGACGGCAACGACGTCCTCGCCGTCCGGGCCGCCTGCCGGCTGTCCGTGGACCGGGCGCGCCGCGGTGGCGGGCCCACGTTCATCGAGGCCGTCACCTACCGGATGGGACCGCACACGACGAGCGACGACCCCACCCGCTACCGTGGCGAGGCCGAGCTTGCCGCCTGGCAGGAGCGCAGCCCGCTGCGCCGCGTCGAGCAGCACCTGGCCCGGCTCGGCGCACCGGTCGCCGACATCGTGGCCGAGGCGAGGAAGCGCGCGGAAGAGGTGGCCGCCGAGCTGCGGGAGACGGTCGCCGCCATGGCGCCCCCGCCGGTCGACACCATGTTCGACCACGTCTACACCACCGAGCACGCGGGTCTGGCGCGGCAGCGGCGCCACCGGGCCGCGTTCGCGGCCTCGATCCGGGAGGACCAGCCGTGAGCCCCACCATGACCCTGGCGAAGGCGCTCAACACCGCGCTCGACGACGCCCTGGGCGCCCGCGAGGACGTCGTGCTCATCGGCGAGGACATCGGCACCCTGGGCGGCGTCTTCCGGATCACCGACGGGCTGCAGACGAGGTACGGCGCCTCCCGCGTGATCGACTCCCCGCTCGCCGAGGCGGGCATCATCGGCACCGCGGTCGGGATGGCCTACCGCGGGCTGCGCCCGGTGTGCGAGATCCAGTTCGACGGGTTCGTCTTCCCCGGCCTGGACCAGCTCGTCACCCAGGTGGCCCGCCTCCACTACCGCACCGGCGGCGCCGTGCGGATGCCGATGACCGTCCGTGTCCCCTACGGCGGCGGCATCGGCGCCGTCGAGCACCACTCGGAGTCCCCCGAGGCCTACTTCGCGCACACCCCCGGGCTGCGTGTCGTGACCGTGGCCAGCCCCCAGGAGGCCTACCAGACGCTGCGGGCGGCGATCGACTGCGACGACCCGGTCGTCCTCCTCGAGCCCAAGCGTCGCTACTGGACCAAGGGCGAGGTCGACACCACCGCCCGCGCCGACCTCGACACCGCCCGGGTCGTCTCCCCCGGGCAGGACGTCACCCTCGTCGCCTACGGCCCTATGGTGGCCACCGCCCTCGACGCCGCGGTCGCGGCGACCGAGGAGGGCATCAGCATCGAGGTCGTCGACCTGCGCTCCATCTCCCCGGTCGACCGGCAGACCGTCGCCGCCAGCGTGCGCCGCACCGGTCGCCTGGTCGTCACGCACGAGGCACCGGCGAGCTGCTCGGTCGCCGCCGAGGTCATGGCCGTCGCCGTCGAGGAGTGCTTCGCGCACCTGGAGTCCGCACCGGAGCGGGTGACCGGCTACGACATCCCCTACCCCCCGGCCGCCCTGGAGGACGCCTTCCTGCCGGACCTCGACCGCATCCTCGACGCCGTGGACCGCACGCTGGGACGGCGCAGCTCGCTGGGGGTGGCCTCGTGACCACGACGTTCCGGCTGCCCGACCTCGGTGAGGGGCTCACCGAGTCGGAGATCGTCACCTGGCACGTCGCCGAGGGCGACG
>NZ_CALGNQ010000084.1 GCF_937958535.1 uncultured Georgenia sp. | reverse complement strand
TCGAAGGCGATCGGCTCGTCGTACTGGGAGGTCTGGAAGTTCTTCGGGATGTCCGGGTAGAAGTAGTTCTTCCGGGCGAACCGGCAGGTCTCGGCGATCTCGCAGCCGAGTGCCAGACCGATGCGGATGGCGTACTCGACCGCGGCGCGGTTGAGCACCGGCAGAGTGCCGGGCAGGCCGAGGGAGACCGGCGTCGTGTGGGAGTTCGGGGCCCCGCCGAAGGCGTTGGGTGCGCCGTCGAACATCTTCGACGCGGTCCCGAGCTCGACGTGGACCTCGATCCCGATGACGGGGTCGTACCGGCGGACGGCGTCGTCGAAGTCGACGAGCGCGGGGGTGGTCGCGGTCATCGGGTGGCCTCCTGAGCGACGGTGGTGGGCAGCGACGGCGCCTCGGCGAGCAACGGGTGGCCGCGCCGCTCGTCGAGCAGGCGCTCGAGGACGGCGCCGACCCGGTAGAGCCGGGCGTCCTCACGGACCGGGGCGAGGGCCTGGAACCCGACGGGCAGGCCGTCGTCGCTCAGCCCGCTGGGCACGGAGATGCCGGGGACGCCGGCGAGGTTGGCGGGGATGGTGGCGACGTCGTTGAGGTACATCGCCATCGGGTCGTCGAGCTTCTCCCCGAAGCGGAACGCCGTCGTCGGGGCGGTCGGTGAGACGAGGACGTCGACCTGCTCGAAAGCGGCCGCGAAGTCCCGCTGGATGAGGGTGCGGACCTGCTGCGCACTGCCGTAGTAGGCGTCGTAGTAGCCGGCCGACAGCGCGTGGGTGCCGAGGATGACGCGCCGCTTGACCTCGTCGCCGAAACCGGCGCCGCGGGTGGCGGCCATGACCCGCTCGGCGGTCAGCGGCCCGTCCTCCGGCTCGACGCGCAGGCCGAAGCGCATGCCGTCGAACTTCGCGAGGTTGGAGGACGCCTCGGCGGGCAGGATGAGGTAGTAGGCGGCCAGCGCGTAGTCGAAGCTCGGGCAGGAGACCTCGACGACCTGCGCACCGGCCTCCTCGAGCAGCCCGAGGGCGGCGGTGAAGCTCGCCCGCACGCCGGGCTGGTAGCCATCGCCGCCGAGCTCGCGGACCACGCCCACGCGCATGCCGCGCAGGTCGAGGGCCTCGGTGGCCTCGACGAGGTCGCCGACCGGGTCGGGCAGCGAGGTCGAGTCGCGGGGGTCGTGCCCGCCGATGAGCTCGTGGAGCAGCGCGGAGTCGCGCACGGTGCGGGAGACCGGTCCGGCCTGGTCGAGGCTGGAGGCCAGCGCGATGAGACCGTAGCGGGAGACCCCGCCGTAGGTGGGCTTGACCCCCACCGAGCCGGTGACCGCAGCGGGCTGACGGATCGAGCCGCCGGTGTCGGTGCCGATGGCCAGCGGCGCCTCGTAGGCCGCCACGGCCGCGGCGGACCCGCCGCCGGAGCCGCCCGGGATCCGGTCCAGGTCCCACGGGTTGCGGGTGGGGCCGAAGGCAGAGTGCTCGGTGGAGGAGCCCATCGCGAACTCGTCGAGGTTGGTCTTGCCGAGGATGGGCAGGCCCGCGGCACGCAGCCGCTCGACGACGGTGGCGTCGTACGGCGGCAGCCAGCCCTCGAGCATCTTGGAGGCGGCCGTCGTCGGCTGCCCCTTGGTGACGACGACGTCCTTGACGGCGATGGGCACGCCGGCCAGCGGGTGGAGCTCCTCGCCACGTGCCCGGCGCTCGTCGACGTCGCGGGCGGTGGCCAGCGCCTCCTCGTCGTTGACGTGGAGGAAGGCGTGGACCTCGCCGTCGACCTGTGCGATGCGGTCGAGGTGCGCCTGTGTCACCTCGACGGCGCTGACCTCCTTGGCCTGCAGGCGCCGGGACAGCTCGGCTGCGGTGGCGGTGACGATCTCGCTCATGCGTCCTCTCCCAGGATCTGCGGCACGAGGAACTGGCCGTCCTCACTGGCGGGTGCCCCGGAGAGCGCCTCCTCCTGGGACAGGGGCTCCTCGACGACGTCGTCGCGCATGACGTTGGTCAGCGGGAGCGGATGGCTGGTCGCCGGGACGTCCGGCCCGACGACCTCACTGACCTTGGCGACGGCGTCGGCGATCACGTCGAGCTCACCGGCGAGACGCTCGATCTCGTCCTGGGTGAGCTCGATGCGGGCCAGGGCGGCCACACGCGCGACCTCGGCTGCAGAGATGGTGGACATGGGTGTCGAGTCTAACGCTCCTCGGGCGGCCCGAACCCGTGCGACCTGCGCCGCACCGCTGCTCTAGGTTGGGGCCATGAGGCTGAGCACGGTGAGGCACTGGGTCCACCCGCGACTCCGCCGCGCGGTGAAGTGGGGCACTCTCGGCCTGGCCGGCGCACAGCTCGCCGCGGCGGTGACCGTGTGGGGGGTGGACTCGCTGCGCAAGCGGCGGCAGCCCGCGGCGGGCGAGTTCCCGCGGACCGACCCGGTGGCGGTGGACGTCGCCGGCTCCGAGCTCACCGTCTACACCTACGGCGAGGACCTCTACGCCGCCATGCTCGAGGCGATCCGGGGGGCGCGGCGCTACGTCTTCTTCGAGACCTACATCTGGAAGGACGACGACGTCGGGCGGCAGTTCAAGCGCGAGCTCATCGCCGCGGCCGAGCGCGGAGTGCAGGTGTACGTCATCTTCGACTCCTTCGGCAACCTCGTCGTGCCGTGGGCGTTCAAACGCTTCCCTGACCCGGTCCACACGCTGCGGTTCCCGCTGTGGCGCCCCGGCCTGCTCACCTTCAACATGCGCAAGGTGGGCCGGGACCACCGCAAGATCCTCGTCGTCGACGGCGAGGAGGGCTACGTCGGTGGCTACAACATCGGCGACCTGTACGCCACGCGCTGGCGCGACACCCACCTGCGGCTGCGCGGGCCCGCGGTGTGGGAGCTCGACAACGCCTTCGTCGACTTCTGGAACGTCCACCGCCACGCCCACCAGCCCGAGCTGGAGGACCGCGGCGCCCGCTCCTGGGACTCGCGGATCCAGGCCGCGCGCAACTCGCCCTCGTCACTGCTCTTCCCGGTGCGCGGTGCCTACATCAACGCGATGGACCGAGCCCGGGACCACGTCTACATCACCCAGGGCTACTTCATCCCCGACGCCGAGTTCCTCGACGCCATGCTCGGGGCGGCGCGCCGCGGCGTGGACGTGCGGGTGCTCATCCCGGAGGTCTCCAACCACGTCCTGGCCGACTGGGTCGCCCGGTCCTTCTACACCCGCCTGCTCCGCGGCGGGGTGACGATCTGGCTGTACCAGGGGGCGATGGTGCACGCGAAGACCGCCACTGTGGACGGGCGCTGGACCACGATCGGTACGACGAACATCGACCGCATGTCGATGATCGGCAACTACGAGATCAACCTCGAGATCTACGACGAGGCGCTGGCCGCCCACATGGAGGAGGTCTTCGCGACCGACCTCACCAACGCCCGCCCGCTGACGCTCGCGGAGTGGGAGCGCCGCTCCTGGCTGGAGCGCGTCGGCGAGACGCTCCTGCACCCGCTGCGCTGGCTGTTCTGAGGACCGACCGTGCTCGACCTGCTCGCCACCTCCCCGCTGCTGACCCTCATGCTCGTCGTGGCGGTGGGCACGCTGCTCGGGGCGGTGCCCTTCGGACCGGTGCGGTTCGGCGCCGCCGGTGCCCTGTTCGTCGGGCTGGCCGTCGGGGCGCTGGACGCCCGGCTGGGCGAGGGGCTCGGCCTGGTGCAGAGCCTGGGGCTGGCGCTCTTCGTCTACACCGTGGGCCTGGCCGCGGGGCACAGCTTCTTCCGCGACCTGCGCAGTCAGCTGCCGCTCATGGCCGCCTCCGTCGGTGTGCTCGGCCTGGCCGCCGCGGCGGCGGTGCTCGTCGCCCGCTGGACCGCCGTCCCGCCGACGCTCGCCGGTGGGGCCTACGCCGGGGCGCTGACCTCCACCCCGGCGCTCGCGGCCGCGACGACGGCGGCGGGCAGCGGCGAGCCGGCGGTCGGCTACTCGCTGGCCTACCCGGTGGGCGTCGTGGCGACCATCGTCGTCGTCTCCCTCGTCCTGGCCCGGCCGTGGACCTCGCCCCGCGACCCCGAGCCGGCCGCCGGGATCGGGCTCGTCGACGTCAGCGCGGAGGTCCAGCGGCCCGGGCCGTTGCACGACATCCCGGGGTACACCGACGGCCAGGTGCGGCTGTCCTACCTCGAGCGGGACGGCCGCACCCGCGTCGTCGAGGCCGACGAGGAGCTGCGGGCCGGGGACCGGGTGGTCGTCGTCGGGACCCGCCCGGCGGTGGAGCGGGCGGTGGCTCACCTGGGCCGGAGGGTGCACGAGCACCTCGCCCACGACCGCTCGGTGGTCCACTTCCGTCGCTTCGTCGTCTCCGACCCGCAGGTCGCCGGTCGCACGGTGCGCGACCTGGACATCCCCGGCCGGTTCGGCGGGGTCGTCACCCGGGTGCGCCGCGGCGACACCGACATGCTGGCGCACGAGGACCTCGTCCTCCAGCTCGGCGACCGGGTCCGGGTGGTGTTCCCGCGCGGCCGGCTCAACGCGCTGTCCGAGCTCTTCGGCGACTCCGAGCGCAAGGTGAGCGAGGTCGACCCGCTGTCGCTGGGCACCGGCATTGCCGTGGGTCTGCTCCTCGGGCTGGTCACGGTGCCGCTGCCCGGCGGGGTGACCTTCGCGCTCGGGTCGGCCGCGGGGCCGCTCGTCGTCGGGATGGTACTGGGCCGGGTGGACCGCACCGGGCCGATCGTCTGGGCGCTGCCGGTCTCGGCCAACCTCACCCTGCGCCAGCTCGGGCTGCTCCTCTTCCTCGGGGCGACGGGGCTGGCGTCGGGCCAGGCGTTCGCCGCGCAGGCGTTCACCGCGCTCGGGCTGCGGGTGGTGCTCCTCGGGGCCGTCGTCGTGCTGGCGGCCGCGCTCGCTTTCGTCGCGGCAGCACGACTGCTCGGGCAGAGCACGGCACGGACGGCGGGCGCGGTCGCCGGGTTCATCGGCCAGCCGGCGATCCTCGCCTACGCGACCAACCGGCTGCCCGACGACCGGGTGGAGGCCGGGTACGCCTCGATGTTCGCGCTGGGGATCATCGCCAAGATCCTCCTCGTCCAGCTCGTCGTCACCACGTGACCCGCCCGGCCCTCTCCCCCCTCGACGCCGAGAGCGCACTTCCCACCCACAGCCCACTTCCCACCCGAGAGCGCATGTCCCAGCGAGGACTCACGTCCCACGGACAGCCCATGTCCCGGCGAGAGATCACTTCCCAGCGCGCCGAGTCTCTCGACAGTGACGGCGCGTCCAGTCCTCCGTGGGGGACGCATAATGCTCGTACCCGTCGGCGATGGGAGCCGCCATGCCGTCCGCCCAGCGTCTGCTCCAGGCCGCCCTCGCCGTTGTCGGCTGCCTGTTCCTCCTGCTCTACCCCATCTCGGTGGTCTGGCCGGCCGGGTGGCAGTGGCACACCGGACCCCGCACGCGTCCGAGTACTTCCTCATGATCGTCGGCCTGTATGCGACGCTCGGGATATTCCTCCTGCTCGCGGCCAGGAACCCGCAAGCCCACCGCTCGCTGATCTGGTTCACCGTGTGGTCCAGCCTCGTGCACGCCGTGGTCATGGCAGTGCAGTCCGTCGTCAGCCCGCATCATCGCGGTCACCTCTGGGGCGACGTCAGTCTGCTGCTCGTCGTCGCCGCCGTGCTGGCCTGGCTCATGACGAACGCCCACATGCGGCCTGAGCATGGGGAACCCGACGACCGCGCGTAGCGGCCACTCCTCGACCGTTCGTCCGGACGCGAACTGAGCTCTCGGCGGGAACTGGGCTCTCGGCGAGAACTGGACTATCGGTGGGAACTGA
>NZ_CALGNQ010000083.1 GCF_937958535.1 uncultured Georgenia sp. | reverse complement strand
ACCCCGACGTTGAAGTCGAAGATCGCGCGCGGATAGCGGCCCGTCACCACGATCGCCACGAGGGCGACCACGCTGAGGACGACGAACGCCGCCCACAGCAGGGCGAGGACCACCGCGTGCGGGATGACGAGGATCCACTTGACCAGCCACAACGCACGTGAGGGGTTGTCCGGCACCGGCCGAGCAGCGACGTGGACGGGGTAGGCGGGACCGGGTCCCGCGGCAACGGTCGCCATGAGGACCACCTTCTTCGGTGAGAGCACCAGCCTTCACCTGTGAGCCGGGCCCGCACAAGGGACCATCGGCCCTCCCCACCGATCGGGTCCGCTCCAGGCAGCCCCACGCCGACCGTGGGCCGGCGAGCCTCCCGTCAGCACGGCAGGGAGCACACCTCGGCCGGCCACCCGAGGACCGGTCACCCGAGGACCCCGGCATCGAGGTCACCGGGTCGTGGAGGTCCGAGTGGTGCAGCCACACCCCGGCGTCACCACCCACCACCGCTCAGTCGACCCGGACCCGTTCCCCCACGCGCGGCACGACGACGACACAGCCGAGCTCGGCCCGCACCCGGTCGGCGAACGCCTGGGAGGCGGTCCGCTCCCCGTGCACCACGTACACCGTCTCGGGCGTCTGCGGCATCGCGCGCAGCCAGTCGAGAAGCTCCTCCGCGTCGGCGTGCACGGAGAACTCCTCGTCCACGACGACCTCCGCACGCACGGGGACGTAGCGCCCGAACATCTTGAGCTGCGCCGCGCCGTCGAGCAGCGCCCGGCCACGGGTCCCGGGTGCCTGGTAGCCGGTGAGCACGACGGTGTTGCGGCGGTCCGGGAGCAGGTGCCGGAGGTGGTGGACCACCCGTCCGCCGGTGGCCATACCAGAGGAGGAGACGATGATGCTCGGCACGCGCGGATGGTTGAGCGCCATCGACTCCTCGACGGTGTGCGCGGCGCGCAGCTGGGGCAGGTCGATGAGCGCCTCGAGGTCCTCCTTCAGCTCCCCGCGGGCACCGGCGAGGTGGTAGGCCTCCAGGGCCGCGAGCGCCATCGGGCTGTCGACGAAGACCGGGACGGCGGGGATCTCGCCCTGGCGCACGAGGTCGGAGAGGGCGGCGAGGACCAGCTCGGTGCGGTCCACGGCGAAGGCCGGGACGAGGACGCTGCCTCCCCGCTCCACCGTCCGCCTGACCGCCGCCGCGAGCTCGGCGTGGGGTCGTCCGCTCGGCCGGGGGTGCTGCCGGTCACCGTAGGTGGACTCGACGACGACCGTCCGCGCTGCCGGCGGGTCCGCCCGCGGGTGCAGCACGGGGTGTGTCCGTCGCCCGAGGTCACCGGAGAACAGGACGTCCGCGCTCCCGGTCCGTACGTGCACGGTCGCCGAGCCGAGGACGTGCCCGGCCCGGCCGAGCCGTACCGCGGTCCGCCCGTCGGCTCCCACCCTCACCAGGCGGTCGAACGGCACGACCCGGAACTGCGCGATCGCCCGCTCGGCGTCGGCCGTCGTGTAGAGCGGCAGCGGCGGGTCGTGACGGGACCACCCGCCCTTCGCGGCGTACTCGGCCTCCCGCTCGTTGAGATGCGCGCTGTCGCGCAGCACGATCGCGGTCAGTGCGGCTGTTCCCTCGGTCATCCACACGGGTCCGGCGAACCCCTCGCGCACGAGCACCGGGAGGTACCCGGAGTGGTCCAGGTGGCAGTGGGTGAGGACGACGTCGTCGACGCTCGCGGGCTCGACGGCGAACGGCTCCCAGTTGCGCCGCCGCCACTCCCGCTCGCCCTGGTACAGCCCGCAGTCGACGAGAAGGCGGCCGCCGGGCCCGTCGAGCAGGAGCTTCGACCCGGTCACCGTCTCGGCACCGCCGAGGAAGGTGAGCACCACCGGCTCACCCATCGCACCCGCCTCCAGGCTCACCCATCGCACCCGCCTCCCGAGACGACGACGTCGCTCACCCGTCCATGACGTGGTGGTCCACCCACTGCTCCAGCCGCGGCACCCGGAGGAGGAGCAGCACCCCGCAGCAGCCGACGGCCAGGACGAGCGCCGTCCACCACGGGGTGGTCTCTCCCGCCCGGCTCGCGGCCACCCAGAAGACCGCGGCCGCGACCAGCCCGACCAGCGCGGCGAGCACCGCGACCGTCTCCCACCACGCGTCCCGACGGAACAGGCCGACGGTCGCGACGAGGAACCCGGCCATGGCCGCGAGGGCGAGCACCCGCGTCACAGCCCACAGCGTCCCCTCGGTGGACACGCCCCGGCTCGCGAAAGCGGGGGTGATCCACAGGAACGCGGTGCCGAGCAGGAACAGCGCCACTCCCCCGACGTTGCGGATGGTGACCATGTCGTCCGCTCCTTCCTGCCGTCGCTGCGGCTGCTCGGCAGCGCCCCCGGACGGCGCTCACGGCACGAGCACAGCGGCACCCTCGTATCGATCCGCGGCGAGGTCGGTGAGCGTGTCCGCCGCCTCCGCGAGCGGGCGGGTGTGCGTGCGTGGGACGATCCCGAGCGTGCCGGCGAGACGGAGGAACTCCTCCCCGTCGGCGCGAGTGTTCGCGGTGACGCTGCGCACCTGCTTCTCGTAGAACAGCTCGCGCTCGTACACGAGGGACGGGACGTCGGTGAGGTGGATCCCGGCCAGCACGCAGATCCCGCCCCGGTCCAGCGCTCGCAGCGCGGGCGGGACCAGGTCCCCGACCGGCGCGAAGAGGATCGCCGCGTCCAGCGGTTCGGGCGGCGGGTCGGCCGCCCCGACGGCGGACGCCGCGCCGAGCTCGAGGGCGAGCTCGCACGCCGCGGCGGAGCGCGTCATGACGTGGACGACGGCGCCCTGCCGCACTGCCACCTGCGCGACGAGGTGCGCCGAGGCGCCGAACCCGTAGATTCCCAGCCGGCCGCCCGGCGGCAGCGACGCCCGCCGCAGCGCTCGGTAGCCGACGATCCCCGAACAGAGCAGCGGCGCCGCCGCGTCCGGTGCGATCGCCTCCGGGAGCCGGTAGGCGAACGCCTCGTCGACGACGGCGTGCTCGGCGAACCCGCCGTCGGCGTCCCAGCCGGTGAACTCTGCGCGCGGGCACAGGTTCTCCCGGCCCTGTCGGCACCAGCGGCAACGACCGCACGTCCGCCGCAGCCACGCCACCCCGACCCGGTCACCGACGGCGAACCGCTCCGCCCCGGCACCGCGCGCCTCGACGCGCCCAACGACCTCGTGGCCGGGCACGGTCCGGGCTCGGCGCGGGGCGAGGTCGCCCTCGGCCAGGTGCAGGTCGGTGCGGCACACACCGCACGCCTCCACCCGGATCCGGACCTCACCGGGTCCGGGCTGCGGCACCGGCAGCTCGACCGCCTCCAGCGGTCCGGTCGCCATCGGGCCGGGACGGGCCACCACCCAGGCACGCACGTCGGCTCACCACCAACTCACGCCTGGGCGGGGACCCGCTCGCTGACCCCGTGATGGTGGATCTCGGTGTCCGGGCCCGGGTAGAGCAGCGACTCCCGGCCCGTGTCGGACCAGCGGACGAGGTACGGTGGCCCGCCGTCGGGGCCGCGCGTGGCGATCACCTCGCCGTCGCGGTCGTGGCCCCCCAGCCGGGCCGCGTGGACGATGATCCGGTCTCCCGGTGCTGCAGACATCGCTGTCCTCCCTTCTGACGGTCAGCGCGCAAGGCGGACCTTCTGGTGCTCGATCTGTGAGATGTCGTCCGAGGTCGCGCGGAGCAACCGGTCGGCCAGGTCACGCAGTGCGCGGGCCGCCGCCAGCTCCTCCCCGATCTCCGGCACGTCCCTGTCCGTGGGGTTGAGCCGTGCCCGGCCGAAGCCCTCGAGCCGGTTGCCGGCCGTCGTCGTCAGTACGGCATGCGCCGCCGTGACGTGCTCCTCCGAGCCGACGTCGTCGCTCGAGAACAGGTCGACCGACACCTTCCATGTGTGAGTCATCGCCGACCCCTCCTTTCCGGTGGTCACTACGGTCCTCCTCCGCGTCGGTTCTGTCACGGGTCGAAAGGCCCGACCTCGCCCGTGCCGGCGTCGAGGAAGTCGAGAACGGTGCGCGTCCACGTCGCCGGGTCGGTGTGCAGCCCGCCGGTGTGGTCCGCACCGGGCACGGTCCACACCGTGACGCTGTCCGGGGCGGCACGCTGGATGTCGGCGGCGGCGTGCTGCTCGTCCGGCACGGTCCCCGCAACGACGAGCAGCACCGGGCGGGGTGCCGCGGCCGCGGCAGCGCTGCGCAAGGTGGGTGGCACACTCGCCGGGCTGAGCACGTCGGCGACCGCTGTCGTCACGTGGTGCAGCCCCTCGGTCAGGGCCCCGCGCCGGCCGTGGACGTCCGAGAGCCAGTGCAGGTCCTGCGCCTGCCGGCCGGTGACCCCCTCGGCGACGACGGCGCGGATGCGCTCATCGGCTCCCGCCGCCCCGATCGCCTGCTCCCCTCCCATGGAGAGCCCGACGACGGCGATCCGACCGGCGTCGACGTCGGCCCGCCCGGCGAGGTAGGTGACGGCGGCCGCGATGTCGGCCTCGCCGTACCACCCCCAGTCCATCCCGCGGCCGGTGCTGCGGCCGTGCCCGCGGGGGTCGAGCGCCAGGACGGCGAACCCACCCTCGTGGAGCACGGCCAGGTGGTCGACGACCGCGTCGCGGGATGAGCCCGCACCGGGCAGCAGGACGACGGCAGCGCCGCCCGGGGCCGGGGCGAACCACCCGGCGAGCCGCTCGCCGTCCCCCGCCCGGACGGTGACCTCCTCGACCTCGGTCCACGGGTGCGCCCGGGTCGGTGCGCGTGCGGGGACTGCCGCGGCGATCGGGACGGCGAGCACGTAGACACCGGCGACGACGGTGGCGGCAAGTGCCGGCACCGTCACCAGGCCCCACCACCGCGGGGTGGCCCACACGAGGCCGGCGGCGGCGGGCACCACGATGAGGACGCCGACGACGAGGGCCGCCGGCCCGAGGACGTCCCCGGCGCCGACACCGTCCCGTCGCAGGTGCGGCACACCCACGCCGAGGCCGACCGCGGCGAGGACCACCCCGGCGAGCAGGAGCAGCACGAGGAAGGGGACCCGAGGCCGCACCGTGCCCACACCGACGGCGCGGTGGGTGCGAGCAGGGGCCCGCTCCATCGTGACCACATCCCCCTGTGCGGGACGAGCGTCGCCCCGCAGCTGCCCCCATTGTCGCGCGGGCACCGCCCGGCGCGGGAGGGTCCTGGGTCCCGCGCGGCCGCGCTGCGTGGCCGTCCTGCCGCGCGGGCCCCGCTGCGTAGCCGTCCTGGCTGCGCGGGCCCCGCTATGTGGCCGCCCTGGCCGCGCGCGCCTCGCTGCGTGGCCGCCC
>NZ_CALGNQ010000082.1 GCF_937958535.1 uncultured Georgenia sp. | reverse complement strand
CGTCGGTGGTCGCTTCGGCGTCGGTGTCGGCGGCGGGGCCGGTCTCCGACACCGACGGCGCCGCGGGCGTGGCCTGCTCGGCGTTGCTCGTCTCCGCGGGCCCGGGGCCCTCCTGCGCCGCCGGCGTGGCGCCCTGGTCGGCGGCCTGCGCAGCGTCACCCTCACCACTCGCCTGCGGTGCGGATGAGCCGGCGTCCGTGGACGCCGGCGCATGGGACCGGGTGCGCGGCGAGCGCGCGGTGCGGCCGGCCCGGCGGTCGGTGGCGCGGGTGGCGGCGGCGGACAGGTCGGCGAGGTCGCGCTCGAGCCGTGTCATCACCGCGCGGTCCGCCGCGTTGCGCCGCGCCGCGATCTTCGCGGCCCGTCGGCCGAGGACGAGGACGGTGCCGAGCAGCAGCGTCGGCACCACGCCTGCCACCACCGTCACGCTCGCCAGACCGAACGCCAGCCAGCCGACCGTGGTGGCGGCCAGCAGCACGAGGGTGAGGACCAGGCGCCGACGGGCTGCGGCCCGGCGCCGGCTGATCTCGGCGGCGCGCGCCGCGCGGGCGGCGGCCAGCCGCCGCGCCACGGCAGCGGCCCGCTCGCTCTGGGTGGTGGGCCTGTTCACCGCGGGTGCCTCCGTTCGTCGTCGCGGACCGTGCAGGTAGGGCCGGCTCCCCGCCGTCCCGTGGTGCTCCCCCGGTGCGGACCGCCGCACCGTCGCCCCGGTGGCCACGATGCGCAGCGTCCCCGAGAAGCGGTCCTCCACGCGCGACTGCCCGAGCTGGTGGCGGGTCTGCACGAGGTGTGGGACGAGGTAGCCGAACAGGATGACGGCCAGTCCCACGACCACCCATCCCTGTACGTCCACGACACGAAACTAGCCGGGGGGCGGTGCACCGTCGGGACCGTCCCCGGCGTGTCTCGCCCGCGTGCGTCGCCAGCGCTCGAGCAGGCCGCCGGGGACCTCCTCCGCGACGAGCGCGAAGGTGCGGTGGTCGCGCCAGTCGCCGTCGATGTGGAGGTAGCGGCGGCGCAGGCCCTCGTCGCGGAAGCCGAGCTTCTCCACCACGCGCAGACTCGCCGCGTTCTCCGGCCGGATGTTGATCTCCAGCCGGTGCAGGCCGAGCTCGGTGAAGCAGTAGTCCCCGGCCAGGGCCACGGCGGTGGGTGCCACGCCCCGACCCGCGACGTGCCGGCTCACCCAGTAGCCGATCGCGGCGCCACGCAGCGAGCCCAGGAGGATCGGCGACACCGACAGCTGGCCGGCGAGCTCGCCGTCGACCTCGATGACGAAGGTGAGCGCCTCTCCCCGGCGGGCCAGGCGCCGGCTCTCGGCCACGTAGTGACGGAAGCTCGCCGGCGCCTGCGGGACGGGGCTGGTCGCCTCCCAGGGGCGCAGCCAGTCGGCGTTACGCGCACGCAGCTCCTGCCACGCGGCGCGGTCGCGGTAGCGCAGCGGCCGCAGCCGCACGCCGGCCTCCTCCAGCAGGACCATCAGCCGTCGAGGACGAGGCAGGACAGCCGGGTGCCCGGTGCGATGTCGGTGACGTCCTCCGGGACCACCGCGAGCGCGTTCGACCGCGCCAGGGCGGAGAGCAGCAGCCGGCCCGGGTCGCCCACCGGGGTGGCCCGGTAGCCCTCGGCCGGGGACCCGGCGAGGGTGACCCGGACGAACTCGCGGCGGCCGGCCGGGGAGTACCAGCCGGTGGTGGTCTCGGCGGTGACGGTGGGCCGGTACAGGTCGGTGTACCCGGCCATGGAGAGCACTGCGGGCCGGACGAACACCTCGTAGGCGACCTGGGCGGCCACCGGGTCGCCGGGCAGCGCGAAGAGCGGGGTCCCGTCCCCGATGTGCCCCACCCCGAGCTGGCGACCGGGCCACATGGCGACGTTGTCGAAGCGTACGGTGCCGAGCGGTGCCAGGACCTCCTTGACGGTGTCGTTCGAGCCGTGGCTCAGACCGCCGGTGGTGATGACCAGGTCGGCGCGCACGAGCTGGTCCTCCAGGGTGTCGCGCAGCGGGCCGCGCTGGTCGGGGACGGCGGCCACCCGGTAGGTGGCGGCGCCGGCGTCGTGTACCGCGGCGGCGAGCGCGTGGCCGTTGGCGTCGTACACCTGGCCGGGCTCGGCGTCCTGGCCCGGCTCGACGAGCTCGTCCCCCACGGAGACGACGACGACACGCGGCCGGGGATGCACCGTCACCCGGCCGCGTCCGACCGCCGCGAGCAGCGCGACCTGGCGGGCACCGACGCGCTCACCGGCGGGCAGCACGACCTCCCCGGCGCGGACGTCCTGGGCACGGCGGTCGACGTTCTCACCGGGCCCTGCCGCCGTGCGGACCTCGACCTTGGCGGTGCCCCGGTCGGTCTGCTCGACGGGCACGACGGTGTCGGCCTCGACCGGCAGCGGGGCCCCGGAGGCGATGCGCACGGCGGTGCCGGCGGGGAGCCGGGTGCGCTCGACGCTGCCGGCCCGGATCTCGTCCAGCACCCGGAGCGTCACCGGGGACGCCGGCGAGGCCGTGGCGACCTCGGCGGACCGCAGCGCGTAGCCGTCGAGCCCCGCGACGTCGGCCGGTGGCAGGTCACGGGGCGCCAGGACGTCCTCGGCGAGGACGCAGCCGACGGCGTCGGCGAGGACGACCTCGAGCGGGGGCTGGAGCGCGACGGCCGCGAGGCATGCGGCCAGGTGCTCCTGGACGCTCCTCACCGGGGCGGGACGCTGGCCGCCGGGTCGGAGCTGAGCTCCACGTGCCGGCCGGCGACGAACTGCTCGAGCCAGGCGGAGAACTCCGGGCCGAGGTCCTCGCGGTCGACGGCGAGCTGGACGACCGCCTTGAGGTAGTCGAGCTTGTCACCGGTGTCGTAGCGGCGACCGCGGAAGACGACGCCGTGGACGCCGCCCCCCTCCTCGGCAGGCATGCGGGCCAGGGTCTGCAGGGCGTCGGTGAGCTGGATCTCGTTGCCGCGGCCGGGCGGGGTGTTCTCCAGCACCTCGAAGACCGCGGGGTGCAGGACGTAGCGCCCGATGACCGCGAGGTTCGACGGGGCCTCCTCCACGGGCGGCTTCTCCACGAGCTCGGTGACCCGGACGACGTCGCCGTCGGGCACGCCGGCGAGGCTCACCGGCTCGACCGCGGCGGCGCCGTAGAGGTTGATCTGGGAGCGCTCCACCTCGAGGAGCGCGATGACGGACCCGCCGAGCCGCTGCTGGACGTCGATCATCGTGGGCAGGATCGGGTCGCGGGCGTCGATGAGGTCGTCCCCGAGGAGGACGGCGAAGGGCTCGTCGCCGACGTGCTCCTTGCCGCACAGCACGGCGTGGCCCAGCCCCTTGGGGGTGCCCTGGCGCACCGAGTGGATGTCGGCGAGGCCGGTGGGGCGCTGCACCTCGGCGAGCCGCTCGGCGTCGCCCTTGGCCTCGAGGGCGTCCTCGAGCTCGATGTTCCGGTCGAAGTGGTCCTCGATGGCCGACTTCCCGCGTGCAGTGACGAGGAGGACGTCGCGGATGCCCGCGGCCGAGACCTCCTCGACGACGTACTGGATGGCCGGCCGGTCGACGACCGGGAGCATCTCCTTGGGGACCGCCTTGGTGGCGGGCGCGAACCGGGTGCCGAGCCCCGCGACCGGGACGACGGCCTTGCGGACCGGGGTGAGGTGTTGGTGCTCCATGAACGAAGGTTACCCACCGGAGCGGACCGGAGGTGCCCGGGTGTCGATCCGGTCCCGACCCCGGACGCACGTGTGACAATGGCGCCATGTCGACGGCGATCCGCTTGCCCAGCACGTCCGGCCTGGAGCTGGAGGACGCGAAGCAGGCGTTACGCGAGGCCGTCCGGTCCTACCGTTCCTCCCGGTCCGCCCGTCAGCGGCAGCTGGCCGCCGAGGCGTTCGCCCGGCACGGCGTGGAGGCGGTGGGCGACGCCCGCTGCGTCGCCGCCTACGTGTCGGTCGCCGCCGAGCCGGACACCGGAGAGCTGCTCGGTGCCCTCCACGCACGCGGGATCACCGTCCTGCTCCCGGTACTCGGCCCCGGCCTGGTGCGCTGCTGGGGGCGGTACACCGGCCGTGACGACCTCGCCCAGCGTGCCCCCGGGCGCCCGCCCGAGCCCTCCGGTGAGGTGCTCCCGGCGGAGGCGCTCGCCGAGGCGGAGGTCGTCATCGCCCCGGCGCTGGCGATCGACCGCACCGGGGTGCGGCTCGGGCAGGGCGGTGGGTGGTACGACCGCGCGCTGCTCCACCGCCGCCCGGAGACCCCGGTCTTCGCCATGGTCCACGAGGCCGAGCTCATCACCGACGACCTGCTCCCCCGGGCCGAGCACGACCAGCCGGTCGACGCCGTCATCACCGAGGAGCGGTGGTTCCTCCTCACCGGCTCCTCCTTCTCCGCCGGCGCCTGACCGCCGCCCCCGGGCGGTGTGGCCTGCCGGTCAGCCGCCGGGGGCGCGCAGGGTGCTGGTCGCCCCCGCGGCCTCCTCGACGGCGTCGCGGCTGAAGGGCCAGGGGAAGGCCTCCCCGGCGGCCCACGCCTCCAGCTGGTCGGAGTAGTACGCCGAGGCGGGGTGGCCGGAGACGCCGGTGAAGTTCACCCACAGGGAGCGGTCGAGGTCGCCCAGGTCGACGACCATGCGCATCGAGGGCACGGCCGTGACGCTGTAGTCACGCCGTCCGTCGTTCTCCGCGCCGGCGTCCCACCCGGTGGCGTTGACGATGCTCGACCCACCGCCGACGCCGACGGGGCCCGGGTTGGCGAACCACTGGAGCGGGGCCGGGACGTCGGCGCCGAGCACCGGGTGCTGCGGGGCGACGACGTGCAGCTGGGACCAGCGCCAGTCCTCCGGGTTCTTCCCCAGGGTCTGGGTGAGCTCGTTACGGGCCGCCGTGAGCGCCTGGAGGAGGATCTCGTCACGGCTCTCGACGAGGTTGATGGTGCGCCGGTCGTCCCACCACGGGTTCGTCGGGTCCTCGAGGAGCCAGCTGACGACGACGAGCCACCGGCTACCGCCGTCCGGGCTGAGCGTGGCGGGCAGGTCGTCGCGGAAGGTGAGGTCGAGGAGGTTGGCCCACACCGCGGCGAAGTACGCGGCGGCGGCGGAGTCCCCGCTCTGCTGGTACCCCTCGTCCGCCCAGTCGCGCAGCAGGGCGACGGCCTCCCGGACGAAGGGGTCGGTGACGGTGACGTCGAGCAGCGCGGGCACGAGGAGCTCGGCGTACGGGCTGAACTCGTCGCCCATCGCGGCGTTGGCCCACTCGGCGTCGATCGGGGTGCCCGTGGCCGTCGCCTCCGCGATGAGGTCGCGCAGCCGCTGGGAGCGGAAGCCGTAGTCCCAGTCACCCGTGAGGAAAGGGCCCTGGCCGGCGGGCTGCACGGCCTGGTTCGCGGCGACGATGAAGCCTTCGGGCGGGTTGAGTGCGCGCGGCATGTCGCTCGCCGGGACGTACCCGGCCCAGTCGTAACGGCCGTCCCAGCCGGGGCGCGGCCAGCTGCCGTCGGAGGGCACGGGCCCGTCCTCGACGTCCTGGCGCACCGGGATGCGGCCGGGGGCCTGGTAGCCGATGTCGCCGGCGGTGGTGGCGAAGACGATGTTCTGGGCGGGAACCTCGAAGAGCGCGGCGGCGGCCGCGACGTCGTCGGCGTCGCGGGCGCGGTTGAGGGCGAAGATCGCATCGGCGGTGCGGCCCGGGGTGAGCGCGGTCCACGACATCGCCACGGCGTAGCCGCCGAAGCCGGGGGCCGGGGAGCCGTCGGGCACGGGGGCGTTGTTGGCGGCCGCGGTGTCCGGCAGGATCCCCGAGACGATCGGGCCGTGGACGGTGGAGGCCACGCTCAGCGCGTCGTCGGTGCCGCCGTTGACGCGGATGGTCTCGGTCCGGCGGTCGAGCGGGACCCGCTCCCCGTCCCGCAGGTAGGTGCCGTCGTCGTAGACGCGCTCGAGGTAGAAGTCGATGACGTCGGCGCCGAGGTTGGTCAGCCCCCAGGCGAGGTCGGCGTTGTGGCCGATGATGACGCCGGGCATGCCGGCGAAGTCGAAGCCCGAGACGTCGAAGGTGCACAGCGTGCTGACCTCGCGGCAGTGCAGCCCCACCTGGTGCCAGATCCCCGGGGCGCTCACCCCGAGGTGGGGGTCGTTGGCCAGGAGGGGCTGCCCGGAGGCGGTGTGCTCGCCGGAGACGACGAAGGAGTTGGAGCCGATCCCGTCGCCGTCGCCCAGGAGGCGGGGGCTGGCCTGGAGCGCCTGGTAGGCGCTCTCGACGGCGTCGACCGCCTCGGCCGGCGCACTCCACGAGGCGTCCTCGACGTCGGCCTCCGCCGCGCTCTCGGGCGGCGGGATGATCGGCAGGTTCGTCTCCTCGGGGTACCGCGGGTAGAGCTCCTCGACCCGCGCGACGTCCCCGCCGAGCACGCGCACGGCGGTGGCGCGGCCGAGCTCCTGGTCGTAGTTGGCCGACAGGTCCCACGCCATCGCCTTGAGCCAGGCGAGGGAGTCGATCGGGGTCCACGGCTCGATCTCCCGCAGCTCGGTGACCAGGTCGAGCACGGTGTACTCCACACCGAGCTGGCTGGCCTCCCGGTTCTCCAGGTAGGCGTTGACGCCGTCGGCGTAGGCCTCGAACAGCGCCCGGGTCTCCTCCGACAGGAGGTCCCACTCCTGCTCGGCGACGCGCCGCCAGCCGAGCGTGCGGATGACGCGGTCGGCGGCCAGCGCGTTCTCGTTCTCCCCCACGAGCTCGGACACCCGCCCGGCGGTGACGTGGCGCCGGTAGTCCATCTCGAAGAAGCGGTCCTGGGCGTGGACGTAGCCCTGGGCACGGAAGAGGTCGGCGTCGGTGTCGGCGTAGATGTGGGGCACGCCGCGCTCGTCGCGCAGCACCTCGACGTCGCGGGTGAACAGCTGCAGCGTGGTCTCCCCGCCGTGGTCGGGCAGCGGACGCCGCACGAGCACCACCGCCAGCGCGGCGCCGGCGACGAGCACCACGACGACGACGGCGGCGACGACGAGGACGAGCCGTTGCAGGAGGTTGGAGCGGAGCACGCACCCGAGCGTATCCGCATCGGCCGACGCCGGCGGCGACCCGCGCCGCGGGCTCCTCCCCCGCCCGCGGTGGCGTGCTGGGCGTCCACAGCGCCGCTTCGACCCTCCGGCGGCACGGACGCCGTCGGTAGCGTCGGACGACGACGTGTCCGAGTCGTGTCCAGCACCCCGGAAAGGCCCACCCCCACCGCCGCCGCACGTACCGACGCGGCAGCGGGTCGACAGAGGAGAGACGCATGGCCGCCCGCCCCGTGCCCCCGTCGCGGCGGCGCACGGCCCGCGTGCGGCGAGCGCTGTGGCGCCGGCGGCACGCGCTGCTCGCGGCGGCCGTCGTCCTCGCACGGGCGACGGCTCACATACCCGTCGGCCTCGA
>NZ_CALGNQ010000081.1 GCF_937958535.1 uncultured Georgenia sp. | reverse complement strand
CGGCGCCGATGTCGCGAAGCTCGGCGCCGAGGGCGGCGACGAAGACGATGAGCAGCACGAGGGCGACGAGCATCGCATAGGCGCCCCACCGGAACGAGGGCTCGAGCTCGCCGAACACCCGCACCAGGCTCGCGTCGTCGCGGGTGAGGGGCGCGCGGCAGGCCAGGCACTGTGCGGTGGGGACGGCGACGAGGACCACCATGGACAACAGCCCGGTGAGCGCGAGGAGGACCCGGGCGAGCGGCGTGCGTCGAGATGTCATGGGCGGAGGGTAGTGACGCCGCCCCGGCCAGGTCTGCGTTCTGCGCGGTCGACGCGTCGCTACTCGCAGCCGATGCCGTCGCCGTCCCGGTCGAGGTGGGGGCCGTAGCCGGGGTCGCCCCGGTGGACGGGGGCGGCGCCGGCGGCGCGGGCCTCGCTGCAGTTGCGGAACGGGGTGTCCACGGGTGCGGCCGGGGACGCGGGCGGCGGTGTGGTGGGCACTGCCGGTGCGGCGGGGGAGGCAGGGACGGACGTCGCCGTCGGCGACTGGGCCGTCGGCAGCGGCTCGTCGGGGCAGCTGCTCAGCACCCGAACCATCGCGTCCTGCTCGGCCTGGGTGACCCACAGGCCGTAGGCGTCCTTCACTGCGACCTGGCGGGCGACGTAGGGGCAGCGGTAGGCCCGGTTGGGCGGCAGCCAGGTGGCGGCGTCCCCGTCGCCCTTCTGCTGGTTGAGCGGGCCGTCGACGGCGAGGAGGTTGAGCGGGTCGTTGCCGAAACGCACCCGGGTCGCCTCGTCCCACTGCTGGGCGCCCTTCTGCCAGGCGTCGGAGAGCGCGACGACGTGGTCGATCTGCACGGCGTTGCTCGTGTCGTTGCCGCGGACGAACCGGATGGTCTGCCCGCTGTACGGGTCGTGCAGGACCCCCGAGGCGACCACGCAGTCCCGGGTGCCGGGCCGGTAGGTGATCTCGACGAGGTCGCGGGCGAGGATGTCGTTGCGGGTGTCGCAGCCGTTGCGGTCGGTGTCGACCCAGCCGGAGCCGAAGAGGTCACGGTCGTAGCCGGTCCGAGGGGCGCGGCCCTTGACCTCGAGCGTGCGCGCCACCTCCAGGGCGGACCTGGCAGCGGCGTCCGTCTGCTCCGGCGTCTGCGTCGCCGGCGCGCTCGGCGTCGGCGCGCTCGGTGTCGGCGCGTTGCCGGGCTCGTGCGTCGGCGTCGGGGCAGCGGTGGGGGCAGGCCCGGTGGGCTCGGTGGTCGGCCGCAGCGTCGCAGGGTCCGAGGGCTCCGTGGACACCGCGGGTCGGTCGGTCGCCGGCGGACCGGCGATGGCGCTCCCGGTGACGAAGAGGACCGCGCCGACGACGGCGAGGCCGGCCAGGCCGCGCCGCCCGACGGCGCGCAGGGACGAGCCGCGGCGCAGGAGCGCCCAGCCCCCGGTGAGGAGGAGGTACAGGCCGCCGAGGGCCGGCGGGGCCGCCGGGTCGCCGGGGAGCACGGACAGGAGGAGCACGGCGCCCAGGCCGACGAACCACCACAGCGGAGGTCGCCGAGATGCTCCGGAGGGCACCGGTCGCCCGGGCGGGGGGACGGGCAGGCGTGGGGGCGGAGCGGGGCGAACCTCGTCGGTCACGGGCGGTCCTCCGGGAGGGGGCGTCGCCGCGGTGTGGAGGACGCACGGCAGACGCCAGATCAGCAGGTGACGACGCCAGTATCGACCATCCCCCGTCCCGGCGGCGCTACTCTCCGCCCATGACTCTGCTCTCCGGTCTGCGTGACCTCGTCCGCCGTCTGGTCGGTCGACGCCCGCGTGCGGACGTCCCGCCCGGACAGCTCGGCTCCGTGGCGGAGCTCCTCGCGGCGCTGGAGGAGATCGGGGCGCAGAGCACCGACGGCGACGGACTGGCCGCGTTCAACGGGATGTACCTGCGGGTGACCCGGCGCGTCCACCAGCGCATCACCGAGCGAGGGTTCCGCGACCCGGCGTACATGGCCCGGCTCACCACCGTCTTCGGCGGACTGTACGTCGACGCCGTCCGGGCACCGGTGGGGTCGAACAAGGCGTGGGCACCCCTGCTCGAGAGCCGCCACGACGGCGGGCGGGTGGCGATCCAGTACGCGCTCGCCGGCATGAACGCCCACATCAACTACGACCTGCCGGTCGCGGTCGTGACGACGAACCGGCAGCTGGGAGTGGGCCTCGACGCCGTCGCCGCCGACTACCGCGCGATCACCGACCTCCTGGCCGAGGAGCAGGACGCCGTGCGCCGCTCCTTCCTCCGCGGCATCGCGCTGGAGGTGGACCGCCACCTCGTCGGGCCGGTCGCGAGCCTCGTCGGCAGCTGGAGCATCGCCCGCGCCCGCGACGCCGCGTGGACCAACGCCCGGGTGCTGTGGGAGATCGAGCACCTCGAGCCGGTCTCCGGGGAGTTCCTCGGCACCCTCCAGCGCACGGTGGGTATGGCCGGCCGCCTGCTCCTCACCCCACTCAGCGAGCTGGAGGGCGCCCCCGCCCTGCTCGGCCGCTGACCCCGGGGGAGTGCGGGAGCGGGGCGCTCGCCGCCAGCCCCATCTGGGCGGCGGCCGTCCGCACGGCGTCGACGAACAGCGCGACGGAGGGGCGTGCGGTACCCGTGGCGCGGTGGGCGAGCGACACGGTGCGCATGACCGGCTCCTCCAGCGCCACGATGTCCACACCCGGGGGCAGCAGCGCGAGGGCGAGGTCGGAGACCAGCGTGACCCCCTGTCCGCCGGCCACCATGGCCAGCGCGGTGGCCTGCTCCTCGACCTCGTGCCCGATACGCGGCTCGAACCCCCGGTGCCGGCAGGCCAGGCGCACGGCGCGACCGAAGTGGGAGCGCTGCCCGGCGAGGATCCACGGCTGCTCGGCCAGCTCACCGAGCGACACGGTGTCCCCGGGCACCACGCCGGCGGGGACGGCGGCGTGGAGCCGCTCGACCGCGATGACGACCCTGCCGAGCGCCGGGTCCCACGCCCGCGGGTAGGTCGAGTACTCGATGACGAAGGAGAGGTCGAGCGTGCCGTCCCGGACGGCGTCGGCGGTCTCCTCCGGGGCCAGCTCGGTGGTCCGCACCTCGATACCGGGGTGGTCCCGGGCCAGGACGGCGAGTGCGGCGGGGAGCAGGCCCGACGCCACCGACGCCCACACCCCGACGGTGAGCCGGGCGGTGACCCCCTGCTGGGCGCGTTCGAGCGCGGTCGTGGCCCGCTCGACGGCGGCGAGGATCTCCTCGGCGTGCTCCGCGAGCAGCAGCCCGAGCTCGGTGAGCTGGACCCGCCGACCGTGCCGCTCGACGAGCGGCACCCCGACCTCCCGCTCGAGCTGGGCGAGCTGCTGGGAGACACCCGAGGGGCTGTAGTGGAGGGCGGCGGCGACCGCGGTCACGGTGCCGCGGCGCTCGAGCTCACGCAGCATCCGCAGGCGACGCAGCGACAGCTCCATACCCGTCAGCGTAGGCACCGCACGCACCGACCGTGCAGGAACTGTGCACAGCACGCTGCACGAACCGTCGCTGGACGCCGCGCGTCACCGGGCTCACGCTGGAGGCAGCGGATCTCCCGGAGGAGGTGTGGCCATGACGACGACGTCCAGCTCGCCGCGCGACCAGCGCACGGCTCCCGTCCCGTCCTCACCGGCACGGGTGCCCTCGGTCATGTCCCGCGAGCCGGAGCACCGGGTGGAGTGGACCGACCCGGTGACCGGGGCGCGGGGCTACCTCGTGGTCCACACGCTCGTGGGCGGCCTGGCCACCGGCGGCACGCGGATGCGTGCGGGGTGCACCCTGGCCGAGGTCGCCGACCTCGCCCGCGGCATGGCCACGAAGACCGCGGTGTTCGGGCTGCCTGTGGGCGGTGCCAAGGGCGGGGTCGACCTCGACCCGCGGGACCCGCGCGCGACCGGTGTCCTCGAGCGGTTCTTCACCGCGATGCACACCTGGCTGGACCGCCACTGGGTCACTGCGGAGGACCTGGGCGTCTCCCAGACCGCACTGGACGAGGTGTTCGCCCGGCTCGGGCTGGGGCAGTCCTTCCACGCCGCCATCCGGCGCTCGGCGGACCCTGCCGCGACGCTGCACCGGGTGCAGGCCGGGCTGGCCACCCGGGTCCCGGGCGGACAGCTCCTCGGCGACGTCATCGGCGGGTACGGGGTGGCCCAGGCCTGCCTCGGCGCGGCACGTGCGCTCGGTTGGGAGCCCGCGGCGACCTCCGTCGCCGTCCAGGGCGTGGGGACGATGGGTGGGGCCACCGCCTGGTACCTCCACCAGGCCGGCGTGCGGGTGGTGGCGGTGGCCGACGTCGCAGGCACGCTCTACCGGCCCGGTGGCCTCGACGTCCCGGCACTCCTCGCGCTGCGCGACCGCTACGGCGAGATCGACCGCTCGCGGGTCCCCGACGACGTCGAGCAGCGCCCGCGCGAGGCGGTGCTGTCCACCGAGGCGGACGTCCTCGTCCCGGCCGCTGTCTCCTACGCGCTCGACGCGGACACGGTCGCCGACGTCACCGCGCTCGTCGTGGTCGAGGCGGCCAACGCGGCGACCACCCCCGAGGCACAGGCCCTGCTCACCGCCCGTGGGGTGCCGGTGGTCCCGGACGTCGTGGCGAACGCGGGGGCCGCGGCGTGGGCGTGGTGGCTCCTCCAGGGGCAGGTGGGCACCGACCCGGACGTCGCGTTCGGGCGGCTGCGCACCGAGATGTGGGACCGGGTGGGCGCGCTCCTGACCGAGTGGCGCAGCGCGCGGGTGGCGCCGCGCCAGACGGCGTGGCACCTCGCCGAGGCGAACCTGCGCCTCCTGGCGGGCACGCAGATCCACATCCCCTGAGCCCGCATCCGGGCTGCGGGTGAGGCGACCGGCGGCCCGGTCGGGTGGAGCATCAGGCGACGGGCTCGGCGCGCTTGGCGACCAGCCGGGCCACGGCGTCGTCGAGGTGGGCGAGCAGGAGCGCCTTGGCCTTGGTCTCCGACTCGCTGCGGATCGCCTCGCGCAGCTCCTCGTGCTCGCGCACCTGGGCACCGAGGTCCGGGTAGGTGGTCTCCAGCTCCCCGAGGCACATCCGGGTCTCCACCAGCAGGGTCCGCATCGCCCGGATGAGCCGCGGGCTGCCCGAGCCCTCGACGAGGACCTCGTGGAACTGCTGGTCGGCGTCGGAGACACCGGGCCCGTCGCCACGCTCGGCCGCGGCCCGCATCTGCCGCAGGCTGGGGCCCAGGGCACGGTAGGTCTCCTCGCGGCGCTCGGCCATGACGATCTCCAGCGCGCCGCGTTCGATCACCGCCCGGGTCCGGTAGACGTCCACGACGTCCTCGACCGACAGCTCGCTGACGAAGACGCCCCGGTTGACGACCGCCCGGAGGATGCCCTCGGAGACGAGGCGCTGCAGCGCCTCGCGGACCGGCCCCCGGGAGACGGCGAACCGCTCGGCGAGGTCGACCTCGCCGAGCTGGGTGCCGGGCGCCAGCCTTCCGGACATGACGGCGCTGCGCAGCTCGTCGGCGATGTGCTCGACGGTCGACCGCCGCGGCGCGGGCGTGAGGTCACTGGTGGGCATGGTCCTGCTTTCGCGCGAAGAGCGTTCCGAGGGTGGGGGCGTGCGGCCGCGCGCCGGCGAGCAGCAGCCCGTACCAGATTGTCACCTGGTTGGCGGTGAGCACGGGTCTGCCCAGCCGGGACTCCAGCGCCGGCAGCACGTGGAGGGTGCGCATGGCGGTGTCGGGCACGAGCAGCACCTCGGCGCGCGGGTGGTCGTGGTGCACGGCGAGGTCCACCACCTCCTCCGGGGGAAGGGTGCCGACCTCGGCGGCCGTGACGATCCCCGCGCCGGACAGCGACACCACCTCCACGCCGGCGGCGGTGAGGAAGCCGCCGAAGAGCTCGGCGACGTCCTGCGGGTAGGTGGCGGCCACGGCCACCCGGGACGCGCCGAGCGCCTCCAGGGCGGCGACGAAGGCCAGACTGGTGCTCGAGGTCGGCACGCCGGTCACCCGGGCGAGCGCCGCGGCCTGCTCGCGCGCGCCGTCGCGGCCGTAGACGAAGCTGCCGGAGGTGCACGCCCACATCACGGCGTCCGGGCGGTGGCGGGCGAGCTGCTCGGCCCCGCCCGCGAGCCGCTCCGGGGAGCCGAGGTCGAGCAGCTCGGGGACGGCGTGCAGGTCGGTGCCGTAGACGTGGGCCACCGGGAGGTGGACGTCCAGCGTCCGGGCGGCCGCGGGGTACTCGTCCTCCGCGGCATGGCCCGGGTAGACCATGCCGACCGTGGGCCGTCGGGTGCTCGTCACGGGCGGGACTCCTCGTGGTCGGGGGCGGGCGGCTCGGGCAGCGGGGGAGGGGTGGCGTCCTCCTGGAAGACGCCGCGCAGCCACCGGCCCGGGCCCACCATCGGCAGCCCCATCCGGCCGAGGCAGGCCCATACGGTGAGCTGGTTGGCGGTGAGGACCGGCTTGCCGAGCCGCTCCTCGAGCGGGGCGATGATGTCGTAGGTCGGCAGGTTCGTGCACGAGACGAACACCGCCCCCGCGCCCGGGTCGTCGACGTCGAGGATGAGCTCGGCGACGGTGCGGTAGTTCACCCGCCAGATGCCGCCGCCGAGGCCGAGGTGGTGGGAGCGGAGCACGTCGACCCCGAGCTCGCCGAGGAACGCCACCAGCCGGTCGGTCAGCGCGGCGTCGTACGGGGTGATGACGCAGACGCGCTCGAGCCCGAGCTCCCGCACCGCCTCGACCAGCGCCCCCGACGTCGTCACCGCGTCCGGAGCACCGGCCGCGATGATGGCCTCCCGCAGCTGCGTCTCCTGGGCGAGGCCGTGGACGAAGCTCCCGGAGGTGCACAGGTAGGCGACGATCTCCGGCTCCACCCCCAGGACGTCACGGGTGGCGGCCTGCAGGTGCCGGTGCTCGGAGACGAGCTCGGCCATCTCCAGGCTCACCGGGACGGGCTCGTAGGGGGTGCGGGCGAGATGGAAGCTCACCTCCAGCGGTGCCCACCGCCACAGCTCGCGCTCCAGCGCGAGGTCGAAGGGCGCGATGATGCCGATGCCGCGCTGAGCGAGCGGACCGTCGAACTCGGCACCACTGAGCTCCACTCGGGCCTCCAGCCGGAGGATTGCCAGATTGTTGACAATCTAGGGCGGTGGCTCATACGTTGTCAACGTGCCCAGACAGCCGGTCGTCGTCGTCCTCCACGGCGGCCGCCTGCCGCCCTCCGCGCCGTTCGCGGCCGTGGCCGAGCACGCCGAGATCCGCCCCGCCGAGGCTCCCGGGCTCGCCGCCGCGCTGCCGGGTGCGGACGTGCTGTTCGTCTACGACGCCTTCAGCCGCGCGGTGCCGGACGCCTGGTCCGCCGCGGGCTCGCTGCGCTGGCTGCACGTCGCCGCCGCCGGGGTCGACGCCGTGCTCTGCCCGCAGGTGCGCCGCAGCGACGTCACGGTGACGAGCTCCCGCGGCGTCTTCGACCGGCCCATCGCCGAGTACGTGCTCGCGCAGGTCCTCGCCTTCGCCAAGGACCTGCCCGGCTCGCTGGCCAGGCAGCACGCCCACCGCTGGGAGCACCGGGAGTCCGAGCGGGTGGCCGGCACCCGGGCGCTCGTCGTCGGGACGGGCCCGATCGGCCGTGCCACCGCGCGACTGCTCAGCGCCGTGGGTGTCGAGGTGCGCGGCGCCGGTCGGCGGGCGCGCGAGGAGGACCCGGACTTCGGCACCGTGGTCGGTCCCGAGGGGTTGCACCGCGCGCTGGGGGAGGCGGACTGGGTGGTGGCCCTCGCCCCGCTCACCGACGCCACCCGTGGGATGTTCGACGCCGCCGCCTTCGCGGCCATGGCGCCCCACGCCCGGTTCGTCAACGTCGGGCGCGGCGAGCTGGTCCGCACCGACGACCTCGTCACCGCCCTGCGGGAGCGCCGGCTGGCCGGTGCGGCGCTCGACGTCGTCGACCCCGAGCCGCTGCCGCCGGACCACCCGCTGTGGGACCTGCCGGGTGTCGTCATCACGCCGCACAGCTCCGGGGACGTCGTCGGCTGGCGACATGCGCTCGTCGAGCTGTTCGCCGACAACTTCGTGCGCTGGACGCAGGGCCGACCGTTGCGCAACGTCGTCGACAAGTCGCTGGGATACGTGCCGAGCACCGGGAGCTGAGATGACCCCCACCGGAACGACCGCCCTCACCGGGATGACCGCCGTGGAGCTCGTCGCGGCCTACGCCTCCGGCGAGCTCTCCCCGGTGGAGGTGACGACGGCGGTGCTCGACCGTATCGAGCAGGTCGACGGGGAGCTGGGTGCCTACTGCCTCGTCGACCCCGAGTCCGCGCTGCGGCAGGCGAGGGCGTCGGAGGAGCGGTGGCGCACCGACCGGCCCCAGGGGCTGCTCGACGGTGTCCCGGCGTCGGTCAAGGACATCTTCCTCACCCGGGGGTGGCCCACCCTGCGCGGGTCCCGCGCGATCGACCCGGACCAGCCGTGGGAGGTGGACTCCCCGGTCACCGCGCGGATGCGGGCCGACGGCATGGTCCTGCTCGGCAAGACGACCACGCCCGAGCTGGCGTGGAAGGCGGTGACCGACAGCCCGCTCACCGGCGTCACCCGCAACCCGGCCGACCCCCGGATGACCGCCGGCGGCTCGTCGGGAGGTGCCGCGGCCGCGGTGGCGGCCGGCATGGGGCCGCTGGCGGTGGGGACCGACGGGGGTGGCAGCGTCCGCATCCCGGCCTCGTTCTGCGGGGTCGTCGGCTTCAAGCCCACCCACGGCCGGATCCCGATGTTCCCGGCCAGCCCCTTCGGTCCGCTCGCCCACGCCGGGCCGCTGACGCGCACGGTCGAGGACACGGCCCTGCTCATGGACATCCTGTCGCTGCGTGACCACCGGGACCCGACGTCCCTGGCACCGCCGCGGCTCACCTACCGGGGCGAGTTCAACCGCGAGGTCACCGGGCTGCACGTGGCCTACTCCCGCGACCTCGGCTACGTGGAGGTGGACCCGGAGGTCGGGCGGGTCGTCGAGGACGCCGTCACCCGGGTCGACGCCGCCGGGCTGCCCGTCACCCCCGCCGACCCCGGCTTCGCCGACCCGCTGGAGGCCTTCGAGGTGCTCTGGGCGGCCGGTGCCGCGACGCTCCTGCGGAGGATGCCCGGGGCCCGGGACACCATCGACCCCGGGCTGGGCCGCGTGTGGGACCAGGGCGAGCGGCTCAGCGCGGTGGACTACCTCCAGGCGCGTGACGTCGCCGCCCAACTGGGGATCACCATGGGGGCCTTCCACGAGGAGCACAACGTCCTGCTCACCCCGACCATGCCGATCACGGCGTTCGAGGCGGGGCACGACGTCCCGCCGGGCAGCGGGCTGGAGCGGTGGCCGCAGTGGACCCCCTTCACCTACCCGTTCAACATGACCCAGCAGCCGGCGATCAGCGTGCCGGTGGGGCGGACGGCCGCCGGTCTCCCGGTGGGGCTGCAGATCGTGGGACCGCGCCACTCCGACGACCTCGTGCTGGCCGTGGCCCGCTTCGTGGAGTGGGTGCTCTCCTGACCTCAGGCGCGGGTGAAGCTCAGCCGCTCACCGGCGAAGCCGTGGCGCCAGACGTCGTTGCAGGCCCGCGCCATCGCCTCCAGCCCCTCCTCGACGGTGGCGAAGACGCTGCCGGGCACCCAGCCGACGTCCCCGTTGACCAGGAGGTTGTTCCGTCCGTAGAAGAGGGCGAGGTCGGTCGCGCCCTGCTCGGCGTGGGCGGCCGAGCCCGGCTCGTAGCCGAAGGCCGGGTTGCCGATCTCCCAGGGCTCGAA
>NZ_CALGNQ010000080.1 GCF_937958535.1 uncultured Georgenia sp. | reverse complement strand
TTGCTCACTCAGTGCCTCCTGGTCGTTGCGCGGGCGCGCCCGCGCCACGTTGTCGTACGCCATCCTATGCACGGGCACAGGGCCGGGGCCGTACCAGTCCAACGTGACCGGCCCCGCCGTTGTTCCATCTCATCCTCGAGGCTGATCCCCTCCGCCCGCGGGGTGAGCACCGCCCGGCACAAGATCCGCCTCGCGGGCGTCGGCCGCGCCCGCGGCCCGGTCGTACTGTGGACAGCGGACAAGGAGGCAACGCCCATGATCGAAGCCCACGAGCTCACCAAACGCTACGGCGCCAAGACCGCCGTCGACGGTGTGAGCTTCACCGTCGAGCCGGGGACCGTCACCGGCTTCCTCGGCCCCAACGGCGCCGGCAAGTCGACCACGATGCGCATGATCGTCGGCCTGGACCGGCCGACCTCCGGCACGGTGACCGTCAACGGCCGCCCGTACGCCGAGCACCGCACCCCGCTGCGGGAGGTCGGTGCGCTCCTCGAGGCGAAGGCCGTGCACCCCGGCCGCTCCGCCTACCACCACCTGCGTGCGCTCGCCGCCACCCACGGCATCCCCAAGCGGCGGGTGGACGAGGTCATCGAGATGACCGGCCTGCAGGCGGTGGCGAAGAAGCGGGTCGGCGGTTTCTCCCTCGGCATGGGCCAGCGGCTCGGTATCGCCGCCGCGATGCTCGGGGACCCGCGCACCCTCATCCTCGACGAGCCGGTCAACGGGCTGGACCCCGAGGGCGTGAAGTGGGTGCGCACGATGGTGCGCTACCTCGCGAGCGAGGGCCGCACGGTCTTCCTCTCCTCCCACCTCATGAGCGAGATGGCCCAGACCGCCGACCAGCTCCTCGTCATCGGCCGCGGCCGCATCATCGCCGCCGGCCCGGTGCAGGACATCATCGACGCCACCCAGGGCACGCTCGTGCGCGTCCGCTCGCCCCGAGCCACCGAGCTCAGCGAGCTGCTCGCCGCGCCGGACGTCACCCTGCGCGCCACCGAGCCGGGCCTCATCGAGGTCACCGGCCGCACCGCCGAGCAGATCGGCGACCTCGCCGCGCGGTCGGGCATCCCGCTGCACGAGCTCACCCCGGTCCGCGCCTCGCTCGAGGACGCCTACCTCAGCCTCACCCAGGACGAGGTCGAGTACCGCTCGGAGGACGCCTCCGACCACCTCGCCGTCGGCGGGCCGAGCACCGTCCGTGAAGGAGTCTCCCGATGACCGCCCAGACCGCCCCCGCCCCGACCCTCACCGTCCGGCCGGTGTCCTTCCCCCGAGTGCTGAGCTCGGAGTGGGTGAAGTTCTGGTCGCTGCGCTCGACCTACTGGACCGTCGGCCTCACCGTCCTCGCCATGGTCGCCATCTCCCTGCTCATGGGGTCGGTGACCCTCATCGCCGACGGCGAGGAGATGGGCCCGCCGCCCGAGCTTGTCATCGGCATCGGCTACTCCTTCGGCCAGGTGACCATCGCCGTCCTCGGCGTCATGATGATCGCCAGCGAGTACACCACCGGCCAGATCCGCTCGACGCTGGCCGCGGTGCCCACCCGGGTCCCGGTGCTCGCCGCCAAGGCGATCCTCATCGCGGTCGTCGGGTTCTTCCTCGGGATCATCGGCACCGCGCTGTCCTACCTCGTCACCCTGCCCATGGTGGGGGACAACGCGGTCGACCTCGCCGACCCGGAGGTGCTGCGCCTGTTCTGGGGCGCCGGCCTCTACCTGGCGGCGATCGGGCTGCTCAGCCTCGGCGTCGGGGCGCTGCTGCGCCACACCGCCGGTGGCCTCGCGCTCGTCCTCGGCGTCCTGCTCCTCCTGCCGACCATCGGCCAGCTGCTGGCGATGTGGCAGGACTGGATGGCCACGGTCTACCCCTACCTCCCGACGGTGGCCGGTGAGCGCATCGCCGCTCCCGCGATGGGCGAGATGGAGCAGGCGATGGGCCTGCCCGTCCCGCTCGAACCCTGGACCGGCTACGGCGTGCTGCTGATCTACGTCGTCGTCGTCCTCGTGGCTGCCGCGCTGCTCATGCGTAGGAGGGACGCCTGAGTACCTCGCGGCCCCCGGCGCCGGAGGGCACGTCGCACGGCGACGGCCCTCCGGCGCCACCTCGTGCCGTCCCCGTGGCGCCACCCGCCGCGCGGACCGCCCCGCAGGCGCCGCCGGTCCCCGAGCTGCCGACCACCGGCCGGGGACCGGTCCGCCGCTTCCTCCACCGCCACCCCGTCGTCGTCGACTGGGTCGTCGCGCTGTGGTACGGGCTCCCGGCCGCGGGCGGCGTGCTGTGGAACCCGGGCTACGAGTCGGTCTCCGACCGCCTCACCGGCGCAGTGCTCGCCCTCGTCGCCTTCGTCGCCCTCTTCCGGCGCCGCCACACGCCGGTCCTCGTCCTGGCCGTCATCACCATCGCCATGGTCGTGGCCCAGGCGACCGTGGGCGACACCGCCGGTCTGGAGATCGCGGCCGTGTTCGCCATCTACGCGGTCGCCGCCTACCGGCCCACCCGCACCGCCTGGGTCGCGTTCGTCGCCCTCACGGCCGTCCACGCGGCCACGGTGGCGGTGTGGCCCTTCACCACGGCCACGGTGGTCTCGGAGGACGGCACCGAGGTCGCGCTCGGGGAGCTGGAGTCCTTCGTCGTCAGCGTCAGCGTCCTGCTCGCGTTGTCGATGATCGCCCTCATGCTCGGCATGTCGGCCCGCGGCCGGCGGCTGCACATCGAGGCCCTCGTCGAGCGGGCCGCCCAGCTCGCCCTGGAACGGGACCAGCGCGAGCAGATCGCCCTCACCACCGAACGCAACCGCATCGCCCGGGAGATGCACGACGTCGTCGCGCACAGCCTGTCGGTGATGATCGCCCTGGCCGACGGCGCCCGCGCGGCCCTGGACAAACGCCCGGAGCACGCCCGGCTCGCCCTCGACGAGCTCGCCGCCACCGGCCGGTCGGCGCTCGCCGACACCCGCCGCCTGCTCGGGGTACTCCGGGAGGACGCCGGGGGCGATGCCACCGACGCGCCGCTGGCACCGCAGCCGACCTCACCGGACCTCGCCGACCTCATCGCCCGCTTCCAGGCCGCCGGGCTGCCGGTCACCTTCACCGAGTCCGGGCCGCCGCTGCCCGCGGACACCGGGCTGCAGCTCGCCGTCTTCCGGATCGTCCAGGAGGCGCTGACCAACGTCCTGCGCCACGCGCCCGGCTCGCCCCGCATCGACGTCACCGTCGAGCGGCGGCCCGGCTACGTCGTCATCGAGGTCGACAACGCGGACGGCGCGAGCTCCTCGGCGCCCTCCGGCGGACGCGGGCTGGTCGGCATGCGCGAGCGTGCGGCAGTGTATGACGGGCACGTCGACGCCGGCCCGACCCTCACCGGGTGGCGGGTGCGGGCGGTGCTGCGGTGGACGGAGGAGGACACGTGAGCATCCGGGTGCTGCTGGCGGACGACCAGGCGCTGCTGCGCATGGGCTTCCGCCTCGTCCTGGACGCCGAGGACGACCTCGAGGTGGTCGGCGAGGCGGCGGACGGTCAGGCGGCGGTGTCGATGGCCTCGGCGCTGCGGCCCGACGTCGTGCTCATGGACGTGCGCATGCCGCGGATGAACGGCATCGAGGCGACCGAGCGGATCGTCGCGACGGTGCCGCAGAGCCGGGTGCTCATCCTCACCACCTTCGACCTCGACGAGTACGCCTTCTCCGGCCTGCGTGCCGGGGCGAGCGGGTTCCTCCTCAAGGACACCCCGCCCGAGGCGCTCGTCACCGCGATCCGCACCGTCGCCAGCGGCGATGCCGTCGTCTCCCCGCGGATCACCCGGCGGATGCTCGAGCTCTTCGGGGAGCGGCTGCCCGCCCCGGCCGAGGAGCAGACCGCCGGGCCGGACGACGCGGCCCTGGCGGGTCTGACGGCACGTGAGCGCGAGGTGCTCGAGCTCGTCGCCGAGGGCCTGTCGAACGGGGAGATCGCCGAGCGGCTCGTCGTCTCCGAGGCGACGGTCAAGACGCACGTCGGAAAGGTGCTGGCCAAGCTCGACCTGCGCGACCGGGTGCAGGCGGTGATCTTCGCCTACGAGTCGGGGCTGGTCCAGCCCGGCTGACCGGGCCCGAGCCTCACTCCGCGGCGGCCGAGGGCGAGGGCTGCTTGTTCTGGTTGCCGGTGGCGGCGGCGACGAAGGAGGCCCGGGGGCTCTGCAGCGACCCGAGGGCGACGAGCTCGCGGCGGAAGAACAGCGCCGTCGTCCAGTCCAGGACGATACGGACCTTGCGGTTGAGGGTCGGCATCGCCCACATGTGGTACGTGCGGTGCATGAACCAGGCGGCCGGGCCGCGCAGCTTGAGCCCGCCGATGTTCGCCACGCCCTTGCCGAGCCCCAGCGAGGCGACCGTGCCGAGGTTCTTGTGCCGGTACTCCTCCAGCGGCTGTCCGCGCAGCTCGCGGACGAGGTTCTTGGCCAGGTGCTTGGCCTGCCGCACCGCGTGCTGCGCCGTCGGGCCGGTGGTGGCGCCGGGCTCCTCGGAGGTGAGGTCGGGGACGGCGGCGCAGTCGCCCGCGGCCCAGGCACCGGGCACGACGCCGTCGTCGCCGGCGACCTGGAGGGTGGGCAGGGTGCGGACGCGGCCGCGCTCGTCGAGCGGGAGGTCGGAGCGGGCCAGCACGGGGTTGGCCTTGACCCCGGCGGTCCACACGACGGTGTCCGCCTCGAACTCCTCACCGGTGGAGAGCTTGATGTGCCCGTCGACGCAGGACTCGAGGAAGGTGTTGAGGTGAATCTCGATGCCGCGGGCGCGCAGCTGCTCGATGGCGTAGCCGCCGAGCTCCTCCCCCACCTCGGGCAGGATCCGGCCGGCGCCCTCGACGAGGACGAAGCGCATGTCCTCGCGGCGGATGCCGTCGAACATCTTGGCCGCGTCGCGGGCCATGTCCTCGATCTCGCCGAGCGCCTCGATGCCGGCGAAGCCCCCGCCGACGAAGACGAAGGTGAGCTTGCGGCGGCGCAGCTCGGGGTCCCAGGTGGAGGCGGCGACGTCCATCTTGCCGAGCACCTGGTTGCGCAGCGCGGTGGCCTCCTCGACCTGCTTGAAGCCGATGCCGAACTCGGCCAGCCCGGGGATGGGCAGCGTCCGGGCCACCGACCCCAGGCCGATGACGAGGTGGTCGTAGGAGAGCTCGTAGCTCTCCCCCTCCTCGACGGGCTCGACGACCACGCGGCGGTCGGCGTGCCGGATCTGCGACACCGAGCCGGTGATGAGCGTGCAGCCCCTGAGCTCGCGGCGCAGCGGGGCGACGACGTGCCGGGGCTCCAGGTTGCCGGCCGCGGCTTCCGGCAGGAAGGGCTGGTAGGTCATGTAGGAGCGCGGGTCGACGATGGCGATCTCCACCTCGTCGCGCCCCATCTGCTTGCGCAGCCCCAGCGCGGTGTAGAGGCCGATGTACCCGCCCCCGAGGAGCAGGATCCGGGTGGTGCGGCGCGGACGGAGACCGGCGGACGGAGCGCTCATACCAGCGATCGTATGGTGCCGGTGCCCGGACCGCGCGACGCGGAGGGGCGCTGAGAGGGACGCCACCCGGGGCTAGATGAACTCCTCGGCCGCATCGTCGTCATCGTCGGTGGGCCAGGGCAGCCGCGCCCGCAACTTCTCCTGGGAGGTCTCGTAGGCGGCCAGCAGCTCTTCGCGCCACGACCGCACGCGCTTCGCGGGAAGCGTCACACTCATCGTTCTCACCATCCTTCACGGGTCCGCCCACCCGTTCGGAGTGCCCCAAGTCTTGTCGACCGTGCCGTGCGACGCATCCGCCGGGAGCGCGAAGCGGGGTGGACCAAAGAAGGAAACTGGTCACCGCGGTGACCGGCACCTTCGTGTCACCTCTAGGTATCGGCCGGGGGCCACGGTCGTTGAGGAGTTCGGATCGCGATCAAGGTCTTCGACGCAGTACAGCGGTCACCCGTTGCTGTGAGATGAACCAGTGCTCGACATCTGGGTCGATCTCCGCGAGGACGGCACGCATGTCCTGGAACTGCCTCCGAACCACGCCGGTGCGTAGAAGCGGCTCGAGGTGAGCCACGCGGTTCCGAAGCTGGTATATGCCATGGACGGAACGCCGCAGCTCATCGGGCGATCGCTGAAGATGTGGAAAAGCGTTGTGCAGCGCTTGGCGCCAAAGCAACTGACGCCCCGGATCACGATCTGGCAGTAGAAAGCGCCAGGTGCCGAAGGACAGTTGCGCCAAGAGGTCAGCGTGCGCGAGAGGACGCTTGTGCCGTCTGATTGCGCGCTCCGCCCGTTGCCGGGCGTTCTCGAGTTCCTGTTCACGAACCAGCCGACGCAGGAGCGGCGCTGGCGTCATGAGCCAATCGCGTGACAGCGGCTCCCCAGTCTCACCGTCCGCCTGGAGCGCATTCCATGTGCAGAGTTGCGAATCGATCGCATTGCGGAGGACGACCTCTACCACGTGGAGCGCTTGGTACACCGCCCCAGAGAGCTCGATGTTCCATTGGTACAGACGAATCGCCCGCCGCTCGACGCCATTGCACGCAACGAGGTACGGCGCCAGACGCGCACGGGCGAGATGCGGCTCCAGCGCTTCGTAGAGGCTTCGCCCATCGACAGTTTCCGACACGTCCTGTAGGCTACTGAGCCGAAAGCAGGGGCAGGTCTCCCTGTTAGACCTTCACCATGGGCCCGCCGGCAGCACGCCGGTCGGGCCCATGGCATCTTCAGTGCAGTACCTGTCCTCGTGCCCCCAGCGGGACTCGAACCCGCACTGAGCCGATTTTAAGTCGGCTGCCTCTGCCGGTTGGGCTATGGGGGCAGCGCCGGTGGCGCCCGGTCAATCCTAGGGGCGGGGCCGCCGGGCGGTGCTCAGGCCGGGGAGGCGGTGGCGCGGCAGCGGGCCAGGACGTCGTCGAGCATCGCCTCGGTGAGCCGGCCGGTGAACGTGTTCTGCTGCGAGACGTGGTAGGAGCCGACGAGGCGGACGCCGCGGCCGCCCGGGGTGGTCAGCTCCGCCTCCGCGCCGTGGCCGAACACCGGCCGGGGGCGCGGCACCGCCCAGCCGAGGGCGGCAACCGCCGTGAGCGTCGCCCGCCAGGCGATGCCGCCGAGGGCGAGCACCGCCGTCGTCGTCGGCTCCAGGAGGGTGATCTCCCGTTCCAGCCAGCCGCTGCACGCGGCCCGCTCCTGCGGGGTCGGGGCGTTGCCGGGCGGGGCGCAGCGCACCGCCGGGACGATGCGGGCGCCGGTGAGCTCCAGGCCGTCGTCGGCGGCGACGGAGGTGGGCTGGTTGGCGTACCCGGCCCGGTACAGGGCGGCGAAGATCCAGTCGCCGGACCGGTCGCCGGTGAACAGCCGGCCGGTGCGGTTGGCGCCGTGTGCCGCCGGGGCGAGCCCGACGACGAGGAGGTGGCCGGTCGGGTCGCCGAAACCGGGCGCGGGCCGCCCCCAGTAGGTCTGGTCGGCGAAGGCGCGCCGCTTGACGTCGGCGACGTGCTCCCGCCAGGCGACGAGCCGGGGGCAGGCTCGGCACACACTGGAGCGCGCGTCGAGGGTGGCCAGGTCGCGGCTGCCGGCGGCGAGCCGGCGCACCCCGGCGGCGGAGCGGGCGACGGGCGTCTGCGGCGTGGCCGGGTCCCCCGGCCACCCGCTGCCCGGCGCGACGTACCCCATCAGCGCAGGCTCAGGGCGATGCCGTCGAGGATGTCGTGCTCGCTCGTGCGCACGGTGGTCAGGCCGCCGGCGGCGTCGGACACGAAGGTGACGACCTCGGACCAGATGAGCGCCCCGGCGCCGATGACGTCGACCCGCCCCGGGTGCATGAAGCCGAGGGAGGCGCGCTGGGCACGGGTCGCCCCGAGGAGCGCGGCGCACGAGGCGAGCACGGTCCGGGTGGGCACCTCGGCGCCGTCGATCCGGTCGCGGTCGTACGCGGGCAGGCCCAGCGCGTGCGCGGTGACGGTGGTGACCGACCCGGCGACGCCGACGATGGTGCGCACCTCCTCCAGCGGCAGCTCGGAGTGGACGTGCTCGAGCAGCGTGCGGATGTCCTTGCGGGCGGCCTTGACCTGCTTGCCGGTGGGCGGGTCGGACCGCAGGTGGCGCTCGGTGATGCGCACGCTGCCCATCTTCACCGAGACCCCGGCGCTCGGGACGTCGTCGCCGAGGACGAACTCCGTCGACCCGCCGCCGATGTCGACGACGAGGATCGGGCGCTCCTGCTCGGGCCCGATGACGCTGGCGGCGCCGGCGAAGGACAGGGCCGCCTCCTCCTGGCCGCTGATGACCTCCGGCTCCACCCCGAGGAGCTTGCGGACGCCGGAGACGAACGTGTGCCGGTTCCCGGCGTCGCGGGTGGCCGAGGTGGCGACGAAGCGGGTGGTCTCGACATCGTGGTCCCGGCACACCTGGGCGTAGCGCTCGACTGCGGCGAGGGTGCGCTGGAGTGCGGCGGGGTCGAGCATGCCGGTGCGGTCGACGTCCTGGCCGAGGCGGACGATCTCCTGGGTGCGCAGCACCTCGACGAGCGGGCCGCGGCGCGACACGTCGGCGATGAGCAGGCGGATGGAGTTGGTCCCGCAGTCGATGGCCGCGACGCGGGTCATCGGCCGGCCTCGCCCGCCGTCTCGCAGCTGCAACGGTCCGGGCGCCAGTGCGGGCGCAGCAGCTCCAGCGCCTCGTCACCGAGCGGGTTGACGCCCGGGCCGACGGCGAGGGAGTGCGCGACGAGCACGTGGAGGCACTTGACCCGGGTGGGCATCCCGCCGGCGGACACGCCCTCGATCTCCGGGACCTCGCCGAGCTGGGAGCGCCGCGCGAGGTAGTCCTCGTGGGCCGCGGCGTAGGCGGCGGCGAGGGCCTCGTCGGTGCCGAGCCGCTCGGTCATCTTCTTCATCACGCCCTGGGCCTCCAGGGTGCTCACCGCCCGGACGGCGGGCGGTGCGGTGAGGTAGAAGGTGGTCGGGAAGGGCGTGCCGTCCTCCAGACGGGGGGCGGTGCGTACGACCAGCGGGCGGCCGCAGACGCAGCGGGCCGCGATGTCGACGACTCCGCGGGGCGGGCGGCCGAGCTGCTCGGCCAGGACGTCCAGGTCCGTGGCGGTCACGGAGGTGGGGTGATCGTCGGTCACCGGGCGATTGTCCCCCAGTCCGGCGCCGCGGCGAAACGCTCAGCCCTCCGGCGGGGGCTCCTCACCGACGGCCGCATCGCCGGCCATGGTCACCGACTCCCACAGCGCCAGGTACCAGGGGGCGTCCTCCATCCCCGGCACACCCGACTCCTCCAGCTCGGCCTCGACCTCCTCACCGACGACGGTCTCGGGGTCGACGACCCGGAAGGTCTGCTCACCGGGCATGACGTAGCCGAGCCGGTCGCGGGCCTGGGCCTGGACGAAGGTGTCGTCCTGCCATTGCTCCAGCTCCAGCTCCAGGGCGGCGTTGCGCTCCTCCACCGCCTCGATGTCGGCGCGCAGCTGGCGCAGCTCCTCCTGCTGCTCGACGGCGTGCCGCAGGGTGGGAGCGAGCACGATGAAGGCGACGAGGAGGACGACGAACAGCCCGAGGCTGCGCAGCGTGACCGTCGGGCGCGCGGCGGCCTCCTCGGCGCCGTCGTCGGTGCTGCGGACCACCGGTGCGGACGCGCGCGGAGTGCTGGGCCGGGTGGGTCCGGCGGGTCGCTGCGGCCGGCCGGGGCGGCTGGTGGGACCGGGGCGTCCGGTCGGTCCCGGGCGGGCGGTGGCGCCGGGGCGTTTATGGACATTGCCAACGTCGTGCGAGA
>NZ_CALGNQ010000079.1 GCF_937958535.1 uncultured Georgenia sp. | reverse complement strand
GGGCGGTGATGACGCACGGCGGCACGACGTGGATGCGGTTGTCGACGACGAGGGGTTGCCGCCGCGGTGCGGGCCGCGGGTGGCCAGCACGACGGCCCGTTCCAGCGCGCGGGCCAGCCGTTCCCGGTCCTCGGCGACCTCGTCCAACGTCCCTCCCTCCACGTCGTGCGGACCGGGGACGTGCGGGAGCGTCGGAACGACCGCGTCGCCGACGACGGCGACGCGGTCACGTGCTGCCTCCCATCCGGACTTTCACCGTCGGTCCTGGAGTTCCACCAGGTCCACCGCACACCGTGAGGTGTGCGGGTCGCGGACTGTCACCGCCGGCTCGGAGTTTCACCGACCCCGGAGCACGCGTTGCACGTCGCACTGTGGCACAGGTCATCGGCTCGGTGTCAAACCGGCGTCCGCGGGCCGAGACATGACGCGCGACCGCCGCGCTCGCGTCGGTCCGGGCTCGACGGAGACCCGGACGCCGGCCGAGCCGCCGGCGGGGAGGCCGGGGTGGCCGCGAGGTGTCGCAGAATGGGGCCATGCGAGTGGTCGTCCTCACCGGTGCCGGGATCTCCGCCGAGTCGGGCGTGCGGACCTTCCGCGACTCCGGCGGGCTGTGGGAGGGGCACGACGTCGCGGACGTCGCCACCCCCGAGGGCTTCGCGCGCGATCCGGAGCTCGTGCAGCGCTTCTACGACGCGCGCCGCCGCGCCGTCCGGGAGGCGAGGCCCAATGCGGCGCACCGCGCGCTGGCGCGGCTGGAGGCGGCGATCGAGGACGACCTGCTCGTCGTCACCCAGAACGTCGACGACCTCCACGAGCGCGCCGGCTCCCAGCGAGTGGTCCACATGCACGGGGAGCTGCGCCGGGCCCGCTGCCAGGCCTGCCACCACCGACCCGCGTGGGACGACGACCTCGTCGATGCCCCGCCCTGCCCGGCGTGCGGCGAGCGGGCGCTGCGCCCCGACGTCGTGTGGTTCGGTGAGGTGCCCTACGAGCTGGACCGGATCGCCGACGCGGTGAGCAGCTGCGACCTCTTCGTCTCGGTCGGGACCTCCGGCTCGGTCTACCCCGCGGCCGGTTACGTCGCGCTCGCCGCGAGCAGCGGGGCGAGCACCCTCGAGCTCAACCTCGAGCCGAGCGAGGTCGCCCATGTCTTCGACGAGGTGCGCACGGGCCCGGCCGCCGAGCTCGTCCCCGAGTGGGTCGACGAGCTCATCGGCGCCCCCACGCGCTGACTGTCGGCCGTCGGCTGCCGCTACCGCCCGCCGGCCGCCGCTACCGCCCGCCGGCTGCCGCCACCTCCCGCCGGCCACCGCCACCTCCCGCCGCCCGCCGTCCTGCCTCATCGATCGGTCAGTGAACGTTCCCTGCCGAACCGTGAACGGACGTTCTCCGACCGATCGACGGGATGGGGCGAGTGAGGGGAGACGGCACCGGGCTGGACGTCGGGAGAGGGCTATGCCTGGGCAGCAGCCCCCGCCGGGCCGGTCCCCGCATGGCCACGGGAGCTGCCGGGCCGGTCCCCCTGGCTACGGGAGCCGCCTGGACGGCGGGAGCGGGGTGGCGGTCCTACGCTCGGTGACGTGCCTCACACGTCGGCGGCCGAGGGCTCCGCGTCCCGCCGCTTCGCCGTCCTGGGTCGGCAGTTGCCGTTCTCGCTCGCGTTCACCACGCTCGTCGCGTCGTCACCATCGGCGTCGTCTCCGTCGTCACGGCGGTCTTCGTGCTCGAGGTCGCGAGCCGGGGACGCTCCGCGGTCGACCACATCTGGACCCTCGCCTTCGCGGCGGCCATCAGCACCGGCCTGTGCTACTTCGCCGCGGCGTGGAGCCCGAACCTCTGGTGGTTCGTCGCGGTGGGTAACGCCTCCTCCGTCGGCACGACCTTCGCCATGTGGAACGGGATCCGGGCCGACGACGGCCGCCGCCCGCTCCTCGGTGTCACCGCCGCCGCCGTGGTCCTGACGCTGGGCGCCGCCCTGGTGCCGGGGCCGGAGGGTGGGGAGTGGGCCGGTGGCCCGGCCGTGCTCCTCGGCACGGCCGCGGGTGCCGGCCTCGGCGGTATCGCCGGCCTGCGAGGTCGGCTGCGGGCCCACCGCCTCGGCGTCCTCCTCAGCGGTACCCTCCTCGTCGCAGCGGGGTTCTACCTCCTGCGCACCGCGATCTTCCTCGGGGCAGGCCCGCGGTCGCGCGCGTTCACCGAGCTCGTCGGCACCGCTCCCACGACCCTTGTCGTGCTCGCCCTCGTGCTCGTCGCCTCCTACGCCATGGTCGGCGTCCGGGCCCACGACGCGCACCTCCGGGGAGACCGAGCGCTTCGGCTACGATCCCATGACCGGCCTGCGCACCCGGGTGAGCTTCGACCCGCGTGCCCGCGAGGTGCTGCGCACGGCGGAGCCGGCCGGTGAGCCCGTGGCGCTCGTGATGATCGCCCTGGAGGACAGTGAGCACCTCGCCGTGGCCTTCGACCGGGACGCCGCCTCCACCCATCCCGCCCACCGGTCCACCCGCCCGTGTGAGAAGGTGACGACGGGGCGCCTGCTGCGCGGCCCCAGGGCAGTGACGCAGAGCATCGGAGGGGGACGTTGAGGAGCACGTACTCGGCGCCGCGGCGCGTCGCCGTCGTCGGTGCCGGCATGGTCGGGCTGTCCACCGCCTGGTTCCTCCAGGACCGGGGCGTCGAGGTCACCGTCGTCGACCGGGAGGGGGTGGCGGCGGGCTCGTCCCGCGGCAACGCGGGCTGGCTGACGCCGAGCCTGAGCACCCCGCTGCCCGACCCCGCGGTGCTCGAGTACGGGATCCGGGCGGTGCTCAGCCCGGCGTCACCGGTGTACGTGCCGCCCACCCTGCAGCTGGACCTCGTGCGGTTCGCGGTGTCCTTCGCGCGGCACAGCACCGCCCGCCGGTGGCGCCGGTCGATGCGGGCTCTGGCCCCGGTCAACCGCCTGTCCCTCGCCGCGTTCGACGCCCTCCGCGACGGCGGGGTCACCGGTGAGACCTACGCCGCGGAGCCGTTCCTCGCCGCCTACCGCCGCGAGGAGGAACGCCGGGTGCTCGTCGAGGAGCTCCAGCACGTCGCCGAGGCGGGGCAGGATGTCGAGCTCGACCTCCTCACGGGCGAGGAGGCGCGCCGCCTCGAGCCCGCGCTCTCCGAGGAGGTCGGGGCCGCCGTCGTCCTCCACGGGCAGCGTTTCATCAACCCGCGGGTCTTCGTCCAGCGGCTGGCCGACGCGGTGCGCGAGCGCGGTGGGCAGATCCGGGAGAGGACCCCGGTCACCCGCGTGGTGGACCGTCCCGACGGCGTCCGGCTGCTCGGCACCGCCGGCGACGTCGGCCGCTTCGACGCCGTCGTCCTCGCCAACGGCACGTGGCTCGGCGAGCTCGCCCGGCCGTTCGGGGTGCGCACGCTCGTCCAGGCCGGACGCGGCTACAGCTTCAACATCCCGGTCGAGCACCTGCCCGCCGGCCCGGTGTACCTGCCCGCGCAGCGGGTGGCCTGCACGCCGCTCGGCGACCGGCTCCAGGTCGCCGGGATGATGGAGTTCCGCCGTCCGGACGCGCCGCTGGACCCGCGCCGCATCCAGGCGATCGTCGACGCCGCCCGGCCCATGTTCCGCGGCGCCGACTTCTCCGACCGCCGCGACGAGTGGGTCGGGTCGCGGCCCTGCACCCCCGACGGGCTGCCCCTCATCGGACCCACGACGTCACGTCGGGTGCACGTCGCCGGCGGGCACGGCATGTGGGGGATCGCGCTCGGCCCGGTCACCGGCCGGCTCGTCGCGGAGACGCTGACCACCGGGCGTACCCCGCCGGAGCTCACCCCCTTCGACCCCCTGCGCTGACCGCCTGGGCGAATCGGCCGCGCAAACCGCCACGGTCACGCACCCGGTGGACGTAGCCTCCGAGGTAGCCGGGGCGTGGCGCACGTCACAGCCACCGGCGCCGCTCACGAACCGGACGCACACATCGGGGAACACAATGCGTGGGCGTAGGTCGACAACGGCAGCGGCGCTCGCGGTCACGGGGGCACTCCTCCTCGCCGCCTGCTCCGGGAACGGCGGGGACGGCGACGGAGGTGACCCCGACACCGAGTCGCCCACCGGCGGCGACACCGCCCTGCCGGTGGTCGTCGGCACCACCGACACGGTGACCAACATCGACCCCGCGGGCTCCTACGACAAGCCCTCGTGGAACATCGTCTACAACACCTACCAGCGGCTGCTGGCGGTGCCCCTCGGCGAGACCGACCCGCAGCCGGACGCCGCGGAGTCCTGCGACTGGGAGGACGACGTCACCTACACCTGCACCCTGCGCGACGGGCTCACCTTCTCCGACGGCTCGCCGCTGACCGCTGAGAACGTCAGGCACTCCGTCGAGCGGCAGCTGGCCATCCAGCACCAGTCGAACGGCTGGCAGCTGCTCTCCGGGATCGAGGAGGTGGAGACGCCGGACGAGCTCACCGTGACCTTCCACCTGGCAGATCCGGACGCCACCTTCCCCTACATCCTCACCACGGCCGCCGCCGCGATCGTCCCGATGTCCTACCCGGCGGACGCGTTGCAGCCGAACGACCAGGTCATCGGCTCCGGTCCGTACACGGTGGAGTCCTTCGACGCCACGCAGCAGATCCGGCTGGGCGTCAACGAGAGCTACGCCGGTGACCGCGAGGTCCGCAACAGCGGCGTGATCCTGTAGTTCTACCAGTCCGAGTCGACGCTCAAGCAGGCGATCGAGGAGGGCGAGGTCATGATCGCCTACCGGAGCCTGGCCGTCACCGATATCGAGGACCTGCGGAACAACGGTGCCGAGCGCGGCGTGGAGGTTGTCGTCGGCGAGGGCACCGAGATCAACTACCTCGTCCTCCAGGCCGGCCGACCGCCGTTCGACGAGGTCGCCGTCCGACAGGCCGTCGCCCAGATCATCGACCGCGAGACCATCGCCTCCGCGGTGTACCGCGACACCGTCACCCCGCTCTACGGACCCATCCCGGCCGGGCTGGCGGGGCACGTGCCGTCGTTCCAGGAACGCTACGGCGACCCCGACCCCGAGGCCGCGGCCCAGCTGCTCGAGGACGCCGGCGGTCGCCTTCGACCTGTGGTGGATGCCCGACCGCTACGGCGAGGAGATCGGCGACATGTACGGCGAGATCGAGCGCCAGCTGGAGGAGACCGGCCTGTTCGACGTCACACTCGAGCAGCTCTCCTGGGCACAGTACGCCGAGACGTTCTCCGACCAGAGCATGGACGCCTTCGACCTGGGCTGGTTCCCCGACCACCCGGACGCGTCGAACTACATCGTCCCGTTCTACGCCTCGCAGAACATCGTCAACAACGGGTACTCCAACCCGGAGATGGACGAGCTCATCGACACCATCCTCACCGACACCGAGGAGGCCAACCGCGTCGCCGCCTTCGAGGAGGCCTCCCGGATCGTCGCCGAGGAGGCCCCGATCATCCAGCTGTGGCAGCGTGACCAGATCGCCGCGGTGCGCGAGGGGGTCACCGGTGTGGAGGAGACGCTCGACCCGTCGTTCATCTTCTACTACGACGTCGTCAGCGGGACGGCGGAGTAAGGGGGGCGGGTTTGGCCGGCGGGAGCACCGGGTCGCTGCGCGCCTACCTTCTCACCCGGGTGCTGCTCTTCGTCCCCCAGGTCCTCGTCATCCTCACCATCGTCTTCGTCCTCATGCGGGTGGCCCCGGGCGACCCGGTGAGCGTGGCGCTCGGAGGACAGCGCACCCCCGAGGAGCTGCAGGCGCTGCGCGAGGCCGCCGGCTACGACCGGCCGCTCCTCGTGCAGTACGCCGAGTACCTCGGTGGCGTGCTGCGCCTCGACCTGGGCACGACCATCATCGACAACCGGCCGGTCACCCAGATCCTTGCCGTCAACGGCGGGGCGACGCTCACGCTCACCGTCGCGGCGTTCCTCGTCGCGCTCGGCCTGTCGGTGCCCCTCGGCCTGCTCGCCGGCCGGTTCCGCGACACGGCCCTGGACGCCGTGCTCCGGGTCTTCGGAATCCTCACGTACGCCGCACCGGTGTTCTTCCTCGGGCTGCTCCTCCAGCTCCTCCTCGCCCGCTCCCTGGGCTGGCTGCCGTCGAGCTCACAGGCCTCACCGGTGGTGCTGGCCACCGTGCCACCGCGGACGAACATCTTCCTCGTCGACGCACTGCTCGACGGCAACACCGCCGCCTTCCGCAACGGGCTGGAGCACCTCGTGCTGCCGGCCCTGACCCTGGGGCTGCTGCTCACCGGCATCTTCATCCGGATCATCCGGGTCAACCTCATCCAGACGCTGCGCAGCGACTACGTCGAGGCGGCCCGCGCCCGCGGCGTGCCCGAGCCGCGGGTGGTGGTGCGGCACGCGTTCAAGAACGCCATGGTCCCCTTCGTGACCATCCTCGGCCTGCAGGTCGCGCTCCTCCTCGGTGGGGCGATCCTCACCGAGGAGACCTTCAACTGGAACGGCATCGGCAGCCAGCTGGTGCGCTACCTCGACGCACGGGACTACGTCGCGGTGCAGGGCATCATCACCCTCTTCGCCCTCGCCGTCGTCACGGCGTCGTTGCTCATCGACATCGTCAACGCGATGATCGACCCGAGGGTGCGGTACTGATGGCCGGCGAGGCGGTGCCCCTGCCCCCGCCCGGGCGCGGCCACGCGCGCGCCGGCGGCCCGGTGCGGCGGGTGCTGCGCGGCCTGGCCCGGCCCTACCGGCAGTCCCACGGCGTGGGGCGCCTCATGCTCGTCACCGGCACCGTGCTCGCCGGTCTCATGGTCCTCGTCGCGCTCGCCGCCCCGCTCCTCGCCCCCTTCGGCCATGCGCAGGTGGCCGGCGCCGACGGCGTGCGCTTCGCCAACCACGTCCCCCCGGGGGGCCGAGCACTGGTTCGGCACCTCCACCCAGGGTTTCGATGTCTTCAGCCGCGTGGTGTGGGGCGCACGTACCGCCGTCCTGGTCGTCGTCCTCGCGCTCGTCTTCGCCGTCGCGGTCGGGGTGCTCCTCGGGCTGGTCGCCGGGTACGTCGGGCGGTGGGTGGACCGGGTGCTCGTCATGGTCATGGATGCCCTGTTCGCCCTGCCCGCGCCGCTCCTCGCCATCGTCATCGCCTTCCTCCTCACCGAGCACATCGGCGGCGGGACGGCGACGGCGGCGCTCGCCATCACCGCGGTCTACGTGCCGCAGTACTTCCGGGTGGTGCGCGCCGCCACGGTGAGCGCCAAGGAGCAGACCTACGTCGAGGCCGCGCGGGCGATGGGTGCCCGCCCGGTGACGATCATGTTCCGCTACCTCCTGGCCAACGTCGTCCAGAGCGTGCCGGTCATCGCCACTCTCAACGCCGCCGACGCCATCCTCACGCTCGCCGGGCTGGGCTTCCTCGGCTACGGCATCCAGCCCACCGAGGCCGCCGAGTGGGGTTACGACCTCCAGCGCGCCGTCGCCGACACCGGCACCGGGATCTGGTGGACCGGGCTGTTCCCCGGACTCGCCATCGTCGTCCTCGTCATGGGGATGACGCTCATGGGCGAGGGGCTGAACGAGGCGCTCAACCCGGCGGTGCGGGTGCGGCGGCTGCTCCAGGTGCGCATGCCGCAGGACGTGCCGCCCTCGCTGCGGTCTGCCGTCTCCCGGCCGGTGCGGCGGCGGTCGGCGCGGGGCCCCGCCGACCCGGACGGCGGGAGGGACGGATGAGCGACCCGGTGCTGTCGGTATCGGACCTGCGCGTCTGGTACGGGACGGAACGTGGCCCGGTGCGGGCGGTGGACGGCGTCTCCTTCGACGTCGGCCCGGGGGAGACGCTCGGGCTGGTCGGGGAGTCCGGCTGCGGGAAGACGACGCTCGGGCGCGGGGTGCTCGGGCTGCTGCCCCGCGGCGCGGCGGTGAGCGGCGAGGTGCGCTTCGACGGGCGCAACCTGCTGCAGACCCCGCCGCGGGAGCTGCAGCGGCTGCGCGGACCGCGGCTCGGCATGATCTTCCAGGAGCCGCTGACCCGGCTCGACCCGCTCATGCGGATCTCCGACCACTTCGTCGAGGCGCTGGCCGGCCACGAGCCCGGCCTGAGCCGGGAGGAGCTGCACGGCCGCAGCATCGAGGCGCTGCGGGCCATGGGGATCCCACCGACACGGTTCCGGGCCTACCCGCACGAGTTCTCCGGAGGGATGCGGCAGCGCATCATGATGGCGCTCGCGCTGGTCCTGCGGCCGGCGTTCATCGTCGCCGACGAGCCGACCACCGCGCTGGACGTCCTGGTCGAGGCGCAGATCATCTCCATCCTCGCGGACCTGCGGCGCAGCTTCGACACCTCCCTGCTCTTCATCACGCACAACCTCGGCATCGTCGCGGAGGCCTGTGACCGCGTCGCCGTCATGTACGCGGGGCGCATCGTGGAGCAGGGGCCGGTGCACGACGTCTTCGCCGCCCCGAAGCACCCCTACACGCGCGAGCTGCTCCGTTCGACGATCTCGCTGCGGACGACGGGCCTGCACTACATCCCCGGCGCACCGCCCGACCTCGTCGACCCGCCGGCCGGCTGCCGGTTCCACCCCCGCTGCCCGCAGGCGATGCGGGTGTGCGCGGAGCGGTTCCCCCGGCCGGTGCACCGCGGCGACCAGGCGGTGGAGTGCTGGTTGCACGGGCCTGAGGAACTGGTCCCGGAGGGCGGGCGGGAGCCGCTCGTGACGGAGGAGGTGCCGGTTGCGGACGAGGCATGACCGGGTGGGCCGGGAGGTGGGCCGTGCCGGCGAGACCCTCATGGAGGTGCGCGACCTCCACGTGCACTTCGAGCTGCGGGCGAACGCCCTCATGCGGCTCCTCGGCGCCGGCGGGCGGCGGGTGCGCGCCGTCGACGGCGTCGACCTCACCCTGCGCAAGGGGGAGGTGCTCGGTCTGGTCGGGGAGTCCGGGAGCGGGAAGTCGACGCTCGGGCGTGCGCTCCTGGGGCTCGTGCGACCGACGTCCGGGGAGATCCGGTACCGCGACCTCGACCTCGCGACGCTGCGGGAGCGGGAGCTGCGCACGCTGCGGCGGCGCCTGCAGATGGTGTTCCAGGACCCGCACGCTGCGCTCAACCCGACGATGGACCTGCGCACCGCCATCGGGCACCCGCTGCGGATCCAGGGACTGGTGGCGGACCGGGAGGCCGAGCGGGAGCGGGTGGTCGAGGCCTTGGAGCGCACCGGACTCCTCCCCGCGGAGCAGTTCCTCGACAAGCTCCCCGCCGAGCTGTCCGGTGGGCAGAAGCAGCGGGCGGTGATCGCCCGGGCGATCATCTGCGGCCCGGAGCTCCTCGTGGCGGACGAGCCGATCTCCATGCTCGACATGAGTGTGCGCGCCAAGATCCTCGAGCTCATGCTCGGACTGCGGCGCGACCTCGACCTCACCTACGTCTACATCACCCACGACCTGGCGACGGCGAAGTTCTTCTGCGACCGGGTGGCGATCATGTACCTCGGCCGCATCGTCGAGATCGGCCCCACCGAGGAGATCTTCGCCGCCCCCAAGCACCCATACACCCGGGCGCTGCTCGGGGCGGTGCCCGACCCGGACCCTTCCCGCTCCGTCCCCCGGGACCTGCCCCGTGGGGAGATCCCCGACGCCGCCGCGCCGCCGCACGGGTGCGCCTTCCATCCCCGCTGTCCCGTCGCGTTCCGGCCGTGCGGCTGGGAGGGGCGCGACCTGCGCGCCCTGTTCGAGCGGCGGTGGACCGAGCGCGGCGAGGAGCTCATGCGGGCCGAGCGGCCGCTCGTGCGCAGTCTGGTCGACGTCCGGCCGGGGGTGACGGAGGTGCGCCTCTCCCCACCTGCCGGACGCTCGGCGGACGAGCTGGCAGCGGTGCTCGAGCAGGCCCGGGCGGACGACCCGGGCGAGCCGCTCTGGCGAGGGGTGGAGCGGGTGGAGACCGGCGCGGACGCCGTCACGGTGCACTTCGCGCCGGGCCTGGACCCCGGGCCCCTGGACGTCGCGGGTGCGCGGGCGGCGTGCCACCTCCACGACCCGGAGCTCAGTCGGCAGCGGTGAGTCGGGGTCAGTGCCGGGCCTCGGTGCTGAGCAGCACGACGACCGAGGAGCCGTCCAGGTCGAGTGCCTCGCGTCTCTCCGCTTCGCCCAGTGCCTTGCGGACGCCGGCCAGCGTGGCCGCCCCCGAGGGGCCTGAGGAGACGCCGAGCGTGGCGAGGTCCTCGACTGCGCGGAGAGCGTCGTCGTCGGTCACTGCCACCGCGGCGTCGCAGCCGTCCCGCAGCACCGGCCAGGCGAGGGAGGAGAGGGTGCCGCAGTTGAGGCCGGCCATGACGGTGCTGCCGGTAGCGACGGTCACCGGTTCGCCGGCGACGAGGCCGGCGAGGGCGCAGGCGGCGGTGTCGGGCTCGACGGACAGGACGCTCGGGTGGGGTGCGTCCGTCCTGCGGTACTGGGAGACGACGGCCTGGGCCAGCGAGCCGACCCCGGTGGGGACGGCGACGAGGTCGGGGGCCCGGCCGAGCTGCTCGTCGACCTCCTGGAGGAGCGTGTCGTAGCCCTGGACGATCCACCCGGGCACGTCCTCATACCCCTCCCAGGCGGTGTCCTGGACCAGGACGCGGGCCGGGTGGTCCGCGGCGAACCGGGCGGCTGCGGCGACGGCGTCGTCGTAGTGGGAGTCGATGCGCACGACGTCGGCGCCCTCGGAGGCGATGGCCGCCGCCGTGGTGGGGGACATGACCGCGGGGACGAAGATGCTCGCGGCCAGACCGAGGAGCCGGGCCATGTGGGCGACGGCGCGGCCGTGGTTGCCGTCGGTCGCGGTGACGAGGCGCAGTCCGCTGCCCGCGGCGGCGGTGCGCAGCATGTCCAGGTCGAGCGCGGAGGCCCCGGTGCGGTTCGCGGCGCGGGTGCGCTCGGCGACGGCGCGGGCGCTCGCCCACGAGGCCCCGAGGATCTTGAACGCGGGCAGTCCCAGCCGGCTCGACTCGTCCTTGACCCACACCGACCCGACACCGAGCTCGTCGGCCAGCGCGGGCAGGTCGACGAGGGGAGTGGGGGCGTAGTCGGGCAGGCTGCGGTGGAAGTCGCGGACGGCCGGTGGGGAGGGACTCGGGTCGACCCAGTGCCGGGCCGAGGGGCGCACGTACCAGTCAGGTGTCATGCGGGCATGGTGCCCGAGGCCGGTGCGGTGTCCACGGGATTTGCCCTCATCGCCTGCGGAGCGGGGCGTGGGTGGTGTCCGAGAGCTCGCGGTTGACGTCGAACTCCTTGACGATGATGTCGGTGATGCCGAACCCGGCGAGGCGTGCCGTGTGCTTCGCGATGTACCGCTCAGCCGACTCCGCGTCCTCGAAGAGGTAGACACCGCCGGCGGTACCGGCCTCGGGGTTCTCGGTCCAGACCTTCCAGACGAGCCCCTCGTCGGCGGAGATGTCGGCGGCGAGGTCGCCGTAGGCGGCAGCAGCCTGCTCGCCGAAGGGGCCGCTCGACGGGAACTCGAAGTAGACCAGACGGGTCATCATCCACCTCCGTGCGGGTGCGGACAGTCTTCCGCGGGCCGACGGTGCTGTCGACAGCGGCCCGATGTCGGTGGGGTGTGTCACGATGGTCTTGTAGTCGAACACATGTTCGAGCCGGGTGGGCTTGTGAGGGCGCCGAGGGAGGTGGGCAGTGTGGCGGCGAGGGGGCTGTCGGGGGTTGCTGATGGGGTGCGGGGTGAGCGGGCGGGTTGGGCGGGTCGGGGGGCGGTGGGTGGAGCTGGTGCGGCGGAAACGGCCCCGAACCCAATGGAAAGGGCGCCTGGTATCGGAGGAGGCGAGCGAACTGAACGCCCGACACCGGCGAAGGCGAGAGCGAACCGAATCTCCCAGATCGGAGCGGGGGCCTTGGGGCGCGCGTGCCACTCACTGGACGGCGTCGATCTCCTCGGTGAGGTACCGCTGGATCGTCGGCGCCACGGTGGTAGCGACGGCGTCGCGGGGGAGGGAGGCCATCGGCTCGAACCGCAGGAGATAGCGCACCACCGCCAGGCCGAAGAGCTGGCTCGCGACGAAGTTCGCCCTGATGGGCACCTCGTCGGCGGGTACCACGCCCTCGAGTCGCACGCCCACGGACCGCACGATGTGCACCGCGAAGAACTCCCGGATCAGGCGGCCGTAGACCCGGTGGGCCAGCGCCCCCCGGATCAGCGCCTCCAGTGCCGGTCCGCTCACCGGGTGCTCCCACGCCTCGAGGAAGGTGTCCACGAGCCGCTGTCCGAGGCCGCCGACCGGTCCGTCGGCGACCCGGGCGAGGGTCGTGGGCAGGTCGACCGGGAACTCGACCGCGGCCTGGAACAGCTGTTCCTTGGTGCCGAAGTAGTGGTGCACCAGCGCCGTGTCGACGCCCGCGGCGGCAGCGATCTGCCGCACCGAGGCGCGGTCGTACCCCGCCTCGGCGAAGGCCAACCGCGCCGCCTGCAGCACCGCCTCCCGGGTGTTCTGCCGCCCCGGGCGCCGTCCGCGCTGTCGTCGCGTCTCGGTCACGGCGTCCGCCGCCGCAGGGTGAGCGCCCCCAGCACCAGCGCCGCCACAGTCACGCAGGCGACCACGGCGAGGTCGCGCCACATCGTCCCGGTCGGCTCCGCGTTCGTGCCCACCTCCATGAGCGCCTCCACCGCGTACGACATCGGCATGAGGGCAGACAGCGCTTCCAGCCAGCTCGCCATCTGTGCCCGCGGGACGAACAGCCCGCACAGCAGCAGCTGGGGCAGGATCACCAGGGGCATGAACTGGGCGGCCTGGAACTCGGTCCGGGCGAACGCACTGCACAGCAGCCCCAGCGAGACGCCGAGCAACGCGTTCGCGAAAGCGATGAGGATGACCAGCCCGAGGCCACCGGGGGCCGCCATCCCGAGCACCCAGTGCGCGTACGCTCCCGCGACCGCAGCTTGGAGTGCCGCCGCCAGCCCGAAGGCGGCACCGTAGGCGAAGAGCACGTCGAGCTTGTTGATCGGGGTGGTGAAGAGCCGCTCGAGCGTGCCGGTGGTCCGCTCGCGCAGCACGCTGATGTTGGTCAGCAGGAACATGATGGTGAGCGGGAAGACCCCGAGCAGGACGAGCGCGATCCGGTCGAACTGCGGCTGGTCCTCCCACATGAAGTAGACGAGCGTGAGCAGCACGACCGGCATGATGAGCACGAGCGCCGCCGAGCGGTGGTCGTGCTGCAGCTGGCGCAGGATCCGGCGGGTCGTCCCGGCGAGCAGACGAGCAGACATCACGCCGCCTCCGCGGTCCTGATGAGGGTGAGGAAGGCCGCGTCGAGGTCATCTGTCCCGGCGCGCTCCTTGACGTCCGACGGGGTGCCGTCGGCGACGATCCGACCCTCCCGGATGAGGATGAGCCGATCGCAGCGGTTGGCCTCGTCCATGACGTGACTCGAGACGATGACGGTGACACCGTCGTCGGCCAGCCCGCGGAAGCGGGCCCACAGCTCGTCGCGCAGCACCGGGTCCTGGCCGATCGTCGGCTCGTCCAGGACGAGGAGCTCCGGGGCACCGACCAGGGCGCAGGCGAGCGAGGCCCGGCTGCGCTGACCGCCGGAGAGGGTCCCCGCGAGCTGGCGGGCCTGCGGCGCCAGGCCGACGTCGCAGAGAACTCCGTCCGCGGCCGCCCGGGAGACGCCGTACAGCGCCGCGAAGTAGCGGACGTTCTCGGCGACGGTGAGGTCGTCGTAGATGCTCGGCGCCTGCGTCTGGTAGCCGATCCGGTGCCGCAGCTCCGGAGCGCCGGCAGGGCGCCCGAGCACGGTGATCTGACCCGACTCGACGACCTGGACGCCCACCACCGACCGCATGAGCGTCGTCTTTCCGCTCCCGCTCGGCCCGAGCAGGCCGGTGACCACGCCCGGCCGGATCGCGAGGGTGATCCCGTCCAGCACCCGCCGTCCGCCGCGGGTCACCACGAGGTCTTGTACGTCGACGGCGACATCCATGCCGACCTCTTAATTCATCGGACGATGAATTAAGCGTAGGGCCACGCGCACGGGGCCGGCAAGAGGTCAGCGGCCTCTGCGACGGCTGTGTGGTGGCCGTGGTGGCCGAGGCGCGAGGGCGGGGCAGCAGGTCGCGTCCGCGTCCGGCGGGAGGGCGGCGTCGAGGTCCCGACGGGAGGTTCATGCCGCTCTGTGGTACGCACGGCGGGAGGTCCGCGCCGCTCTGTGGTACGCACGGCGGGAGGTCCACGCCGCTCTGGGGCATGCGCGACGGGAGGTCCACGCCGTCTGTGACCTGGCAAGGGGCCCCGCGCATCGTGCGACGACCTCGGCCGAAGGCCCCGCGCCGCCCGGTCACCGGCGCGGCAGGAGGTCCGCTCTGTCTGCGACGATCTAAGTATGCGCACCTTCCACAAGACCGACGACCCCGCCGTCCTGCGTTTCGAGACGGCCGGGCTGCGGTGGCTGGCGGAGGCCGAGGCCGACGGCGGGGCGCCCGTCGTCGACATCGTCGCGGAGGGTGAGGGCTGGTTCGAGCTCGTCCACCTCGCGCACACCGCCGCGACGCCGGAGGCGGCAGCGGAGTTCGGACGCGGGCTGGCGCGCACTCACGCCGCCGGCGCGCCGTCGCTCGGGTGCGCCCCGCCCGGGTGGAGCGGCGAGGTGCTCCGCAGCTCGGGCCCGATGCCGCTGCACGAGCACGACGCCGAGCCCGTCTTCGACACGTGGGGCGAGTTCTACGCCGAGTACCAGATCCGCCCCTACATCCCGCGGGCGCTCCGCAACGGGTCGATCGACGACGACGGCGCCCGGGTGCTCGAGCGCGTCGCCGACCGGCTCGCCGCGGGCGACTTCGACCACGACCAGCCCGCGCTCGTCGGGGAGGGGGCAGCGCGCCTGCACGGGGACCTGTGGGGCGGCAACGTCGTCTGGGCCGCCACCGACCGCGGCGTCCAGGGCGTCCTCATCGACCCGGCGGCGCACGGCGGCCACGCCGAGACCGACCTCGCCGCGCTCGACCTCTTCGGTGTCGACCGGCTGCCCGACATCCTCGCCGGCTACCAGGAGGTCTCACCGCTCGCCGACGGCTGGCGCGAGCGGGTGGGTCTGCACCAGCTGACCATGCTCGTCATGCACGCCGTCATCTTCGGCGGTTCGTACGGTCCGCAGACCGTCCGGGTGGCACGGCGCTACTGCTGACCCGCGCGGAGAGGAAACCGGACAAAATACCTCGTGTGCCGGTCACGCCCCGAGTAACGTGCAACCAAATGGTTGTACGTAGCCGCGAGCCTCGCGCCCTCGACGACGACGAGATCGACCGGATCTTCCGGGCTCTCGCCGACGCCACCCGGCGCGACATCGTCCGGCGCACTCTCACCGGGGAGGCGACCGTGACGGAGCTGGCGGCCGCGTACGACATCTCGTTCGCGGCCGTGCAGAAGCACGTCGCCGTCCTGGAGGGAGCGGGTCTGGTGACCAAACATCCCCACGGTCGTGAACGTCGTGTGCGGGGGAACCCCGACACCCTCCGGCGGGCCCAGGCCCTGCTGGAGAAGTACGAGCAGCTGTGGCGCGGCCGGATCGACCGGCTTGACGCCCTCCTCTCCGAAGACCAGTCGAAAGGCAACTGACATGCCGATCACCACCGTCGAGAGAGACCTCGACGCCCTGACCATGACTGTGGTCGCCGACTTCCCCGTGCCGGTCAGCCGGCTGTGGGACGCCTACGCCGACCCCCGCCAGATCGAGAAGTTCTGGGGACCGGAGGGTTGGCCGGCCACGTTCACCCGCCACGACATGCACCCTGGCGGGCGCTCCGACTACTACATGACCGGTCCCGACGGCGAGCGCTCGGGCGGCTACTGGGAGTTCCTCGCCGTCGACGAGGGCCGCTCTTTCGAGGTCCGCGACGGCTTCGTCGGGGCGGACGGCCGGCCGGACGAGAACCTGCCGTCCATGCGCATGGTCTTCACGTTCTCCGAGACCGACGGCGGCTCCCGGGTGACGACGACGACGTACTTCAGCTCGCTGGAGGAGCTCGAGCAGCTCATCGAGATGGGCATGGAGGAGGGGATGCGCTCGGCGATGGGCCAGATCGACGCCGTCGTCGCCGACCTCGCGTCCTTCGTCGCCGGCCGGGGGACCGAGAGCACCGTCCTCAGCGACACGCAGGTCCGCATCAGCCGGGTCATCCGCGGCCCGGTGCAGCGGGTGTGGGACGCCCACCATGAACCGGAGCTCGTGCGGCGCTGGATGCTGGGCCCCGACGGCTGGACCATGCCGGTCTGCGAGATCGGCACTGCGGTCGGCGACACCTTCCGCTACGAGTGGGAGCAGGAGGGTGGCGAGAACCGCTTCGGGTTCACCGGCGAGGTCCGCGAGATCCACCCGCCGTTCCGTGAGGTGACCACCGAGCGGATGACCGGCACCGACGGCCCGAGCACGGTCAACGAGCTGACTCTCACCCCCGTGGCGGACGGCACCCTGCTCTCCCTCGTCATCACGTACCCGGACGCCGAGACCCGCGACACGATCCTCGCCACCGGCATGGTCGACGGCATGGAGAGGAGCTACGCCCGCCTCGAGGCGGAGGTGCTCACCCCGGCCTGAGCACTCGGCCGAACGCGGGGAGAACCCCGCGTTCGGCCGTGCTCGGCGCGGTGAGGCAGCCGGTCTCGGCTTCGTCTCGGCGCCGGGCTGCGCGTGGTGCTGTCCCGTGCTCGGCGCCGGTCGGGTGCGGGACCGGCCGGCAGGCTCACCGAGAGGCAGGTCGAGGCCTGCAGGTCACCGCCCGGTTCGCGCGGTGCACCGGCTCGCAGGGTCGAACGCCGGCCGGCTCACTCGGTCGGCGGCTGCTGCCCGGTGTAGAAGGCGGTCGTCTGGCGCTCGGCGGCGCGGGCCTTGTCCTCGGGAGTGCCCGCGGCGACGGACGCGTCGGCCCAGCGCCGGCTGGCGCCGGTGATGAACTCGCGTGCGGAGTCGCTCTGCTCCCACTCCGAGCCCTCCGCCGGCCGCGAGGCCCCGGTCGCGAGGTGCAGGGCGAGACCGAGGAACGCCAGGTCCCAACCCACGCCGACGGCCCCGGGGCCGTAGGTGTCCCAGAACTCGTTGGGCATGTCCTCCTTGGCGGTGTGCTCCAGGGTGAACCGGGCCCCGTCACCCTCCGGGGCGACCCGCACGGCCACCCAGGAGACCCCGCCGCCGAACTCCCAGGTGATGCGGAAGCCCGACGGCGGCTCGCACTCCTCGATGGTGCCGCCGGCGTTGCCCTCGATCTGATACTGCCCGCCGAGCCGCAGGTCGCCGGAGACCGGTGCGAACCACCGGGGGAGCCGCTCCTTGGAGGTGAGGGCGTCCCAGAGGTCCTCGACCGTGGTGTCGTAGACCTGGCTCATGGTGGCGACGACGGTCGACTTGCCGCCCTCCTCGCTGATGCTCAGACGGCGCTCGACCGCGTCGAGCTGGCCCGCGCTGATGGTGGAGATGTCCTCGGTCATGGGTGTGGCCCTTCCTGGGCGTGTCGGATACGTCGCTCGCGCTTGCCGCGGGCGATCTCGGTCTCGAGGGCGGCCAGTCGGGGCGCCCAGAACGCGCGGAAGTCGGCCAGCCAGGCGTCGACCTCGCGCAGGGGGGTGGCGTCGATCGCGTACAACCGCCGGGGGCCGTCGTGTCGCACCGTGGTGAAGCCGTGCTCGCGCAGGACGCGCAGGTGCTGGGAGACCGCGGGCTGGCTGATCCCGAACTCGCGGCCGATCTGCTCGGCGAGCTCGCCCGCGGACCGCTCACCGTCGGTGAGCAGCTCCAGCAGGCGCCGGCGGACCGGGTCGCCGAGGACGTCCAGCGCGTGCACGGTGCCCACTGTGCCCCGACTCGTCCATTTAAGCCAAGCCTTAAATAATGCTCCGAGCCCGCGCACAGAAGACCCGGCCGGTGCTCCGCCCAGGCGGTTGGCGGAGCGCCGGTCGGGTCGCTAGTGGGCCCGCGCCCGTCGCGGTGCGAGGGTGAAGCCGATCGCGGCCAGGGCGACCGCAGCCGCCTCCGCGATCGCGCTCGCGGTCTTCTGCGGGTACCAGGCGGGGTCGTACATCGAGGGGATCGGCCCGATCGCCGGGACCTGGACGTAGGTGTAGAGCAGCACCGGCACCAGGGCGCTCAGCGCCACGAGCCCGGCGATGGCGTACGCGAGTCGGTGGCCGGTGACGAGGAGGACGATGCCGGCGAGCGTCGCCGCCACTGCCTGTGCGCGGAACAGCGCCCCGCCACCGATGCCCCCGGGGGCGGCCAGCTGCATGGCGTCGGCGAGCTGGAGATGGACCACGGCGTCCACCGCCAGCGCGCCGACGGTGAGGAGCCGCACGAGCGGCTCGGCGGGTGACCGGCGGCGACGGGGCGCGGTACCGCGGCCGACCGGTGCGCGGGCCGCACGCACTCGACCGCCGCGTGCGGCACTCACCGGACCACCAGGGTCGAGGTCATGTGCGGATGGGGGATGCAGTGGAACCCATAGTCACCCGGGTCCTCGGGAGCGGTGAAGGCCACCGTCGCCCCCGGGTCGACCGCGACGTCGAAGAGGCCCTCCTCGTCGGACGTCACCGTGTGCCCGACGCCGTCCTCGTTGGTCACGGTCACCTCCGCGCCCGGCGCCACGGACTCCGGGACCGTGTAGGCGAAGTCGGAGATGACGATGACCACCTCCGCGGCGGCCTCGACCTCGTCCCCGGTCGGCGTCTCACCGGTGGGGACGGCCCCGTCGTTCGCGGTCTCACCGGTGGGGCCGTCCACGGCGGTGGTGGTCTCCTCGCTCGTCTCCGTCGCCGGGGGATCCTGCGTCCTGTTCTCCGCGCCGCCGCCGCACCCTGCCACGAGGGCGAGCCCGAGGGCCAGGGCCAGGAGCGGGCGCAGCGGATGCGACGTCGGTTCCATGCCACTGGTACGGGCCGGGGCGCCGGAGGGATTGCCCCGGGGCGGGACCGGCACATTCCCACCCCCCGGACAGGCTCGCTGTGGCGGCCCGCGATCAGCTCATCGCTCGAGTCCGGGACCGGCTCCTTGCCTGCGCTCGGGACCGGCTCGCTGCCGCTGCCGGGACCGGCCCATCGCTCGAGTCCGGGGCCGGCCCGACGCTCGAGTCCGGAGCCGGCTGACAGCCGAGGCCCGCGGTCGGCTCACAGCTCGGCCGTCGCCCACACCGCCCCGGACTGCCCGACGAGCTCGACCGTCCGCACCCCGGGAGCCGGCTCATCGACCACCCACGCCCGCTCCCCGTAGTCGCTCAGCGGCCACGTCCCGAGCTCCTGCACCGTGCCGTCGGCGAGCCGGACCCGGCAGGTGTAGGTGCGCGGTGTGCCGGTGCCCTGGACCACGACGACGATCCGCGGCCCCGTCTCGTCGCGCATCCGGGAGACGGTCCCGACGTCGGTGCCGTCCGCGGTGACCAGCGGGACCGCCGGGGCGGAGACGACGGCGGGTGGCTCTTCGGCGGGGTCGTCGGTCAGGAGGCCGACGCCGGCCGCGCCGACCGCCACCCCGAGCAGCCCGGCGGCCGCGGCGGCGAGCGCCGAGGGCCAGAGCCGCGTTCGCGACGGTGCGCCGGCCGGCCGGAGCTCGGCCAGCTGGTCGAGCACCCGGGACTCGAACCCGGTCGGCGGCTGAGACCGGGGCACCGCCGGCAGGACGAGGTCCACCCCGTCGACGAGTGCGCCGTGTGCTCCCCGACAGCGCGTGCACGAGGCGAGATGGGCGACGACGTCGTCCCGCTGGTCCCCGGTCCCCAGCACGGCGTCGAGGACGAGGTCCTCGTCGGGGTGCCAACGCTCAGCCATGGTCCACCTCCGCGAGCGCCTGGAGCCGGCGCAGGCCGGACCTGATCCGGGTCTTCGCCGTCCCGAGCGGGATGCCCTCACGGTCGGCGACCTCCGCCGCGGTGCAGCCGCCGAGCACGGCGAGGACGACAGCGCGCGCCTGGTCGGGGGAGAGGGCGTGGAGCCGGCGCAGCGCCCGGTCGGTCTCCACGCGGTGCAGGGCGGTCTCGGCGAGGTCCGGCTCGGGCCCGAGGGTGTCGCGCACGAGCTGGTCGAGCACCGGCCCGTCGGTCGGCGTGCTGCGGCGGGCCCGGACGGTGTCGATCGCGGTGTTGCGGGTGATCGTGAGAATCCAGGTGAGCACCGAGGCACGCCGCACGTCGTATGTGTCCGCGGCGCGCCACACGCGGAGGAACACCTCCTGGCTGACGTCCTCGGCCGCGCGCGGGTCGCGGGTGATGCTCACCGCCAGGCCGTAGACCGCCCCCTGGAACCGGCGCACGAACGCGGCCGACACCGCCGCGTCGCCGAGGGCGAGCCCCGCCAGCAGCGCGGCGTCGTCGGCGCGGTCGGCGCGCGAGATCCTCGCCATGCCTCAGGGTACGGCCGAACCCGTCCCGAGGGATGTCGCCGAGGCGACCTGTCCCCCCGCGTGGAGCGATCCCACCTGCCCCTTCGGGTAACCTGACACCGTGATTTCGGGTTTGCGAACATTTCTCCTCAGGGTGGCCGTCGTGGTCGCCCTGGCGGGCTGTGCCGCGAGCCCCGGGAGCGCCGAGGACGACGGCCGACTGCGCGTCACCGTGACGACGACGCACGCCGCCGACCTGCTCCGCACGGTCGGCAGGGACCACGTGGACGTCACGGCGCTCATGGGACCGGGGGTGGACCCCCACCTGTACCGCGCGAGCCAGGGCGACGTCCGCGCCCTCATGGCCGCCGACCTCGTCGTCTACCACGGACTCTTCCTCGAGGGGCGGATGGCCGACGTCCTCCAGGGCGGCGGGCTCGACCGGGTCCTCGCCCTCACCGACGCGCTGCCCACCGCCGAACTGCTGCCCTCGGCCGACTACACCGACCAGTACGACCCCCACGTGTGGTTCGACCCCGAGCTCTGGGTGCAGGTCGTCGACCCGGTCGTCACCGAGCTCTCCACGCTGGCCCCCGAGCACGCCGCCGACTTCGCCCAGGGCGGTGCCGAGTACGTCCGGGCCGCGCTCGACGCGCACGCCGACGCCGCCGCCCTGCTCGACGAGGTGCCCCAGCACCGCCGCGTCATGGTGACGTCGCACGACGCCTTCGGCTACTTCGGCCGCGCCTACGACCTCGAGGTCCACGGCGTCCAGGGGCTGTCCACCGAGGACGAGGCGGGTGTCGCCGACATCCGGGCCCTGGTCGACCTCCTCGTCGAGCGCGAGGTCCCGGCGCTGTTCACGGAGTCCAGCGTGTCCCCGGCGAGCATCGAGGCCGTCCGTGAGGCCGCCGCCGACCGCGGCTGGGAGGTCGAGGTGCCTGAGCAGGGGCTCTACTCCGACGCCCTCGGCGAGCCGGATGGGCCGGCCGGCACCTACGCCGGGATGCTGCGCACCAACGCCGAGATCGTCGCGACCGCGCTGGGGCGGCCGTGAGCGCCCCGCTGGCCGTGCGCGGCGTCAGTGCCGCCTACCGCAGCGAGCCGGTGTTGTGGGATGTGTCCTTCACCATCCCGGAGGGGCGGCTGGTGGGCATCGTGGGGCCGAACGGTGCCGGCAAGACGACGCTGCTCAAGGTCGCCATGGGCCTGCTCCGCCCCGTCGCCGGCTCGGTCGAGGTGTTCGGCGACCCGGTCGACCGCAGCCGCGTGGGGTACGTCCCGCAGCGCAGCAGCGTGGACTGGGACTTCCCGACCGACGCCCGCGACGTCGTCGAGATGGGCACCTACGGACGGCTCGGCTGGCTGCGCCGCCCCGGCCGCCGCGAGCGACGCACCGCGGAGCGCTGCCTCGACCGTGTCGGCATGCTCGACCTCGCCGACCGGCAGATCGGTGAGCTCTCCGGCGGGCAGCAGCAGCGGGTCTTCCTCGCCCGCGCGTTGGCCCAGGACGCCCGTCTCTACCTGGCCGACGAGCCCTTCGCCGGTGTCGACTACGTCACCGAGCGCATCGTCGTCGACATCCTGCGCGAGCTACGCGACGAGGGCCGCAGCGTCGTCGTCGTCCACCACGACCTCGCCACCGTCGCCGACTACTTCGACACCGTCGTCCTCCTCAACCGCGAGCTCGTCGCCGTCGGCCCCACCGCGGAGGTCTTCACCAGCGAGAACATCGCCCGTGCCTACGGGGGAGCGGCACGCCGGGCGGAGGAGCTGCACCGTGGGTGACCTCCTCGCCGCGCTCGGGGACTACACCCTGCGCACGGTCGCCCTCGGCGCCGCGGTGCTCGGGCTGCTCGGCGGGGCGCTGGGCACGTTCGCGGTGCTGCGCCGCCAGAGCCTGCTCAGCGACGCCCTGTCCCACGCCACCCTGCCCGGCGTCGTCCTCGGCTTCCTCGTCACCGGCACGACGTCGGGGTCCGGGCTCATGGTCGGTGCGGCGGTGACGGCGGCGCTGGCCGCCGGGCTCGTCCTCGTCGTCGTCCAGCGCACCCGGCTCAAGCAGGACGCCGTGCTCGCGCTCGTCCTGTCGGTGTTCTTCGGCGTGGGCACGGTGCTGCTCACCTACGTCGCCACCACCGGGGCGTCCGGGCAGTCGGGCCTGGACCGCTTCGTGCTCGGGCAGGCAGCCGGCCTCGTGGCCTCCGACGTGCGCGTCATGGCCGTGCTCACCGCCGTGGCGCTGGCGGTGGTCGCACTGCTGTACAAGGAGCTCAAGCTCGTCGCCTTCGACCCGACCTTCGCCCGCGCCGTGGGCTACCCGGTCCGCCGGCTCGAGGCCCTGCTCACCGCGCTCCTCGTGGTCGCGATCGTCGTCGGCATCCAGACGGTAGGGGTGGTGCTCATCGCCGCCCTGCTCATCACCCCCGCCGCCGCGGCCCGCCAGTGGACCGACCGCCTCGCCGTCATGGTCGTCCTCGCCGCCCTGCTCGGCGCGGTGAGCGGTGCGGTCGGGGCGCTGCTCAGCGCGACCACCACCGACCTGCCCACCGGCCCGCTCATCGTCCTCGTCGCGACGGGGATCTTCCTCGTGTCCCTGCCCGCCCGTGCGCTGCGGACCCGGCTCGGCGCGCGTCGGGAAGTGAGCGCTCGGCGCGCGAAGGGGGTGGGCGTGCGGTGAGCGTGGACCTCGTCATCGTCGTCACGGCGATCCTCGTCGTCGTCCCGTGCGCCCTCCTCGGCAGCGTCCTCGTGCTGCGGCAGAGTGTCATGGTGGGCGATGCGATCTCCCACGCCGCGCTGCCCGGCATCGTCCTGGCGTTCTTCCTCACCGGGTCGCTCGGGCCGCTCACCGCGGTGGCCGGCGCGGCAGTGTTCGGGCTGCTCACCGTCGTCCTCGTCGACCTGCTCCAGCGCGGCGGCCGGGTGCGCGGGGACGCGGCCATCGGCATCGTCTTCACCGGCCTGTTCGCCCTCGGGGTGCTGCTCATCGCGCGCTACGGCGGCAACGTCCACCTCGACCTGGAGCACGTCCTCTTCGGCGAGATCGCCTTCGCACCGCTCGTCACCCTGGAGGTCGGCGGCGTGGACCTCGGGCCCCGGTCGTGGTGGACGATGGGCGTGGTCGCCGTCGCCGTCGTCACCTTCGTCCTCCTCCTGTACAAGGAGCTCAAGGTCACGACCTTCGACCCGGGCCTCGCCACCGTCCTCGGGCTGTCGCCGGTGCTCGTCCACCAGCTGCTCATGGCGCTCGTCTCCGTCACCGTGGTCGGCGCGTTCGACTCCGTCGGCGCGATCCTCGTCGTCGCCTTCCTCGCCGGGCCTGCGGCCACCGCCTACCTCCTCGTCGACCGGTTCTCCGTCATGCTCGCCACGGCGGTCGGTACCGGGGCGGGGTCGGCGGTCGTCGGCTACCTGCTCGCCCGCGTCTGGGACCTGTCGATCGCGGGCATGATGGCCGGCGTCGTCGGGGTGGTGTTCCTCACCGCACTGCTCCTCGGCCCGCGGCACGGACTGGTCGCGGCGGCTCTCGCGGAGCGCCGCCGCCGCACGCGGTTGCGCGAGCGGCTCGTCCGCCACGCCCGAGGGTCCGTAGGCGAAGGGGCGACCGTGGCCCAGCTGGCCGAGCGGCTCCACTGGCCGGTGGCGGAGGTGGAGCGGGTGGTCGCTCGGATATCCTGAGCCCGCATCGGGTCGTCAGCGCTTCCGGGGTGGGAGGAGCGCCGCCCGTCCACCCCTGGAGACCGATTGTCCGTCCTGTCCTCCTACCGGCGGCTCTTCGCGCTGACCGGACCGCTCTACGTCGTCGTCGCCTTCGTCGCCCGACTGCCCATGGCGATGTCCCAGATGGGCATCCTCCTCCTCGTCGCCGAGGTCAGCGGCAGCTACGGCGGCGGGGGAGCGGCCGCCGGGGCCTTCGCCGTCGTCAACGCCCTCGCCTCCCCGCTGGCGGGCGCGCTCACCGACCGGATCGGCCAGCGTCCCGTGCTCCTCGTCCAGTCGGTGGGCGGCGCGCTGGCGCTCCTCGCCCTCGTCGTCCTGTCCGGGCAGGACGTCCCATGGCAGCTGCTCGCCGTGGTCAGCGGCGTCGCCGGCGTCTTCGTGCCGCAGGTCGGCACGCTGGCCCGGGTGCGCTGGCGCGAGCTCACCCGCGCGAAGGGTGGCCAGGGCTTCAAGCTCCTCTCCACCGCCTTCTCCTACGAGGGCGCGGCCGACGAGGCCTCCTTCGTCCTCGGACCGGCGATCGTCGGCACCACCGCCGCCGTCGTCTCCCCGGCCGGTGCCCTGCTCCTCGCGGCCGGCGGCCTCGCCGTCTTCGCCACGTGGTTCGCGCTGCACCCCACCGTGGCGCTCGTCCGCGGCCACCGCGGAGTCCGGGACGGCGCCGGCGGACGGGTGGGTCCGCTGCTCCTCGGTCTCGCCGCCGGACAGCTCCTCGTCGGCGCCATCTTCGGCTCCGTCCAGGCCGGGACGACGGCGCTGGCCACCGTCGCCGGCGAGCCGGGGCTGGCGGGCCTGCTCCACGCCGTCCTGGGCATCGGCAGCGTCGTGGCCGGCCTCGCCATCGTCGTGCTGCCGGAGCGCTTCCGGCTCGCTGACCGGCTGCCCGTCTTCGCCGGCGGGCTCGCCGTGCTCACCGTGCCGCTGCTCGCCGTCCACTCCCTCGGCACGCTCGCCGCCGTCCTCCTCGTCCTGGGCCTGGCCGTCGCGCCCTACATGATCACCATCTTCTCCGCCTGCGAGCGGGTGGTGGACCCCTCCCGCCTGGGTGCCGCGATGATGGTGCTCGCCGCGGCGACCTCCCTCGGCTACGCACTCGGCTCGAGCACCGCCGGACGCCTCGCCGACGTCGGCAGCTACCCCTTCGCCTACCGGGTGACGATCGCGGCCGGCACCGCCGCGCTGCTCCTGTCCCTCGTGCTGCGCACCGCGCTGCACCGCAGACGCCGACGCATGGGAGAGAAGTCCTAGATCGCACCCGCCCCGGGGGACTAGCGTCACAGGGACGGGGCACAGGGCGTGCCCGTGCGACACGAGGAGGTCCGATGAAGGCTCTGGTCTACCACGGTCCGGGCAAGAAGGCCTGGGAGGAGGTGCCGGACCCGAAAATCGTCAACGGCACCGACGTCATCGTCCAGGTCGACACCACGACGATCTGCGGCACCGACCTGCACATCCTCAAGGGTGACGTGCCCGCCGTCACCGAAGGGCGCATCCTCGGTCACGAGGGTGTGGGCACCATCGTCGAGGTCGGCTCCGCGGTGAGCCGGCTCAAGGTCGGCGACCGGGTCATCATCTCCTGCATCTCCAGCTGCGGCTCGTGCGCCTACTGCCAGCAGCGGCTGCCCTCGCACTGCCTCGCCGACGAGGGTGCCCCCGGTGTCGGCTGGATCTTCGGCCACCTCATCGACGGCACCCAGGCGGAGTACGTCCGCGTGCCCTTCGCCGAGAACTCCCTGCACAAGCTGCCCGAGGGCGTGAGCGACGAGGCCGGGATCGTGCTGTCCGACATCCTGCCCACCGGCTTCGAGATCGGGGTGCGCAACGGCCGCGTCGAGCCGGGCGACGTCGTCGCCGTCATCGGCGCAGGTCCGGTCGGGCTCTCGGCCATCATGACCTCGAACCTCTACGGCGCGTCCCGCGTCATCGCCATCGACCTGGACGACAACCGCCTCGAGCTGGCCAAGGAGTTCGGCGCCACCGACGCCGTCAACAACGGCACCGAGGGCTGGCGCGACACGGTCATGGGGATGACCGACGGGCTGGGCGTGGACACCGCGATGGAGGCGGTCGGCGTGCCGGCGACCTTCGCCGCGGCGGTCGACCTCATCCGCCCGGGCGGGACGGTCGCCAACCTCGGGGTCCACGGCACCTCGGTCGACCTGCCGATCCAGGACCTGTGGATCAAGGACATCGCGATCACGACGGGACTGGTCTCGGCGACGACGACGCCGATGCTCCTCAAGCTCGTCGCGCAGGGCAAGCTCCACGCGGAGAAGTTCATCACCCACCGCTTCACCCTCGACCAGTTCATGGACGCCTACGACACCTTCTCCCGGGCCGCCGAGACGAAGGCCATGAAGCTGGCGATCTCGCGCTGACCCACGGCGCTGCGCTCAGCGCGGGAGCGCCTGGTGCCGGGCCCCTCGGGCCTGCGCACCGCGGGGGTAGGGCCCGTCCCCGGCGACGGCCGGGGACGGGCCCGATGTCACCCGCCGGACGCTCCCCGCGTGTGTCCGGAGGGTGACCTCAGCGCACCGGGGCGGGGCTGCAGACCTGCTGCCACTGCTCGGGTACGAGCTGGTCGCGCTGGGCGCGCTCGCGGCCGGCGAGGTGCTCGCACAGCGTGATCGCGTCGGTGAGGAGCTCGCGCAGCATCCCGGACGGGTCGGGGACGCACGCGGTGGCCAGACCGACGGTGGCGATCTCGACCACCGCGGCACCCGGGTGGTGGGCGCCGACGCCGCCGACCTGGTCGACGAAGGCCTGGGCCCAGCGCTCGGCGAGCGGGACGGCGTCGAGCGCGCGGCGGCTCGCGGGGTGGAAGCGCAGCTCGTCCCACCCGTTGCGCTCCGCCCGACGGCGCTCGCAACTGAGGATGCCGACCGCGAGGGAGCGCTGGTGGTGCTCGCTGACCACGGGCAGCGCGCGGGAGGCCGCGAGCAGGGTGATCTCGTCGTCCCACCGCGGGTCGTCGCTGCGCAGCCCGATGACCGCGGGGATGAGCACCGCGAGCCGGGACCGCTCGGAGTCCTCCGTCAGGTCGTTGACCAGACGCGCGAGGTGGGCGAGCAGCGGGTGCGTGCACGCCGGCTTGTCGCTCCACCGCTCACCGGCCAGGTAGGAGGCCAGCTCCATGAAGCAGGCACCACGCTTGGGGCTGCGGTGCTTACCTCGCGACAGCATCGGCAAAATCTCGATGTCGGCGTCCACGTCGTCACCTCACTGGTTCGGCACCACCCAAGTGTGGCCCCACTCACACCTGGGCCGCAATCGGTGACGTCCCGGTCCGGGAGCGCGACCGCGGACGGGTGCTCGGGACGGCCTGCGGGGCGTCGTCCACCCCTCCGCCGGGTGGACGACGCCCCGCGTCGTGGGTGCCCGGTCAGGGGGCGGTGCAGACGCCGGCGTCCTGCAGGAGGCACAGCGCGTGCTCGGCCCGGCGACGCAGGTCGTCGCGCGCCGCGTCGCTCAGCGTGTCCGGCCGCTTCGGGTTCTCCAGGTGCCGGACGAAACGCTCCACGGCCCGCGCCGCGGCGGCGTCACGTCCGCCCGCGAGGTGCCGCTGCACCTGCGCCACCGCGGTGGTCAGCTGCTGGGCGACCGGCCCGGCCACCCCACCGCTCTCGACGTGACCGGCCAGTGCCGCCGCGAGCTGCTCGAGGGCGGGGCCCGGCTCGGCCGAGGTGAGGACCACGCTGCTCACCTCGCCGGCGGTGACGGCGACCTCCACCGGCGCCGCCCCCGCGGCATGCACGACGTACCTCCCCGGGGCGAGGTCGACGGCCGCGAACCAGCCGCTGCCGTCGGTACGCGCCGTCGTCGCCCCGCCCGGGCCGGAGAGGGTGACCTCGACGCCGTCCGTGCGGGCGTCGCCGAGGTCGAGGGTCCCGGCGAGCAGGCCGGTGGTCGGCCGGGTCTTCCACGTCATCTCCGGGACCACGGCCTCCTCGGTGAAGACGGTGGAGCGCAGCGCCTCGGCCAGTGCCGCCCGCTCCGCGTCCTTCACCGCACCCTCGCCCGTGCCGTTGGCGGTGAGGGAGGCGTTGGCGTAGGAGTACCCGGACCACCCGTCGAAGCCCGCCTCGCGGGTGAGCCTGGCCTGCGTGACGGAGTCCTCGATCTCGTTGAGGTAGAGCGCCGGGCCGTTGACGACGTGCCGGTCGGCCCGGTACTCGATGAGGGCGTCGTTCCACTCGTCGAACATCCGCGCCTGGTCGGGCATCCAGTTGCGCTTGTAGTTCATCGCGGTGACGGTGTCGACGATCCCCTCATCCAGCCACGACCGCCAGTCCTGCGCGACGTTGGTGTAGGTGCGGGTGCCCTCGAAGCCGCCGTGGCTCGCGGGCCCGAAGCCGTAGGTGATCCCGTCGATGCTCAGCCGGGCCTGCGGGTCGATCTCGTACATCCGCACGTAGACCTTGCGGACGAGCGCGGAGACCTGGTCCCGCCGCCAGTCGGAGAACTCCGGGTCGTCGGGCTCCGGGACGTCGGTGCGTCCGCTGTGCTCGGCGAACCGGGCGAGCGACACCTCGGAGTAGCCCCAGTCGTTGCGGGTGTCCGCCGCGCTGTGGTCCGGGTAGCGGATGTAGTCGAGGTTGATGCCGTCGACGTCGTAGTTCTCCACGATCGAGGCGACCGCGTCGGCGAAGTACTCCACGGCGTCCGGGTGCGCCGGGTCGATCCATGCGTTGTTGCCGACCATCTCCACGCCGTCGACCCGCTTGTTCAGCCAGCGGTCCCGCCCCTCGGCGCTCGGCCCGTGCTGGTTGAAGGCGTGGTCGGGGGAGCGCGGCGGGGTGGCGGAGTTCCACAGCGTCGTCGCGTTCACCCACGCGTGCACCTCGATCCCGACGGCGTGGGCCTCCTCGATCACCGCGGCCAGCGGGTCGTAGGGTGCCGGGTCGATCGCGGCGTCGGTACGCGGCAGCAGCGCGTCGTTGCAGAAGCAGTCGTAGCGGCGGCCCACCTGGACGATGAGGGCGTTCGCCCCGACCTCCAGCGCGTCCTCCACGAGCGCGCTCACCTGGGCCGGGGTGTAGATCCCCGGGTTGAAGGCGTCCACCCAGTAGCCACGCCACTCCTCGACCGGTTCCGGCGCCGGGGCACCCGTGGCGTCCACCCGGGTCCAGCCCTCGGCCCGGACCGTGTCACGGTCGGCGAGGTCCCAGTCGTCGAAGGCGACGGCGCCGCCGTCGGTCACCCGGATCCGGTCGAGGTAGACACCGCGCCCGGAGTAGAAGGTGTCGGTGGCGTAGCGCAGCCGCAGCTCGACGTCGCCGCTGCGGTCGCCGAGGTCGAAGCGGCCCTCCCACCAGCGGCCCAGCCCGTCCCCGGAGATGCTGCCCGGGACCTCGCGGGTCTGGCCGGCAGCGGTGAGCGTGCCGGTGAGCGGATCCCACGTGGCACCGCCGTCGGTCGACGCCTCGACGTGCAGGCGGTCGGTGGGCTCGGTGTGGAACCACAGGTCGAGGACGAGCTCGCCGGACCCGTCGAGCGTCACCGGCACGGTGAGGTCGTTCGTCATGAGATCCCCGATCCCGGAGTACCACGCCGAGCCCTTGGTGAAGCCGGTCATCGGGTGCGCCAGACCGGCGGCCCTGGCGACGGCGCGGCGGACCGGGTTGATGCTGCCCCAGTCCCGGCTCGGGTGGACCCGGTTGGTGAGCAGGACGGCGATCGTCTCGGTGTGCGGGTCGATGACCAGCGACGTCCCGGTGAAGCCGGTGTGCCCGGCGGATTCCGCGCTGGTGAGGACGTCGTGGTAGAACCACGCCTCCAGCTCCGGCCCGAGCCCACGGTGCGCACTGGAGAGGTGCCCGGTGTAGTCCCGCATCATCGTCGCCACCGTCTCCGGGGCGAGCACCTCGGCGCCGGCGTAGCTGCCGCCGTTGAGGAGCATCTGGGCGAAGACCGCGACGTCGTCGGCGGTGGAGAAGACGCCCGCGTGCCCGGCCACGCCCCCGAGGGACCAGGCGTTCTCGTCGTGCACCTCGCCGTGGACCAGGCCCCGGCCGGCGAGCGGCTGGTACTCGGTGGCCGCGATGCGGTCGCGCAGCTCGGCGGGCGGGTTGTACATCGTGTCGTCCATCCCGAGCGGGCCGGTGAGGTGCGTGGCGACGTACTCCTCGAGCGTGAGCCCGGAGACCTCCTCGACGATCTTGCCGAGGACGATGAGCCCGAGGTCGCTGTAGACGTACTGGGTGCCCGGCGGGGAGCTGGGCTGCACGGCGTAGACGGCGGCGAGGCGGGACTCGACGTCGTCGTAGGCGCTGTAGAGGTTGATCCACGCCGGCAGCCCGCCGGTGTGGGTGAGCAGCTGCTCGACCGTCACGGACTCCTTGCCGTTCGCGGCGAACGCCGGGATGTAGGCGGCGGCCGGGTCGTCGAGGGCGACCGCGCCGTCCTCGACGAGCTGCATGACCGCCACCGCGGTGAAGAGCTTGGACAGCGACGCGAGGTCGAAGATGGTGTCGGTCCGCATCTCGACCTGCTCCGCCGCGGGCAGCTCGGTCTCGGTGTCGGCCCACCGGACGGCGTGGCCGACGGCGGTGCGCTCGGCGACGACACCGCGCGAGGCCACCAGGGCCACCGCGCCCGGGTAGAGCGGTGTCGGCGTCGTCGTCAGGCCCTCCTGGAGCGCGGGCTCGATGTCGTCGAGGTAGCGCTGGACGAGCCCGGCGTCCTGCGCGCTCCCGTCCTGCAGCACCCGGTCCGGTGCGTCCGACCTGTCCCAGCCGACCCGGTCCTCGGTCGCGCCCGTGGCGGGCAGCACGGCGCCCAGGAACGCGACGGACAGGGTCGCGGCGGCAGCAAGTACTCTTCGCATGTCTTTCCCCCCTTCGGCCGGCATCGTCACCGGCCCATGCGGCCCACTGTTGCGAAGGCCCCCGGGCGAGTCAAGGGTTGACGCTGTGGGGGCTTGAGCGGAAAGGAGTTACGCCGGGGCGGTGGTGTGCCTGGCTGGCGTCGGTCTGCCTCGAGTGGTTCGCCCTTGTCGATCAGCGCTCGCCCCCGCGCGCACACTGAAGTGAGCCAGAAGGACGAACCACCCGAGGGCCCTGGACGGGCTGCGAGCGTGGGGCCGGGATGCGGTTCGGGTGTGGGCCGGAGGCGCTGCGGGCGTGGGGTCGGGATGTGGTGCGGGCGCGGGTCCCGCACGTGCTACGGGCGGGGGATGTTGCGCAGGTTCGAGCGCGCCATCGCCATGACCTCGCCGGAGCCACCGCCGAAGATCTGCTTCGTCATCGACGTGGCGAAGCCGCGGACCTGGCCGGCGGTGATCGACGGGGGGATGGACAGCGCGTTCGGGTCGGTGACGACGTCGACGAGCACGGGCCCGCGCCGGCCCAGGGCGTCGGCGAAGGTGGACCGCAGCTCGCGCGGGTCCTGGACGCGCAGTGCCGGGATGTCGAGCGACTCGGCCAGCCGGCGGTAGTCCACCGGCGGGGTGTCGGTGGCGTGGGCGGGCATCCCCTCGACGAGCATCTCGAGTTTGACCATGCCGAGCGTGGCGTTGTTGAACACGACGACCGTCACCGGCAGCTCGTGGTCGCGCAGGGTGATGAGCTCGCCGAGCAGCATGGACAGACCGCCGTCGCCGGCGAGGGCGACGACCTGCCGGTCCCGGTCGGCGAAAGCGGCACCGATCGCGTGGGGGAGGGCGTTGGCCATGGAGCCGTGGAGGAAGGAGCCGATGACCCGGCGCCGGCCGTTCGGGGTGAGGTAGCGCGCCGCCCACACGTTGTTCATCCCGGTGTCGACCGTGAATACGGTGTCCGGGCCGGCGGCCTCGTCCAGCTGCACGGCCGCGTACTCGGGGTGGATCGGCCGGTGTCGCTCGACCCGGCGGGTGTATGCGCCGACCACCTTGGACATGATCCGGTCGTGCTTCTTCAGCATCGCCTTGAGGAAGCTGCGCGACTTCTTCCGCTTGACGAGCGGGAGCAACATGCGCAGGGTGGCGCCGACGTCGCCGTGGACCGGGACGTCGAGTCGGGTGCGGCGGCCCAGGTGGCGGGCGTCGATGTCGATCTGGGCGGTGCGGACGTCGGCGGGCAGGAAGTCGGGGTAGGGGAAGTCGGTGCCGACGAGGACGAGGAGGTCGGCCTCCTCCATCGCCTCCTGGCAGGCGCCGTACCCGAGCAGCCCGGACATGCCGACGTCGAAGGGGTTGTCGTACTGGATGACCTCCTTGCCGCGCAGTGAGTGTCCGACCGGGGCGCCGATGAGATCGGCGAGCGCGAGCACCTCCCCGTGCGCGCCCCGGGCGCCGGCACCGACGAAGAGCGTGACCTTCTTCGCCGCGTCGATGGCGGCGGCAAGGGCAGCGACGTCGTCCTCGTCGGGCACGAGTGTGGCGGGGCGGGTGGCGGGGTTGAGCGCCTGTCCCTCGTCACCGAGCTCGAGGTCGGCGACGTCGCCGGGCAGGGTGAGCACGGCGACCCCCGGCGTGCCGACGGCGTGTTGGATGGCGCTGCGCGTGACGCGGGGGAGCTGGGCGGGGCTGGAGATCATCTCGGAGAAGACCGACGCCTCGGTGAAGAGGCGGTCGGGGTGGGTCTCCTGGAAGAACTGGGTGCCGATCTGGTTGCTCGGGATGTGCGAGGCGATCGCCAGCACCGGGAGGCGGGAGCGGTTGGCGTCGTACAGCCCGTTGATGAGGTGGAGGTTGCCCGGCCCGCACGAACCGGCGCACGCGGTGAGCCGGCCGGTGACCTCGGCCTCGCCCGCGGCGGCGAAGGCCGCGGCCTCCTCGTGGCGGACGTGGACCCAGTCGATGCCCGGGGTGCGTCGGACGGCGTCGACGACGGGGTTGAGCGAGTCCCCGACGATGCCGTAGATCCGGCTCACGCCGGCCCCGACGAGCTGCCGGACGAGGTGCTCCGCGACACTGGTGGCCATCTCTCGATCCTCCCGTGCACCCCGGTGTTCCGCAGGTCGAGCGGCTCGGGCACGGGGGCGGGCGGAACCCGGCACTAGTGTCGGGCCCATGCCCGTCCCACCCTTCATCACCGAGCTGCGTGCGCGCGTCGGCCACGACCTCCTCTGGCTGCCCGGGGTCACCGGCGCCGTCTTCGACGACGAGGAGCGGCTCCTCCTCGTCCGGCGGGTGGACACCGGGCGGTGGGCGCTGGTGTCGGGGATCCTCGAGCCCGGTGAGCAGCCGGCGGTCGCGCTGGTGCGGGAGATCACCGAGGAGACCGGGGTGCATGCCGAGGTGCTCGCGCTCGCCGGTGTCCGGGCGGGGCAGCCGGTCACCTACCCGAACGGTGACGTCGCCCAGTACCTCGACCTCACCTTCTGGTGCCGGTACGTCGCGGGCGAGGCGACGGTCTCGGACGACGAGTCGAGCGACGTCGGCTGGTTCGCGCTCGACGACCTGCCTGCCGACCTCGCCGAGAGCAGCCGCCGACGCCTGCGCGACACGCTGGAGTTCCGGCAGGACCCCGCCGCCGGCCCGGCGTTCGACCGCTGAGCGGCCCGGGTCGACCGGGCCGGGCGAGCCGGCGGTCAGTCCGCCAGGGCAGCGGCGACCGCGAGGGACAGGGCGCCCTGGAAGTTCGTCTCACGCTCCTCGGCGGTCATGTCCTGCGAGCCGTCGAGCAGGTGGTCGGAGACGGTGA
>NZ_CALGNQ010000078.1 GCF_937958535.1 uncultured Georgenia sp. | reverse complement strand
CTCCCCCTGCCGCGGGTGCTTGCGTGGCGCGCGGGTTCCGCGGGTGCTTGCGAGGTACGCCGGTTCCGCGGGTGCTTGCGAGGTACGCCGGTTCCGCGGGGCCGCGTCAGATGCGGGCGCCGCGGGCGCGCCGGCGCACCCGCCGCTCCCACCGGTCCATCTCGGTGCGCAGCGGGGAGGCGCAGAACTCCCCGAGCGTCACGCCCGCGGCCAGCGCGAGTCCCACGGACAGCGCCCGGATCCCCATCGTCGCGCCCCCGAAGATGTCGGAGGACTCGATGAACGCGAACATCGCGGCGTAGATCGACAGTCCGGGGAGCATCGGCGTGACACCGCACACGGAGACGACGAAGCTCGGCAGCCGACCACGGTCGCCGACCACCCCGGCGATGAGTCCGACGACGAGCGCGCCGAAGAACGCGGCGCCCGCAGGGCCGAGCCACAGTTGGTCGATGACGTGGGTGGAGCCGGCCGCGATCGCCCCGACGACGGTGATGATCGCGGCGTTGCGCGGCTGGGTGTAGGACGCCACCGCCCACGAGCCGGCGATCACGGCGCCGCAGACCACCTGCACCAGTCCCGTCGGCGCGTTGCCGAAGACATCACCGATGTACAGGGGGACGCCCAGCCGCTGGCCGACGTCCAGGACGAAGCCGATGCCGATGACCAGGCCGGTGGTGTACAGCGCCACCTCGAAGGCCTTGGCCGCCGCGGTGAGCGGGTAGCCGGCGATGGCGTCCTCGGCGGCGCCCACGAGCTGCATCCCGGCGAGAAGCACGACGATGCCCGAGGCGACGACGAGCGACGGCGGGAGCAGGTCCCGGTCCCACCCGAAGATGTCCTGGCCCCAGAGCAGGGCGATCGCCACCAGGGTCGCGATCGCCGCGCCGGTCGCCTGCTGGAACAGGTAGGGCAGGCCCCAGCGCCGCAGCACCCGCAGCGCGCGGTCGATGATGCCGGTGGTGACGGCGGCGACGAGGGCGACCTGCCAGCCGCCGCCGAGGAGCGCGGCCACCCCCGCGGCCATGAGCCCGAGCGCAAGGGTGACCACCCAGCGCTGGTAGGGGTGCGGGGCCCGCAGCACCCGGTCGAGTCGGGCATGCGCCTGCTCCAGTGAGAGCCGCCCGGCGGCGGCGTCGGCCACCATGGCGAAAAGCTCGGCGAGCCTGCTGTAGTCGGAGGTGCGGACGTTGATCACCCGCATCTTGGTGATGGGGTCGTCGTCGCGGTCGATCGAGGCCGCGATCGAGATGAACGTGATGTCCACCTCGCAGTTGGTCACCCCGTAGGCGGCGGCGAGTCGCAGCAGTGCGGAGGTGACATCGGCCACCGGCGCGCCCGTGGCGATCATCCCCTCCCCCACCCGCAGGACCAGGTCGAGGACGGAGCGCTCGGTCTCGGCGGTCAGCTCCGTCTGCCGCCGGGGCGGGGCGAAGGAGAGCGTCGGCGGGCCGCTGCCCGCGACCACCCGACGGGCCCGTTCGCGCAGGATCGACTCGCGGCGGACGTGCCCGACGGCGCGCGGCACGCCGAGCGGCAGGCCGGCGTCCGGATCTGGTGTCTGCCCCACGTTCCGACGCTACGACACCGGCGGCGGCGGGACGACGCGGACGGCCGGTGACGCTGCGCACGCGTCGCCGGTGAGAGACTGTCGGCCGTGTTCGCAGCACTCGCCCGTGGCGTCATCCGTCGCCCCCGGACGACGATCGCCGTGTGGGCGGTCCTCGTCCTGTCCTGTCTCGCCCTGGCGCTCGGTGTGGTCGGCGACGGCCTGTTCGCCCAGCTCCACTCCGGCGAGCCCCGCGTGCCGGGCGCGGAGAGCCAGCACGGCCGTGAGCTCCTGGCGTCCACCGCGGAGACCGGGGAGGAGGTCACCCTGCTCGTGCGGGGGACCGACCTCACCGACGAGGAGCTCACCGCGGACCTCGCCGCCGCACTCCTGCCGATCCGGCAGGAGATCGACGACCTCGAGGGTGTCACCGGCGTCATCGACCCGTTCCTCGCCCCCCAGGGGCCGGCGGACCCGCTCGTCCAGTCGCTTGTCTCGACACAGCGCGACGGCTTCCTCCTCATCGCCGAGCTCGACCCGGAGCTCGACGACGGTGGGGCCGCGCGCACCGCCGTGGAGGAGCGGCTCGCCGCCGTGCCGGGTGAGCTGGCCGACGTCGCGCCCGAGGCGGACGGGATCGTCTCCAGCGTCGCGCTCATCGTCTCGGCGGTCACCGACCAGGTCGAGGCCGACCTGGCCCGCGGCGAGGCGATCGCGCTGCCGCTGTCGCTGCTCGTCATGGTCGTGGTCTTCGGCGGCTTCCTCGCCGCGGGCATGCCCCTCGTCGGCGCGCTCGCCTCGATCGCCGGTGGGCTCGGTGTACTGCTCGGGTTCGCCCAGGTCATCGAGTTGGACGCCGTCGTCGTCAACGTCGTCACCGTGCTCGGGCTGGGCCTGTCGATCGACTACGGGCTCCTCATCGTCTCCCGATACCGCGAGGAGGTGGCCGACGTCGTCGCCTCCACCGCGAGCCGGGGGCTGCCGCTGCGCCGGCGTCGGCGCCGGAGCCACGGCCGGGCGGTGGTCGAGGAGGCCGTGCGGCGCACCATGATGACCGCGGGGCGTACGGTGACCTTCTCCGCCGTGACCATCGCGATCGCGATCAGCGCGCTCATGGTCTTCTCCCCCGACATCCTGCGGTCCCTCGGGGCGGCCGGGGTCTCGGTGGTGGTCATCGCACTGACCACGGCGCTCACGCTCGTGCCCGCGCTGCTCGTCCTCCTCGGCGGCCGCCTGCAGCGTCCCTCGCTCGTCTCCCGCGTGCCGGGGCTGCACCGGCTGCTCGGCCGGCTCGGCGACGTCGCCCCCGAGGACGGCATGTTCTCCCGGCTCGCCAGGGCGGTGCACCGACGCCCGTGGGTCGTCATCGCCGGCTCCGTCGCCCTGCTCGGGGTGCTCGCCTCCCCGGTGCTCGGGCTCCAGCTGCGCAACTCCACGACCGACCTCATCCCCGCCGGCTCCGACCAGCGTGAGTTCATCGCGGTGCTCGGTGAGGGCTACCCGGCGGCCGCGACGCCATCCGTCGGTGTCGTCGCGGACACCGACGTCACCACCGCCGAGGAGTGGGCCGCCCAGATCGCCGCGCTGCCCGACGTCGCGGCGGTCGGTGAGGTCACCACCACGCCCGACGAGCGGTACGCCGTCATCGGCGTCGACATCGCCTCCACCGACGCCGGCGGCCCAGTGGCCACCGACGTGGTCCACGCGATCCGCGACCTCGACCCGGGCTTCCGCACCTGGGTGGTGGGGCAGGCGGCGAACCAGATCGACTTCCAGGCCGCGATCGCGCAGGGCGTGCCACTGGCGGCCGGGCTCGTCGTGCTGACGATCTTCGCCCTGCTCTTCCTCATGACCGGCTCGGTGCTCATCCCGGTCAAGGCGATCCTCGTCAACGCCCTCGGACTGGCTGCCGCGCTGGGGGTGACGACGTGGGCGTTCCAGGAGGGCCACCTGGCGGGGCTGCTCGGCTTCACGCCGATCGGTGGGCTGGAGAGCTACGTCGTGGCCGTCGTCGTCGCCTTCGGCTTCGGCCTGGCGATGGACTACGAGGTCTTCCTGCTCGCCCGGATCAAGGAGTACTGGGACGCCGGGCACGACAACGACGCCGCGGTCGAGCACGGTCTGCAGCGCTCGGGACGGATCATCACCTCCGCGGCGCTCATCATCGCGCTGGTGTTCCTCGGCTTCGTCACCGGTGAGCTCATGGTGATCAAGCAGGTCGGCTTCGCGCTCGCCGTCACGGTGGCGATCGACGCCACCCTCGTCCGGATGCTCCTCGTGCCGGCGACGATGACCGTGCTCGGCCGCTGGAACTGGTGGGCGCCGGCCCCGCTGCGGCGGTTGCACGACCGCCTCGGCATCGCCCACTAACCCCGGGCGCGAGTCAAGCCTCTCGCCTTGATCGTGTCAGATCAGGTCTTCAGGCTTGATGCGTCCGGTCGGCGCACGTTCTCCACCTCGTGGCCGACCGTGAAGCCCAGGCGGGTGTAGAGCCGGCGAGCGGCCTCGTTGTCCGCCCAGATGCCGAAGTGGACGAGGGGATGTTCGCCCAGGGCCCAGCGGGTGACCGCCGCGGCCATGGCCGTGGCCACCCCGCGCCGCCGCCAGGCCGCGTCGGTGCCCAGACCGGAGAGGTGGACCGGCCGGCCCGGTGCCGCGTCGACGGCGACGACCCCGCGGAGCACGCCGGCGTCGTCCCGGTAGCCCCACCAGGTGAGCGCGGGGTCCTCCGGGTCGGCCATCGCCTCCGGGTAGGCCCGGGCGAGGCACTCACGCACCTCGGCGACGGCGCCGGGTCCGGTCACCGGCGCGACCCTCTCCTCCCCCGGCCGGACCGGCGGGACGGCGTCGCTCCACATCCAGTCCCACCCCGGCCCGGGGGCGAAGCCGAAGTGCCGTCGCACGCGCTCCCCGGTGAGCTGCCAGGTCCGGCGGGTGAGCAGCCCCGACCCGACCGGTGGGGCGCCGTCGGCGGCAGCCACCTCCAGCGCCCGGGCGAGGTCCGCCCCGGGACCGGCCCCGACGAGCTGGGTCCGTTCCCGCCCCGCCCGGGTCACCGTGACGAGGAGGAGGGTGGCGCCGGCGACGTGCCAGGCCCCCTCCTCCCGCCAGCGGTGGGCGTTGGCCCGCAGGAACGCCGACCGGGTCACGGGGCGGTGGGTGCCGCCGCCTCGTCCCGGTCCGCCTCCTTGGGCTTGGCGTCCACCCCGGCCTCGCGACGCTGCTCGGGGGTGATGGGCGCGGGCGCGCCGGTGAGCGGGTCGTAACCGCCGCCCGACTTGGGGAAGGCGATGACCTCACGGATCGAGTCGGCGCCGGTGAGCAGCGCGACGATCCGGTCCCAGCCGAAGGCGATACCTCCGTGCGGGGGCGCGCCGTAGGCGAAGGCGTCGAGCAGGAAGCCGAACTTCTCCCGCGCCTCCTCCTCGCCCAGCCCGAGCACGGAGAAGACCCGCTCCTGGACGTCGCGGCGGTGGATACGGATGGAGCCGCCGCCGATCTCGTTGCCGTTGCACACGATGTCGTAGGCCGAGGCCTGGGCGCCCGCCGGGTCCTGGTCGAACCGGTCGAGCCACTCCGGGGTGGGCGAGGTGAAGGGGTGGTGGACCGCGGTCCACGTGCCGTGCCCGACGGCGACGTCGTCGTCCTCGTCGGCCCGCTTGAACAGCGGCGCGTCGACGACCCAGACGAAGGACCACGCGTCCTCGTCGACGAGGCCGATGCGGTGGGCGATCTCCAGACGGGCCGCGCCGAGCAGGGCGCGCGCCTCGTGCGCCTTCGCCGCGGCGAAGAAGATCGCGTCACCCGGCTGGGCGCCGGTGGCCGCGGCCAGGCCGGCGCGCTCCTCCTCGCTGATGTTCTTGGCGACCGGGCCGCCGAGGGTGCCGTCCTCGCCGACCGTGACGTAGGCCAGCCCGCGGGCGCCGCGCTGCTTGGCCCACTCCTGCCACGCGTCGAACTGGCGACGGGGCTGGCTCGCACCACCGGGCATGACGACAGCGCCGACGTACGGGGCCTGGAACACCCGGAACGGGGTGCCGGAGAAGTACTCGGTGAGGTCGGTGAGCTCGAGCTCGAACCGCAGGTCCGGCTTGTCGGTGCCGTACCTGGCCATCGCCTCGGCGTAGCTGATCCGCGGGATCGGGGTGCTGATCTCGTGGCCGACGAGGCGCCACAGCTCGACCAGCACCTGCTCGGCGACGGCGATGACGTCCTCCTGGTCGACGAAGCTCATCTCGACGTCGAGCTGGGTGAACTCCGGCTGACGGTCGGCCCGGAAGTCCTCGTCGCGGTAGCAGCGGGCGATCTGGTAATAGCGCTCCATACCGGCCACCATGAGGAGCTGCTTGAACAGCTGCGGCGACTGCGGCAGGGCGTACCAGGACCCCGGGGACAGGCGGGCCGGGACGAGGAAGTCGCGGGCGCCCTCGGGGGTGGAGCGGGTGAGCGTGGGGGTCTCGATCTCCACGAAGCCCTGCTCGTCGAGCACCCGGCGCGCGGCCTGGTTGGCCTTCGCGCGCAGGCGGATCGCGTGCGCGGGCTCCTTGCGGCGCAGGTCGAGGTAGCGGTACTTCAGCCGCACCTCCTCGTTGACCTGGCCGGCGTCCTCGGCGTGCTCGGAGACCTGGAAGGGCAGCGGGGCCGCGGTGTTGAGCACGACGACGTCGTGGGCGATGACCTCGATCTCGCCCGTGGCCAGGTTCGGGTTCGCGTTGCCCTCGGGTCGCTGGGCCACCTCCCCGGTGACCTGGATGACGTACTCCGACCGCAGCTCGTGGGCCACGTCCTCGTCGCGGATGACCACCTGGGCGATGCCCGAGGCGTCCCGCAGGTCGATGAAGGCCACCCCGCCGTGGTCACGCCGGCGGTCGACCCACCCGGCGAGGGTGACGGTGCTGGAGATGTCGGTGGAGCGCAGCGATCCTGCGTCACGAGTGCGGAGCACGAGGTTCCTTCCGTTGGTCTGACGCACCGCTAGACGGGCGGGCGCAGGGGCAATCCTAGTTGGGCGCGCGGGTGCCGCTACCACGCGGCTGGTGCACCGGGTGATGATCGGGGCATGACCCGTGCCCCTGCCGGCCGCCGGGCACGTACGGCCGGACCGCCCGACCTGGTGCGGACGCTGCTCGTCGCCTCGGTGTCGCTCATCACCATCGTGGCCTTCGAGAACCTCGCGGCCAGTGCCGCCCTGCCGGCGGTGAGCGCCGACCTGGACGGGCTGCAGCTCTACCCCGTGGCCGCCGGGGCGCCGCTGGCCGCCCAGCTCGTCGCCACCGCACTGGCCGGGGCGTGGGCCGACGCACGCGGGCCGCGGCCGGTGCTGATCCTCGGGCTCGTGCTCTTCCCGCTGGGCCTGGTGGTCGCGGGCACCGCACCGAGCATGGGGCTGCTCGCGCTCGGCCGCGGTGTCCAGGGGCTGGGCGGGGGCCTGCTCGTGGTGCCGCTCTACGTCCTCGTCGGCGCGCTCGTCCCGCACGAGCGCCAGCCCGGGTTCTTCGCCTGGTTCTCCGCCGCCTGGGTGGTCCCGGCCCTCGGCGGGCCGGCACTCACCGGGGTCGTCGTGGACCACCTGTCGTGGCGCTGGGTGTTCCTCGGGGCGGCCGCGCTCGTCGGTGTCGTGGCGGTGGGCTTCATGCCCCGGCTGCGGCACCTGCCGGCGCACGACGGCGACCGGGAGCGGCCCCGCGGGACCCGGGGGCTCGCGCTGGCCGCGGTCGGCACCGGAACGGCGGTCGCGGTGCTCCAGGTGGCCGGCAGCGCCCAGGAGGGGTGGTCGGTGCCGGCCGTCGTCGCCGCCGTCGTCGTCCTCGCCCTGCTCCTGCCGCGTCTGCTCCCCCGCGGCACGCCCCGGCTCGCCCTCGGGGTGCCGGCCGCGGTGGCGTGCCGGGCACTGCTCAACGCGACGTTCATGAGCGTTCACACCTTCCTGCCGCTGCTCCTGGTGCGCGAGTACCGGTGGTCGGTGACCGCGGCGGGCTTCGTCGTCGCCGTCTCCTCGGTCACCTGGGCGGTCGGCGCCTTCGTCCAGGGTCGGGTGAGCAGCGCTGCCGGACGCCGGCGGCTCACCTGGCTCGGTCCGCTGCTCCTGGCGGTCGGGGCGCTGGTGACGGCGGGCGCGGCGCTGCCCGCCCTCGGCCCCTGGGTCGCGGTGCCCGGGTGGGCGCTGGGTGGGGCCGGGATCGGCATGGTGTACGCGGCCCTGACGGTGCTGGCGCTGCGCCTCACGCCCCCTGCACGGCACGGGGAGGTGAGCGCGGCGCTGCAGGTCTCCGACGCCCTGGGGGCAGCGCTCGGCCTGGCAGGCTCCGGCGCGCTGTTCCTCGCCCTCATCGGGGCGGGTGGCACCGTGGCCTACCTCGCCGGGCTGCTGCTCGCGGCCGCGGTCGGTGGGCTCGCCGTCGTCGCCGGGGCCCGCGCCTCGGCCTGACCGCTGTGCGGGATGTCACCGGACCGCCCGGTGTCGGCCGTGCGGCCTCACCGATACGCTGAGGTCTCCTGGAGTGTGCTGTGCCGCCCAGGCCCCTTGTGGAAGTAGCGCTCGGCGGGGCCCATCGCGGAAAGGCCCTCGCGTCGCCCCCCGGTGGCGCGTGCCCCACTCCGCTACCGATGGGTACTGATCCTTGACTGCTGTTCTCGCCGACCTGACCGCTGCACGCCCGGAGTCCGGCTTCGCCGGGCTGGGCCTGCCCACCCCCCTCCTCGACGCCGTCGTCGACCTCGGCTACACGACGCCGACCGACATCCAGACCGAGGCCGTCCCGCTGCTGCTCGCCGGCCGTGACGTCGTCGGTGTCGCGCAGACCGGCACCGGCAAGACCGCCGCCTTCGGGCTGCCGCTGCTCGCCGCCGTCGACCCCGCGCTGCGCGCAGTGCAGGCACTCGTCCTGGCACCCACCCGTGAGCTGGCGCTCCAGGTGAGCGAGGCGATCGCCTCCTTCGCCACGCACCTCGACGGCGTCGACGTGCTGCCGATCTACGGCGGTGCGAGCTTCACCCCCCAGCTGCGTGGCCTGCGCGCGGGCGCCCAGGTGGTCGTCGGCACCCCGGGCCGCGTCATGGACCTCATGGAGCGTGGCAGCCTCGACCTGTCCGGTGTCCGCTTCCTCGTGCTCGACGAGGCCGACGAGATGCTCCGCATGGGCTTCGCCGAGGACGTCGAGCAGATCGTCGCCCAGGTCCCGGCCGGGCGCCGCACCGCCCTCTTCTCCGCGACCATGCCCGCGGCGATCCGCCGCGTCGCGGCGACCCACCTCACCGACCCGGTCAAGGTGAGTCTCACCCCGGCCTCCTCCACCGTCGAGACCGTCCACCAGACCTACGCGGTGGTGCCGTTCCGGCACAAGGCCGGCGCCCTGGGCCGGGTCCTGGCCGTGAGCGACGCGGACGCCGCGATCGTGTTCGTCCGCACCAAGTCGGCGGCGGACGAGGTCGCCGTCGAGCTCGCCGGCCGCGGCATCCGAGCGGCCGCCATCTCCGGCGACGTCGCCCAGCGCGACCGGGAGCGGATCGTCGAGCGGCTCCGCTCCGGCAGCCTCGACGTCCTCGTGGCCACCGACGTCGCCGCCCGCGGCCTGGACGTCGAGCGCATCGGCCTCGTCGTCAACTTCGACGTCCCGCGCGAGACCGAGACCTACGTCCACCGCATCGGCCGCACCGGCCGGGCGGGCCGCAGCGGCCGCGCGCTGACCTTCCTCACCCCGCGCGAGCGCGGCCGGCTGGGCCAGATCGAGCGCGCCACCGGGGCGCGGATCGAGGAGGTCGCCATCCCCACGCCGGCCGACGTCTCGGCGCACCGCGCCCAGGCGCTGCTCGCCCGGGTCGAGCCCCGGCTCGCCGCCGGCCGGCTGGACCTCTACCGGGAGATCCTCGACGGCTCCGCGCACGACCTGCGGGAGACCGCGGCTGCCCTGCTGGCCATCGCCGTCGGTGACGACGGCCCGACGCGCCGCGAGGACCGCCACGACGACTCCGGTCCGCGCCGCCGTCGCGAGGAGCGGTACGACGACTCCGGTGAGTTCCTCGGTGCCGTCTTCGAGGAGGGCCGCGACACCGCCCACCACGGTGCGGGCCCCCGTGGCCGCGCCGGCACGCGGCCGCGGCACCGCCAGGTGAGCGGCACCCGCTACCGGGTCGAGGTCGGGCACCGGGACGGCGTCCAGCCCGGCGCCATCGTCGGCGCGATCACCGGGGAGGGTGGCCTGCGTGGTCAGGACCTCGGCAAGATCGACATCTTCCCCAGCTTCTCGCTCGTCGAGATCAGCCGCGAGCTGAGCCCGGAGACCGCCCGTCGGATCGGTGCGGCGCGTGTCGCCGGCCGGCCGCTGCGCATCCGCCCGGACACCGGGCCCCGGCGGGCACGTCCGCGCGACTGACACCCTCGCCCCGGGCCCGGTGAGGCCCGGGCTACCGGGCGGCTCGCTCCACGGCGGCGCAGAACTCACGGTAGCGGCGCAGCTCGGCGGCCAGGGGCGCGACCACGACCTCGGTCGCGGTCCGCCCGATGCCCTGCGTCAGCTGCGCCTGGGCACGGCGGGCGGTTCGTCGGCCACCGGCCCGGGCCAGCAGCCGGCCCACCAGGGCGAGGAGCAGTCCGCCGGCCGACCCGCCGAGCAGCAGCGCGGTGGGCCAGGGCACCGGACCGAGCATCGGGGTCTGCGGCTCGGGCAGCCGGAGGTAGCCGAGCACCGCCAGCCCACCCAGCCACAGCGCGCCGGCGAGCGCGGTGAGGAACAGGAGCGTGCCGAGCACCGACCACAGCCGCCACCAGCGCGGGCGGCGCTGCCCCCCGAGGTCGGTGCCGGCGATGGTCGCGTCGAGCGCGTCGACGAGCGCGGGCACGCGTTCCTCCGTCCGGGCCACGAGGGCCGAGCGCCACGTGGCGGCCATCCCCTCGGTGGAGTCCCAGGCCAGGTCGTGCACGCCGGTACGCACCGCGGCCGCCTGGGCGGGGGTGGGCTCGGGCAGTGACGTCGCCCCGGCGGTGGGGGCCTCGAGGTGCAGGCGGCGCAACGGGTCGGGGCGGAGGCGTGCCAGCCAGCGCACCGGCGGCCAGCCGGTGTGCCGGTGAGCGCGGCGCCGGTAGGACCGCTCGACCGCCGTGCGCACCTCCCCCACGCCGGCAGCGCGGGCGCACGCATCGACCAGCCGCGCCGCGCCACGCGGCTCCGCGGGCACCTCGTCGGCGGCCGCGTGCCGGTCGCGCAGCTCCCCCGCCGTCGTGCGCAGGTCCGCCTCGAGCCGCTCCCGCACCGCCCGGCCCTCGGCGGTGAGCCGGGCCAGCCGCTGCCGCAGCTCGGCGACACCCTCACCGGTCACCGCGGAGGTCGACAGCACCTCCACGTCCCCCATCCCGTCGCGGTCGAGGAGCTGCCGCAGGTGGGTCAGGACGCCGGGGCGGTCGGCGGCGGCGAGGCGGTCCACCTGGTTGAGGACGACGAGGCTGACGCTCGCGTGCTCGTGCAGCGGGCGCAGGTACTCCTCGTGGACGACGGCGTCGGCGTACTTCTGCGGGTCGAGCACCCACACGAGCGCGTCGACGCGTTCGGCGAGCCGGGCCGCGACCTGCCGGTTCGCCGTCCGGGTGGAGTCGATGTCGGGCAGGTCGAGCAGGACCAGGCCGGCGAGCCGCGGGTCCGCCGGGCGCAGCCGCCGGTCCGGGGCCTCGAGCCAGTCGAGCAGCGTCGCGGCACCCGGGGCCTCCCACACGGCGGCGAGCGGCCGGGTGGTGGTGGGACGGCGGGCGTGGACGTGGGCGAGCGGCTCCCCCACGAGGGCGTTGAACAGGCTGGACTTGCCCGACCCGGTGGCACCGAGGAGCGCCGCCACGGTGACGCCCGGGGCGAGGGCGGTGCGCTGCCCGAACCGGGTGAGCAACTCCCGGGCAGGGGCGAGCTCGGCGGCCGGGACGACGCCGTCGGCCAGCTCCACGGCGGTCGCCAGCGCCGCCGCACGCTGCTCCAGCTCCGGCGGGCGGTGCCGTCGCCTCATCGGCCGGCCCCCGTGACGCGCACGCCGGTGGCGGCGGCCCGCAGCGTGGCGGCCGCGTCGCCGTCCACCCCGAGCTCACGCACCCGGTCGAGCCACGGGCGCCGGTGGTCGGCGACCAGGCGCTCCACCCGCTCCTCCAGGTCGCGCTGGGCGTGGCGGGCCAGGTCGCGCACCGCCTGGTCGCCGAAGACCATCTCCAGCACCTTCTGGCCGACGACGGCGGTGCCGCCGGCCACCCCGATCTCCAGTCCGGTGAGGCCGCCGGAGAAGGCGAAGACGACGAGCATGAGCGTCACACCCGAGGCGTTGACGCCGAGGGAGAGCATGCGGGCACGCACCCGTCGGTCCTGGCCCTCGGCCCGGACCCGCTCGAGGAGCGCACGCTGCCAGTCGCGCACCTCCGCGGAGACCTCCTCGACGAGCCGGGGCCGTGCGGCGGCGGGAGCGTGGTCCGCGACCCCCTCCAGGGCGGTCGGTCCGCCCGGCAGGGACTGCCAGGCGCGGCGGGTCTCCCGCTCGGCGCGCTCGAGCTCGGCGACGACGAGGGTGACGAGGCCGCTCTCGATCGCCTCCTCCGCCCGCGCCTGGGTCGTGGGCCGGCCGCGCAGGAAGCCGGTGACGCGGTCGCGCAGCCGCCCGACCGCGGCCTCGACGCCGCGCAGCCACTCCCCGGTGCCGACGAACTCCTGCCACCGGGCGAGCACCTCCCCACGCAGCAGGGTGCCGTCCTCGGTGGAGTCCATGACCGCCCGCACGGCGTCCGCGTACCGGCCCTCGGCCGTACGCGCAAGCTCCTCGGCGGCCGTGGCCTGGGCCGCTGCCGCGGCGGCGACCTCCTCGGTGCCGGTGAGCACCTCCGCGACGGCCCCGGTCAGGGTCTGCCGGGCGACGCTCGCGCGGGTGACGGCGTCGGCGGCCAGGCCACGCAGCCAGGACCGCACCGGGGCGACGTCGGCCTCCGGCAGCCGGGCGGCGGTGCCCGGCGGGGGCGGCGGCTGCTCGGAGACGACGAAGAGCGGGGCGTGGGCGAGGCCTTCGGCGTGCAGCCGGTCGGCGAGGTCGGCCCGGATCTCCCCCGCCGTACCGGGCGGCACGCGGTCCAGGACGACGGCGACGACGACCCGCCGGGCCGAGGCGGACCGCAGCAGCTCCCAGGGCACGGCGTCGGCGTAGCGGGCCGCCGTCGTGACGAAGATCCACAGGTCCGCGGCCGCGAGCAGCTGCCCGGCGAGGCGGCGGTTGCCGACGACGACCGAGTCGATGTCCGGGGCGTCGAGCAGGGCGAGGCCGCGCGGCACGGTGGCCGCGGGGACGAGGACGAGCTCGGTGACCTCGGCGTCCTCGGGCAACGGTTCGGTCGCCGCCCTGCCGTGGACCCGGGCCAACCCGGGCAGGACGCGGTCGTCGGTGAACCAGCCCGCGTCCTCGGGGTGGTGGACGAGCACCGGCCGCCGGGTGGTGGGGCGGATCGCCGAGGCGCGGGAGACCTCGTCGCCGGCCAGTGCGTTGACGAGGGTGGACTTCCCCGCCCCGGTCGACCCGCCGACGACGGCGAGCAGCGGGGCGTCCAGCTGCTCCGCACGCGGGATGACGTAGTCGGCGAGCTGGTCGACGAGGCTGCGCAGCCGCCGTCGCGCAGCGTCGGCCCCCGGGAGGTCGAGCGGCAGCGTCGTCCCGGCCAGGGCGTGCTCGAGGGCCCGGAGCGGGGCGACGACGTCGTCGCGGGCGCCGGGCGGCGCCGGGGGCTGCTCGGCCATGTCAGGTCCGCTGCACCGTGATCGTGAGGTCCTCCTGAGGCGGCGTCCACGTGGCGGGGTCGGCGGGCACCTGCTCGCCCGACCGGATGTCCTTGACCTCGTGGCCGTCCGTGCCGGGGAACCAGACGTAGGGGATGCCGAGCCGGTCGGCGTGGCGGATCTGTCGGCCGAACTTCGCGGCGGTGGGGGCGACGTCGGTGGGGATGCCCCGGGCGCGCAGGGCGGCGGCGACGTCGTTGCTCAGTCCCCGCTCCTCCTCGTTCGCCACGGCGACGAGGACGGCGGTGGGTACCGCCCGGGAGGCCGTGGCGAGCCCGGCGCCGAGGATCCGGGCGACGAGACGGGACACGCCGATGGACAGCCCGACGCCCGGGTAGGTGCGGGTGCCGTCGGAGGCGAGGGAGTCGTACCGGCCGCCGGAGCAGATGGAACCGAGGTCCTCGTGGCCGACGAGGGTCGTCTCGTAGACCGAGCCGGTGTAGTAGTCCAGGCCGCGCGCGATGGACAGGTCGGCGACGACGGTGTCCGGCACCCGGCGGGAGGCGGCCTCGACCAGGGCGACGAGCTCGCCGAGCCCCTCCTCCAGGAGGTCGTTGGTCACCCCCAGGGCGCGCACCCGGTCCGCGACGGACGCGTCGGTGCCGCTGATCGCGGCGAGCTCGAGGGCCTGCCGGGCCTGCTCGGCGGTGGCCCCGGCGTCGCTGCGGAGCAGCTCGGCGACGGCGTCGGGACCGATCTTGGCGAGCTTGTCGATGGCCCGCAGGGCGGCGTCGACGTCGGTCAGCCCGATGCCGGTGTAGAAGCCCTCGGCGATCTTGCGGTTGTTGACCGCGATCCGCACGGGCGGGATCGGCAGCGCGGCGAGCGCCTCGGCCATGACGAGCGGCAGCTCGACCTCGTAGTGGAAGGGCAGCGTCTCGGCGCCGACGACGTCGACGTCGGCCTGGGTGAACTCGCGGAAGCGTCCCTCCTGGGGGCGTTCCCCGCGCCAGACCTTCTGGATCTGGTAGCGCTTGAACGGGAAGACGAGCTTGCCGGCGTGCTCCAGGACGTAGCGCGCCAGCGGCACGGTGAGGTCGAAGTGGAGCCCGAGCCGGCGCTCCTGGGGGCCGTCCTCCTCGCCCTGGAGGCGGCTGACGACGTAGACCTCCTTGGAGGTCTCCCCCTTGCGGAGCAGCTCCTCGACGGGCTCCACCGCCCGCGTCTCGATGCCGGCGAAGCCGTGCAGCTCGAAGGTGCGGCGCAGCGTGTCCAGGACGTACGTCTCGACGGCGCGTTCGGCGGGCAGCCACTCCGGGAAGCCGGACAGGGGGGTCGGTCGTGCCATGGTCGCGATCCTATGCGGGGTGGGGCTCAGCCCTGGACTCGGGCGAGGAACGGGTTGGTGGCCAGCTCGCGGGCCATCGTCGTGGCCGGACCGTGCCCGGGCACGAGCAGCGCGTCGTGCGGCAGCCGCGCGGCGAGGTCGCGCAGGGTCGCGGCCATCCGTCGCTCGTCTCCTCCGGGCAGGTCGGTGCGGCCGATGGAACCGGCGAACAGGACGTCGCCGGTGAGCACCACCGGGCCGCCGTGGTCGCTGACCCCCGCCTCGGCGAAGACCGGGCCGACGAGCTCGTCGCAGCCGGTGAGCTGGAACAGGGTGCTGCCCGCGGTGTGCCCGGGTGCGGGGATCGCCTCGAGGACGAGGCCGGGCACCGGCTCCACCGGCCCGGCGGGCAGCGGCGTGACCTGTGCGGGGGCACGCCACGGGGTGTCCACGAGCGAGGCGAACATCGGGCCGAGCGCGGGTCCCAGGAGCCCGCCCGGGTCGCGCAGCCACTCGATGTCGTCGGCGCCGACGTGGACCGGCGCGCCCGGTGCGACGGCGGCGCAGTCCCACACGTGGTCGGGGTGGCCGTGGGTGAGCAGGACGGCGGCCACGTGGAGGCCACGGCGGGCCAGCACGGCGTCGAGAAGCGGTGCGGTGCCGGCGCCCGGGTCGACGACGACGGCGGGACCTGCCTCGCGCGGGGCCAGCACCAGGGTGTTGGTCGCGAACACGGGGGCGCGCAACGCGTGGATGAGCATCCGACCACCCTAGCGAGGGGGTGGTCCGGGGCAGGCTGTCCGCGTGGTGACCACGCCACGTGAGGACGGTCACGAGCAACCCCGGTTCCGCCTAGACTTGTCGGCGTTCGTTGTCGCGGTGCCATGGGCACCATCACCGGGAGGGGCTCGTTGACCCGAACCACCAAGCAGGAGCGCGCGTACCAGAGGCGGCGTCACGAGAAGTGGGAGCGGCGGAGCCGGGAGCGGGCCGCCCGCCGTCGGCGGATCCGGCTCATCTCGGCGGTGGTCGGCGGGCTTGCCGTGGTCGTGGCCGCCATCGTGCTCGTGCTGGTCAACCGCCCCGAGGAGCCTGTCGACCCGCACGCGACGCCCCCGGCCGAGACGCCTGCGGACACGCCGGGCGAGGCACAACCCCTGCCGACGACGGCCCCCGAGCTGTACGACGCCCCACCGGACCCGGCCGAGGCCGAGGGCCGCACCTGGCAGCTGACCGTGCACACCAGCGCCGGTGACATCGGCCTGGAGGTTGACGGCGAGAACGCCCCCCAGGCGGCGGCGAACTTCCTCCGCCTGGCCCGCGACGGGTTCTACGACGGCACGGCCTGCCACCGGCTGCTGCCCGACTCCCTGCTCCAGTGCGGCGACCCCACGGCCACGGGCACGGGCGGCCCGGGCTACGGGTTCGGCCCCATCGAGAACGCCCCCGAGGACGACCTCTACCCCGCCGGCACGCTCGCGATGGCGCGCCGCGGCGGCGACGCGGAGTCCATGGGCAGCCAGTTCTTCATGGTGTTCGCCGACGTCACTCTTCCGTCGGACAGTGCCGGCGGTTACAGCGTCTTCGGTCGTGTGACCGAAGGGCTGGACATCCTCCAGCAGGTCGGCTCGGCGGGTACCGTCGAGGGCTCCGAGCAGCCGGCCCTACCCGTCACCATCGAAGGAGTGACCATTGAGTGAGCAGCAGACCCCGCGCCCTGCGCAGGACGAGCCGGCAGCAGCGGCGGTCGAGGACGCCGCGGTGACGGACCCCGGGCCACCCCCTGCTGCCACGCAGGAGGAGACCGCGGACACCGGGGCCACGGAGCAGCCGACGGCGCAGGGCCAGGCCGGCGAGCAGCAGGACCAGCCGACGGGGCAGCCGACCGAGGAGGGCGGCGCCCAGGCGAGCAGCGAGAGCAGCGAGACCGTGTCTGCGGGCGCGCTGCAGTCCTCCGCCGACGCCCAGCCGTCGGGTGAGGCCGAGGCGTCGGACGCGAGCCGGCCGGCGGAGGACGCCCAGCCTGCCGGAGAGCCCGGCACGACGGAGCCGGGCGGTGCCATAGAGAACGAGGCCGCCCGCCCGCAGGCCCCCGCACCCACCTCCTCCCCCGCGCCGGCACCGTCCGCGGCGCCTTCGCCCGCGGCCGTGCCGAAGCCCTCGGCGGTGCCCAAGCCGTCCGCGCTGCCCAAGCCGTCGGCGCTCCCGAGGCGGGCCCCGGGCCGGCCCGCACCGGCACCGGTCGTCGTCGCCCCGGTGGTCGACGACGCCAAGGAGGCGGCCGCGGCCGCCGCGTGGGGCCGGGTCGACCCGGACGGCACGGTGTGGGTGCGCGAGGCCGCCGGAGAGCGCACCGTCGGGCAGTACACCGGGGCGGACACCGAGGAGGCGCTGGGCTTCTACGTCCGCCGCTTCCTCGACCTCCAGGCCCAGGTCGCCCTCTTCGAGGCCCGGCTGCCCCAGCTCCAGCCCAAGGAGATCGAGCAGACCCTCGCCACGCTCACCGAGGCGCTGGCCGAGCCCGCCGCCGTCGGTGACCTCGACGCGCTGCGTGGACGGCTCGAGGTGCTGCGTGAGCGGGCCCAGGAGCGGCGCCGGCAGATCGCCGCCGAGCGCGAGGCCGCCAAGGCCAAGGCGCTGGAGGAGCGCACCGCCATCGTCCAGCGGGCCGAGGCGATCGCCGCCACGGACCCGGCCAAGACGCACTGGCGTTCCTCGGGTGAGGAGCTGCGTTCCCTGCTCGAGCAGTGGAAGCAGGCCCAGCGCACCGGACCGCGCCTGGACCGCCCCACGGAGGACGCGCTGTGGAAGCGGTTCTCCCGCGCCCGCACCACCTTCGACCGCAACCGGGGGCACTGGTTCTCCCAGCTCGACGCCGCCCAGGCCGAGGCGAAGCGGGTCAAGGAGCAGCTCATCGCGGAGGCGGAGGCACTGTCCACCTCCACCGACTGGGGACGCACCTCCGCGGCGTACCGCGAGCTCATGGACCGGTGGAAGGCCGCCGGCCGGGCCAGCCGCAAGGAGGACGACGCCCTGTGGGCCCGCTTCCGGGCCGCGCGTCAGAGGTTCTTCGACGCGCGTGACGCGGAGAACGCCCAGATCGACGCCGAGTACGCGGCCAACCTCGAGGTGAAGCTCAAGCTTCTCGAGCAGGCCGAGGCGCTGCTGCCGGTCACCGACCCGGACGCCGCCAAGGCCGCCCTGCGCCCGATCCAGGACAAGTGGGACCGGGTGGGCAAGGTGCCGCGGGCCGACGTCCAGCGCGTGGAGGGTCGGATGCGCGCCGTGGAGCAGGCGGTGCGCGAGGCCGACGAGGAGCGCTGGCGCCGGTCGGACCCGGAGAAGCGGGCCCGCGCGGAAGGGGCCGCCGCCCAGCTGTACGAGGCGATCGACAATCTCGAGCAGCAGCTCGCCCAGGCCAGGGCGGCGGGTGACGCCCGCGCCGAGCGCGAGGCGAGCGAGGCCCTCGAGGCCCGTCGGGCGTGGCTCGACCAGATCCTGCGGTCCACGAGCAGCTGAGCCCGGGCCCGGACCGGTGTCACGCGCGGCACCGGTCCGGGTCCACCCGGCCGAGAAGGCGCAGCGCGCGCCGGGTGGGGAGACGCCGCACCGGCCGCGACAGGACCTCCTCCAGCAGCTCCGGCACCAGGCCGTGGCGGAGCAGCACCCGGGTGGCGGCGACCGCGGTGTCCTCCTCCGCGAAGCACAGCAGGTCCACGGCAGTGCGCAGCGGGGTCGTGACCGCGACTCCCCCGACCCGCACGACGTCATCGGCGGGCAGGGCCTGGCGGTGCACCACCACGGCGGTGTGGGGGCGACAGTGTGCGGCAACCACCACCTCGACCCGCTCGGGGCGCAGCCGCCCGGTGTGCACCCAGGCCGCCGTGGCGCGGGCCAGCGCGGCACCCACCGGCAGCAGCTCCCGGACCGCGGTCGCACGGCCCTGAGGTGCCGCGAGGAGGTCGACGGCGGCATGGCCACCGCCCGGTACCCGCGCGAGCACGCCGTCGTACCGCAGCGCGCGGATGTCGGTGGGGCCGGAGCTGCCCACCCCGTCGACCGGTCGCGGTGCGAGCCAGGCCAGGGCGTCGGTCATACCGCCAGCGTGCCCGCCCAGGGCCGTCCGTGGGACAGGCGCCTACCGCAGTGTGGACCGGCGCCGTGCCGGCCAGGTGCTGTGGAGCACCGCCCGCGGCCTCAGGCCCGGCGCTTGGACCGCGACCCGGTGAGCCGGTAGACGTCGAAGACGCCGTCGATCCGCCGCACCGCGGACAGCACGTGCCCGAGGTGGGAGGGCTCGGCCATCTCGAAGACGAACTTCGACACCGCCACCCGGTCCCGGCTGGTCTGCACGGAGGCGGAGAGGATGTTGACGTGGTTGTCCGACAGCACCCGCGTGACGTCGGACAGCAGGCCGGCCCGGTCCAGCGCCTCGACCTGGATCTGGACGAGGAACGAGCTCTGCCCGTGCAGGGACCACTCGACCTCGACCATCCGCTCGGGCTGCTTGCGCAGGCTCTCCAGGTTGCCGCAGTCGGAGCGGTGCACCGACACACCCGAGCCCCGGGTGACGAAACCGACCACCGGGTCCCCCGGGACCGGGGTGCAGCACCGGGCGAGCTTGACCCACAGGTCCCCGGCCTCCATGCCCTTGACGACGATGCCCGGGTCGCCCGCCCGTACGCGGGGCTTGGCCTCGCCCGGCATGGTGGCCTCGGCGAGGTCCTCCTCGGCGCCGGACTCCCCGCCCATCGACTGGACGAGCTTCTGCACGACGTTCGTGGCCGAGACCTGACTCTCCCCCACCGCCGCGTAGAGCGCGGAGACGTCCGCGTAGTTCATCTCGTGGGCGACGGCGGTGAGCGACTCGTGGGACATGAGCCGCTGGATCGGCAGGTTCTGCTTGCGCATCGCCCGTGCGATGTGCGCCTTGCCGGCCTCGATCGCCTCCTCGCGCCGCTCCTTGGTGAACCAGGCGCGGATCTTGTTGCGGGCCCGCGGCGTGGTGACGAAGTTCAGCCAGTCGCGGCTCGGGCCGGCGGTCTGCGACTTGGAGGTGAAGATCTCGACGGTGTCGCCGTTCTCCAGCTTCGACTCCAGGGAGACGAGCCTGCCGTTGACCCGCGCCCCGACGGTGCGGTGGCCGACCTCGGTGTGCACCGCGTAGGCGAAGTCGACCGGCGTCGCTCCCGGCGCGAGGGCGATGACGTCGCCCTTCGGAGTGAAGACGTACACCTGGGAGCCGGAGATCTCGAAGCGCAGCGAGTCGAGGAACTCCCCGGGGTCGGCAGTCTCGCGCTGCCAGTCCACGAGCTGACGCAGCCAGCCCATCTCCTCCACGCCCGCCGGCGGCTGGTCGTCGGACCGGCCCTTGGCCGCCTCCTTGTACTTCCAGTGTGCGGCCACGCCGTACTCGGCGCGGCGGTGCATGTCGTGGGTGCGGATCTGGATCTCGACCGGCTTGCCGCCCGGTCCCACCACCGTCGTGTGGAGCGACTGGTAGAGGTTGAACTTCGGCATCGCGATGTAGTCCTTGAACCGCCCCGGGATGGGGTTCCACCGCGCGTGCATGGTGCCGAGGACGGCGTAGCAGTCCTTGACGGAGTCGACGAGGATCCGGACGCCGACGAGGTCGAAGATGTCGTCGAAGTCCCGGCCGCGGACGATCATCTTCTGGTAGATCGAGT
>NZ_CALGNQ010000077.1 GCF_937958535.1 uncultured Georgenia sp. | reverse complement strand
CGCCGCGGCACAGCGAGCGGTTGTGCGGGTCGTTGAGGAACTTGATGACCTGCTTCGGCACCGCCCCGCGGCCGTTGCCGAACCCGTACGTCGGCACGATGAGCACGTACTCCTCGTCCACCGTGAGGAAGGGCTCGGTGGGCCGCAGCGGGATGCGGTGGGCCTCCACCCCGAGCCGCTGCACGAAGCGGTGGGTGTTCTCGGAGACCGAGGAGAAATAGACGAGGCTGCCCAAGCCAACCCCCTCGCTGTCGATGCGTGCGGCGGATCTGGTCTCGGTCGGGCCGCCGGGTGAGGGCGACCCGACCGAAGTCGTCAGACGGCGACGGCGGCCTGGGCCGCCAGCGCCTTGATCTTGTCGGGACGGAACCCCGACCAGTGGTCGCCGTCGGCGAAGACGACCGGCGCCTGCTGGTAACCCAGCGCCTTGACCGTCTCCAACGCCTCGGCGTCGGCGGAGACGTCCACGACCTCGTACTCCAGGCCGTGCTTGTCCAGCATCCGGTAGGTGGCATCGCACTGGACACAGGACGGCTTGCTGAAGACGGTGATGCTCATCGGAGCGGCTCTCCCCTCGGTGCGCTGCGCCCGCCGGAGCGGTTGCGAACAACACTGGTGTGATTCAACGGCGACTGGAGTCCGACACTACACCTAGTGGTCGACCTTCGGAACTACCCCAAGGGGTTGTGTCGGCGAGTCGCCATCGGGCGTGTCGTCCACAGCGCGACGACGCCGTTGTGCATCGCTCATCCCTCCCTGGGGACGGGCTGTGGATGCCCGTCCGGACGCGGTGGCCGACCTGCCCCTCGAGCCTCCCACCGACCTCCGACATCGTCCCCCGGCGCTCTCCGGACGCAGGCTGTGGACGGCCGTCCCGGCGTGTCGTCCACAGCCCGTGGACAGGCGGCGCTGCCGACCGGAATTTCTCCTCGGCGCCGTCCGCCCAGTGGGACCCGGGCGTGTCGCGGGGTGGCGAACCGCACAGCCGGGCCCCGGCGACAGGCCGGTGCGGATCATCCATCATGGAAGTTGTGGAGAAGATGAACGTCGAGAGCTTCAACCTCGACCACCGTGCGGTGAAGGCGCCGTACGTCCGGGTCGCGGACACGAAGGCGCTGCCGGGGGGCGACGTGCTGACCAAGTTCGACATCAGGTTCTGCCAGCCGAACGTCGAGCACCTGGAGATGCCGGTGGTGCACTCGCTGGAGCACCTCATGGCCGAGCACATGCGCAACCACAGCGACGCCGTCATCGACATCTCGCCGATGGGCTGCCAGACGGGCTTCTACGCCCTCCTGCTCGACACCGACCAGGAGGCGTTCCTCCCGCTGCTCGAGACCACCCTGCGGGACGTCCTCGCCGCGGAAGAGGTCCCCGCGGCGAACGAGGTGCAGTGCGGCTGGGGAGCCAGCCACGACCTCTCCGGCGCCCAGGAGGCGGCCCGCGCCTTCCTCGACAAGCGGGACGAGTGGGAACAGGTGCTCGCGTGAGTGAGCTCTTCGGCGTCCCGGTCGCACCCGGAGCACCCATGACTCCCCCGATTACGACCGTCGACGCCGTCGTCGTCGCCGCGATGGAGGAGGAGATCGCCCCCTTCGAGCAGCGCGCGGACCGCCTCGCCCACCAGCGGCACGTGGGGATGGCCCGCTCGGTCATCGCCACGATCGGCGGCCGCCGGCTCCTGCTCATCCGGTCCGGCATCGGCGCGGTGAACGCCGCGAGCGCCACCGTGCTGGCCATCCACGTCGTGCGCACCCCGGTGGTGCTGTCCGTCGGCTCGGCCGGCGGGCTCGGCGAGGGCGTCCGCATCGGGGACGTCGTCGTCGGTGACGAGCACGCCTTCGGCGGCGCCGACGCCTCGGCCTTCGGGTACGTCCCCGGGCAGATCCCCGGGATGCCCGCGACCTACCCGGGCGCACCGGCCCTCGTGGAACGGGCGCAGAACCGGCCCGGGGTGCTCGTCGGCGCGATGCTCTCGGGCGACTCCTTCGTCGACGCCCGCAGCGTCGACCAGTACCGGGAGAAGTTCCCGCGCGCGCTGACCACGGACATGGAGACCACCGCGATCGCGCAGGTGTGCCACTCCTTCAGCATCCCGTTCGTCGCGGTGCGCGGGGTCTCCGACCTGTGCGGGCCGTCGGCGGGCAAGGACTTCGCGCTGACCATCGACGACGTCGCCGCCCTGGCCGCCGACGTCGCCCTCGACCTCATCGACGTCCCCGCCGCCGTCCCCCAGCGCTGACCGCCCCCGCGGCGACCCTGGGTCGTCCGCCTGGCTCGCCGTCCGCCCCTGCGCGCACCCGGCCCGGAAGGCACGACCCACGTGGACGCCCGGGCACCGAGAGGCCCACGGCCGTCGCCGTAGGATCGAGGACGTGCTGACGTCCTGGACCGTGCTGCTCGCCGTCGTCGGCGTCATCGTCCTCCTCGGCGGCGGGATCGCGGCCCTCACCGTCCTGCTCGTGCGCCGCCAGGGCCACGGACCGGAGCGCCGCGACCCGGTGGCCGCACCCGGTCAGGCGGAGCGCAACGCAACCGCCGCCCGGCTCGTCGCCGAGCTCGACGAGGCCATCTCCACGGCGGCCACCACCCTGGAGTTCGCCCGCCTCCAGCTCCGCTCGGACGCACTCGCCGAGCTCGAGGCCACCCTCGCCCAGGCGCGGGCCGCGCTGACCGGCCTGGCGACGGTGCTGGCGGAGAGCCGCGACGGCGCCGCCGCCCACGGCCCTGCCGGGACGGCGGTCGCCGGGCATCTCACCGCCGCCGTCGACCGCGCCGAGTTCGCCCAGGCGCGGCTCGCCGCCGCCCACGCCCGGGTGGAGCAGGAGACCCGCCGGCTCGGGCCACCGCCCCAGCACTGAGCCGCCTCCCCGTGCCGAGTCGGTGCGCCGTCGGTACTGTCACGCCAGCAGACCGCGACCGCTGGGGGGCATCATGGCGACGTCATCCGAGGTCCCGACCGCCGGGACGGAGCCACCGGAGCAGGCCGCCGAGGACCGGCGCTGGTACGACTCGATCCACGCACCGGTCTTCTGGCCCTCGATGATCCTCATCCTCGCGTTCGTCGCCATCGCCATCATCGGGGGCGACGCGGTCGGCGAGGTCATCGACTCGATCCAGAGCGGGATCGTCGCCGGGTTCGGCTGGTACTACACGGCGCTGATCTCCGCCTTCGTCGTCTTCGCGCTGTGGATGGGCCTGAGCCACTTCGGGGACATCACGCTGAGCTCCGACGACGAGGGGCCCGAGTTCCGGCTCATCTCCTGGCTCGCCATGCTCTTCGCCGCGGGTATGGGTATCGGCCTCGTCTTCTGGGGCGTCGCCGAGCCGCTGCACCACTTCGCCGGCATACCCAACCGGGCCTCGCGTATCGTCACCGGCGACGCCCAGGGCGCCCAGGAGTCGCTCGTCATCTCCTTCCTCCACTGGGGGCTGCACCCGTGGGCGATCTACGTCGTCGTCGGGCTGGCCATCGCCTACGCCGTCCACGTCAAGCACCGCCCCATCTCCATCCGGTGGACGGTCGCCCCGGTGCTGGGCGACCGGGTGAAGGGCTGGCTCGGCGATCTCATCGACGTCGCCGCCGTCGTCGGCACCGTGTTCGGCATCGCCACGTCCCTCGGCCTGGGGGTCGTCCAGATCGCCGGCGGCCTGCAGTTCCTCGACATCATCTCCGCGCCGAGCAACCTCGTGCTCGTCCTCATCATCGGGATCGTCACCGGGCTGGCGATCTTCTCCGTGGTGAGCGGGGTGAAGAAGGGGATGAAGTGGCTGTCGAACATCAACATGTCGATGGCCGTGGCGCTCATGCTCTTCATCGCCGTCACCGGGCCAACTCTGTTCCTCCTGCGCGAGCTCATCCAGGCCTCCGGCGCCTACTTCCAGAACCTCATCTCGCTGAGCTTCCGCACCTCGGCCCTCTCCGGGGACGACGGCGTGGAGTGGCAGAGCTGGTGGACCGCCTTCTACTGGGGCTGGTGGATCTCCTGGGCGCCCTTCGTCGGCGTCTTCATCGCCCGCATCTCCAAGGGCCGCACCGTGCGCGAGTTCGTCATGGGTGTGCTCCTCGTCCCCACCGTGTTCAGCTTCGTGTGGTTCACCGTGCTCGGCGGCTCGGCGCTCTACCGCGAGCTCTTCGGGCGCGGCGGGATGGTCACCGACGCCGCCGGCAACCCCGTCGTCGACGAGACGAACTCCCTCTTCGAGCTCCTCGCCGACCGCCCCGCCTCCGGCCTGGTCATCGGCATCGCGATCCTCATCGTCGTCCTGTTCTTCGTCACGTCCTCCGACTCCGGCTCCCTGGTGGTGGACATGCTCTCCTCCGGCGGGGACGTCGACCCTCCGGTGTGGAGCCGGGTCCTGTGGTCGGTGCTCGAGGGCGCACTCGCCGCCGCGCTCATGCTCGCCGGCGGCCTCGTCGCGCTGCGCGGGGTGGCCATCACCATCGCGCTGCCGTTCAGCGTGGTCATGATCCTCATGTGCTTCGCACTGCTCAAGCAGTTCCGCGTCGAGCGGCACCGGACGCTGGCCGCCGAGCTGCAGATGCGCCGCGAGCAGGTCGCCCGGCACGTGGTACGCACGCTGCAGGACGACCAGGCCACCCCCGACGCCGGCACCGCGCCGCGCCGCGCCCGGCGGTGGCGGCGCGGCTGACGCACCGGTCCCACCCACCGGCCCCGCCACCGGCTATTGTGGCCTCGATCACGGCCGGCGAGGGGGACGCAGGCTCGCCCGGTCGTCAACGACGAAGATCGGAGCACCGTGAACTCACTGGTCCTGGCCGTCATCGGCGTCGCGATGGTCCTCGCCGGGTACGCCCTCTACTCCCGGTACCTCGGCAGACGCGTCTACCGGCTCAACGCGAGCTTCACGACGCCGGCCCACGAGCTGCGCGACGGCGTGGACTACGTGCCGACGAACAAGTACGTCCTGTGGGGCCACCACTTCACCTCGGTCGCGGGCGCCGCACCCATCGTCGGACCCGCCGTCGCGGTCATCTGGGGCTGGCTGCCGGCCTTCCTCTGGGTGACGCTGGGAACGGTCTTCTTCGCCGGGATGCACGACCTCGGTGCACTGTGGGCCTCGGTCCGCAACAAGGGGCAGTCCATCGGGACCCTGTCCGGCCGCTACATCGGGGCCCGCGGTCGCAACCTCTTCCTGGTCGTCATCTTCCTCCTCCTGCTCATGGTCAACACGGCCTTCGCCGTGGTGATCGGCGGCCTGCTGGTCAACACCCCGACCGCGGTCATCCCGGTGTGGGGCGCCATCCTCGTCGCCCTGCTCGTCGGCCAGGCCATCTACCGGTGGCGGCTCAACCTCGTCGCGGTGTCAGTCATCGGCGTCATCGCCCTGTACTCGCTGATCCTCGTCGGTGACCGGATGCCGGTCGTCCTGCCGGACACGGTCCTCGGACTGTCGGCCGAGGCGTTCTGGGTGCTCGTGCTGTTCCTCTACGCCGGTGTCGCCTCCACCCTGCCGGTGTGGATGCTCCTGCAGCCGCGCGACTACATCAACGGCCTGCAGCTGTTCATCGGGCTCGCCATCCTCTACGGTTCCGTGCTCCTCGCCTCCCCGGACATCGTCGCCCCGGCGATGAACTCGAGCGTGCCGGACGGCACCCCGAGCCTCGTCCCGCTCCTCTTCGTCACCATCGCCTGCGGTGCCATCTCCGGCTTCCACGGCATCGTCTCCTCCGGCACGAGCAGCAAGCAGCTCGACAAGGAGACCGACGCGCGCTTCGTCGGCTACTTCGGCGCAGTCGGGGAGGGTCTGCTCGCCCTCGGGTCGATCATCGCGGCCACCGCCGGCTACCGGACCCTGGCCGACTGGGAGGCCGTCTACTCCGCCTTCAACCAGGGCGGGGTCGCAGCCTTCGTCGAGGGCGGGGGCACCATCATGAACGCCGGCCTGGGCATCCCGCCGTCGCTGAGCGCCACGATCCTGGCCACCATGGCGGTGCTGTTCGCCGCAACGACGATGGACACCGGCGTCCGTCTCCAGCGCTACGTCGTCCAGGAGGCGCTCGACCTCGTCGGTAAGCGGGTCAGCACCCTGTGGGCGACCGTCATCGTCCTCGTCTTCGGTCTCGGTCTCGCCTTCAGTGTGAGCTCCGACGGCTCGGGCGGAATGGTCATCTGGCCGCTCTTCGGCACCACGAACCAGCTCCTGGCCGGGCTCACGCTCTCCATCGTCGCGGTGATGCTCCTGCGCAAGCGCCGCCCGGTACTGCCCGTCCTGCTCCCGCTCGTGTTCGTCTTCGCGATGTCCCTCGCGGCCGCCATCGTCCAGGTCGGGACCTTCTGGTCCAACCGCGACTGGCTGCTCCTGGCCCTCGACCTCGTCATCATCGTCGCGGCCCTCTGGGTGGTCCTCGAGGCCACGATCGCCATGACGCGGGCGCGCCACCTGCCCGAGGACGCCGACGAGCACGACCGTCAGGCCGAGCTGGAGACCAACGTCGAGGGATGACCCGCACGTCCGCACGCTCCGCGCGGGCCCGCCTTGCCGCGGGCCTGCGCGAGCTCTACGTCGCCCCCTACCGGCGAACCTTCGCCCGGGCGCAGCGCGACGAGGACGACCTCTTCATGATGGTCGTGCTCGCCGAGGTGCTCGGGGTGCCCAACCCGGTGAGCTACTACACGGTGGAGCTCCTGCCCGTCATGTACGACCGTTTCCACGACTGGCACCGCCGCATGGGGATGGAGCGCTCACCGCTGGACCACCTCTCGTGCTGCTAGGGCTGGCCTCCCGCCGGCGGGTGCTGCTCGTCGGCGGCAAGGGCGGGGTCGGAAAGACGGCGGTGGCCTCCGCCGTCGCGCTGGCGCAGGCCCGAGCCGGGCGCCGCGTGCTCGTCGTCTCGACCGACCCGGCGCACAACCTGGGCCACCTGTGGGAGCGGCCGGTGGGCGACCGCCCTGTCCCGCTCGCTCCCGGCCTGGACGGGCTGGAGGTGGACCCGAAGCGCACCACCGAGGAGCACCTCGCCGCGGTCGGCCGCACACTGCGCCGACTCATGCCCGAGCACCTGTCCGGTGAGGTGACCCGGCACCTCGACCTCGCACGCGACGCTCCCGGCACCCATGAGGCCGCGGTGCTCGAGCGGATCGCCGAGGTGCTCGAGACCAGCGACCACGACCTCGTCGTCTTCGACACCGCGCCGTCCGGGCACACCGCCCGGTTGATGACCCTGCCGGAGACGATGACGGAGTGGACGGAGGGGCTGCTGCGGCGCCAGGACCGTTCGGCCCGGTTCGGGGCAGCGCTGCGCGGCCTGGACGACGACGGGTCGGGCGACGTCGTCGGCACCGGGCACCGCCGGGACCGACGGGCGGAGCGGGACCGGGAGATCCGCCGCATCCTGCTGCGCCGGCGCACCCGCTTCGCCGCCCTGCGCGAGGTGCTCACCGACGCGGAGCGCACCGCGTTCGTCATCGTCCTCGCGGCCGAGCGCCTGCCCGCGCTCGAGACGGTCGAGCTGCACGAGCGGCTGACCCGGGCCGGGGTGAGGGTGGGCGCACTCGTCGTCAACAAGCGATCCCCCGCCGACCGCGGCGACTTCCTCGCCCGGCGGCGGGCCCAGGAGGAGGTGCACCTGGCCACCGTCCGGGAGGCCCTGCCGCAGGTGCCGCTCGTCGAGCTGCCGCTGCTCGCCGAGGACGTCGTCGGGCAGGCGGCGCTGGAGCGGTTCGCCGCGGAGGTCGCCCGCGCCGCCCCGCCCTAGATGGCGTCGCGCCGCAGGAAGACGAGCGCCGCCACGGCGACCAGCACCGCGGACACGACGGCGAGGAACACGGTGCTGTGCGCGAACGACAGGGTGTGCTCGACGTAGTCGCACATGAAGCCCGCCCCGTCGGAGCGGCACTCCTCCACCCAGTAGACGGTGCCGTTGCGCAGCCAGCCCTCGACGTTGCGGCTCAGCACCCACGGCTGCAGCCGCGGGACGAGCGCGGCGAGCATCTGCTCCCCGACGAAGTACCCGAGGGACACCCCGAGCACGGCGGCGGTGTGCCGGAGGAGGAAGCCGAGCGCCGCCCCCAGCAGCGCCCCGCCGACGGCGAGCGCCACTGTCCGCACCGCCATCCACCCGGTGTCGGCCCACTCCGCGCGGCCCATCCCGTCCGCCAGCCCGAAATGGCTGCCGATGACTGCCGCGCCGGCGACCGCGAGCGCCACCCCGAGCACGGCGACGGGCACCACCCCGAGCGCGGCCGCGGCCACCTTGGAGGCATAGACCCGCAGCCGGCGTGGCTCGAAGCTCAGCCAGGTGCTCATCGCGCCGGTGCTCAGCTCCGCCGCGGTGAAGGTGGCCCCCACGAGCAGCGTGCCGAGCAGGAGGAGGGAGGCGTAGCCCGCCAGGTGCCCGGGCATGCTCTCCTCCAGCGGTGGTGCGGTCATGACGAACCACTCGCGCCGGGGCTCCATCTCGTCGCACCCGAAGTCGAGGTCCTCCCCGGTGAGCTCGCGCTCCTCCGCCTCGGCCTCCCGGCACTGGGCGACCTGCTCCTCGCCGTGCTCCTCCCAGAACGCCAGCTCCTGCTGGTAGAGCTGCTCGGCCTGCTCGAGCTCGGCGGGGGACATCGGCTGGGAGCTGGTCCATGCCCCCCACAGCACGAGGAGGGTCGCGGCGAGCACCCCGACCATGGTGAGGACGACGAGCTGCCGCGAGAACAGCCGGCGCAGCTCGACCCGCAGCAGCCGCGTCACCGGGCCTCACCGCCGCCCGCTCGCGCACCGGCGTGGCGGCCGGCGGGGACCTGGTCGAGGCCCTCGCCGGCGGTGAGGTCGAGGAAGACCCGCTCCAGGTCGCGCCGCTCCGGGGTCAGCTCGTGGACGTAGAGATCCTGGCGCGCGAGCAGCTCGGTGATGCGGGCGGGGTCCTCGGCGCCGCGCACCCGCAGGAGGTCCCCGTCGCGCCGCACGCGCAGCCCCGCCTCGGCGAGCAGCCGCTCAGCGCGGTCGGGGTCGGCCACGCCGACCCGGACGGCTGCGGTCCCGAGCCGGCTGCCGATGACGTCGGCGACGCGGCCCTCGGCGAGCAGCCGGCCGCGCCCGATGATGGAGACGGTGTCGGCCACCTGCTCCACCTCGGCGAGGATGTGGCTGGAGACCAGGACGGTGCGGCCCTCCTCCCCCAGGCGCCGCATGGTCTCGCGGACCTCACGGATGCCGCCGGGGTCCAGGCCGTTGGTCGGCTCGTCGAAGATGAGCAGGTCGGGGGACTTCAGGAGGGTCGCGGCGATGGCGAGCCGCTGCTTCATGCCCAGGGAGTAGGTCCGGTACGGGTCGCGGGCGCGCTGGTCCAGAGCGGTGGCCGCGAGCACCTCGTCCACCCTGCCCGCCGGGGCACCGATCGCCCCGGCGAGCAGCTCGAGGTTGCGCCGCCCGGTGAAGGAGGGGAAGAACTTCGGCGACTCGACGATCGCACCCACCCGGCCGATGACGTCGGGCAGCCGCTCCGGCACCGGGTGGCCGAAGATCCGCATGGTCCCCGCGTCCGGGCGGATGAGCCCGAGGAGCATGCGGATCGTCGTCGTCTTGCCCGACCCGTTCGGGCCGAGGAAGCCGTGCACCCCACCCACCGGGACGTGCAGGTCGAGCCCCTCGACTCCGACGCTGCCACCCCCGCGGCGGCGGTAGGTCTTGCGCAGCGCGCGGGTGTCGATCGCAAGCTCGGTCATCGAAGCTCCAGGGGACGGGGACGAGCGCGGCCGCCGGCGGCCTGGGTGGAGGGTACCGGTCCGCCGCACCCGGACCGGCCCGATCCGGTGCGGCATGCCGGCGCGGACCGCGGCACCCACCTGCGCCATCCTGGGACCATGGTGCGCTCGTCCACCGGGGCTGCGGGCACCGACCTCACCGCCGGTGACGTCGTGCTCGCCTACCTGGGCGCGCAGGTCGACGTCGTCCTGGCCGGCGCGGAGGAGGCACGGGCGGGTGACGCCGACGCCGTGCACCGGGTGCGGGTGGCCATCCGGCGGCTGCGTTCCACCCTGCGCACCTTCCGTCCACTGCTCGACCGGGAGCGCAGCGAGCCGCTGCGGGAGGAGCTGCGCCGGCTCGGCGGCGTCCTCGGGGCGCTGCGGGACGTCCAGGTGGTCCGGGACACGCGGGCGGCGCTGCCCGGACAGGACGGTCGGGTCGCCGAGCGTCTCGACCGGCTGCTCTCCCAGCGCGGGCGGACCGCGCACGCGGCGGTCACGGGCGCGCTGGCGGGTCCGTGGTGGGACCGGCTGCGCGCCGGGCTCGAGCAGCTGCGGTCCCGCCCCCCGCTCTCCGCCCGCGCCGACCGCCCCGCGTCCGAGGAGCTCACCCGGCTCGTGCGCAGGGCCGACCGGCGGGTGCGGCGTCGCTACCGGGCGGCGCAGGTGGCGATATCGCCCGCGGAGCGGGACCGGTTGCACCACGAGGTCCGCAAGGCGGCCAAGCGGGCGCGGTACGCCGCCGAGGCGGTCGCACCGGCCGTCGGGGAGCCGGCCCGGCGCTACGCCGCGGGGATGGAACGGGTGCAGGAGGCGCTCGGGGACGAGCGGGACGCCGTCACGCTCGGGGAGCTCCTCGCCGGGCTCGTCGAGACGACGAGCACGGAGCGGGAGGCTGCCGACCTGGCCGCTGTCGCAGAGCGGTGCCGGGCCCGGGCGGCGGACGCCCGGGCCGCCTTCGTCGAGGTCTGGCGGGAGGTCGCGCGGGAGAGCGGGTGGCCGCTCCGCCCGCGGTGACCCTGACCGCTCCCGCACGCCGGGCCGCCCTATGCTGCGACCGTGCGCCTCCTGCGGGAGCCGCTCGCGGGACGGCAGCTCGTCGCCCCGCTCTCCCACCGGCTGCGTGCCCGGCCTCGGGTGCACCGCTGGGTGGGTCGCGGCTAGTCACCACCTCGTGAGCCGTCCGCCCGCGGCCCGGCCCTGGCCGAGTACCGTGGCCGGGCCAGCAGTAACGGGAGGAGACGCGCACATGGCACAGCTGCGGATCGGGATCGCCGGCTACGGGAACCTCGGCAGGGGGGTCGCCGCCGCCGTCGGGCAGAACCCGGACATGACGCTCCACGCCGTCTTCACCCGCCGCGACCCGGCGACGATCACCCCGCCGACGCCCCACACCCCGGTCGTCGCGTGGGACGAGATCCTCGAGCACCGCGACCGGGTCGACGTCCTCGTCCTGTGCGGCGGCTCCAAGGAGGACCTGCCGCAGCAGGGCCCGGTGCTGGCCGCGCACTTCACCACCGTGGACAGCTTCGACACCCACGCCCGCATCCCGGAGTACTTCGCGGCGGTGGACGCCCCGGCGCGCGCCGGTGGCAAGACCGCGGTCATCTCCGTGGGCTGGGACCCGGGGATGTTCTCGCTCAACCGCCTGCTCGGGGAGGCCCTCCTGCCCGACGGCGAGACCTACAGCTTCTGGGGTCCGGGCCTGAGCCAGGGCCACTCCGACGCCGTCCGGCGGGTGCCGGGTGTCGCGGCCGGCGTCCAGTACACCGTGCCCTCCGAGGCGGCGGTCGAGGCGGTGCGCAGCGGCTCCCGGCCCGAGCTCTCCACCCGGGAGAAGCACACCCGCGAGTGCTACGTCGTCCTGGAGGACGGGGCCGACCCGGCCGAGGTGGAGCGGGCCATCGTCGAGATGCCGCACTACTTCGCCGACTACGACACCACCGTCCACTTCGTCACCGCCGAGGAGCTGGCCCGCGACCACAGCGCGATGCCGCACGGCGGGTTCGTCATCCGCAGCGGCACCACCGGCGGGGGGCACGGCCACGTCGTGGAGTACCGCCTCCGGGTGGACCACAACCCGGAGTTCACCGCGAGCGTGCTCGTCGCCTACGCCCGTGCCGCCGCCCGGCTCAACGCACGCGGCCAGGTCGGCGCGCACACCGTCTTCGACGTGCCGCCCGGGCTGCTCTCGCCCAAGTCCCCCGACCGGCTCCGCGCCGAGCTGCTCTAGCCACAGACGCCGCTCCGGCCCGGTAGGTGCCGCCCGGACGCGACCTGCTCCGACTGCAGCAGTCCGCGCAGGCAGCCGTCGGGGAGTGTCGGACCGGTCGCTGCGCCACGGCGGGTCGGATCGCTCGGTGTCCTCCGCCGCACACGTGGGGTCGCCCCCATCGACGGTCCGACCCGTCGACGACCTCCCCGACTCCTGAGGATCGTCATGTCGGGGCGCGGGTGCTCCGCCATGCCCGGTCGCCTTTCCGGCAGCAACGGTTGACACCACCTGCAACCCTCGCCACACTCGGTGCTGGGCCTATCAGTGTGAGCGTTAACGTTGGCCGCTCGCTGGTTCGCTGAAGTCGACCGGACCGTGCGAGATCTGCAAAGTCGCAGGACGGGAGATCCAATGGTGGATGAAGAGACAGCCCGAAAAGGGCGAGGGGGCCGGCGCGGTATGGCGCAGACCTCGGCAGCCCTGGTCGTGGCGGGTGCCCTGGTCGCCGCCAGCCTCGTCGCAGCCGGGGGCGCCGCCGGGGCACCCGCCCCGACTTCCGGTGCGGACGGTGCGGCGTCGGGAGCCAGGGAGTCGACGCCGTGGGGAAGCCCTGCCGGGAAGGTGCCGCTGACCGACGTCGACATGAGCCTGACGTACACGAACCCGATCAACCTGCCGTCCATGGAGGTGGACGGCAATCCGACCACCATGCCGCCCACCGAAGAGGGCGTTGCGAATGTGTCGGCCAGGATGTTGCAGATCCTGGCGAAACCCGAGTGGACGGCAGCAGACGGGCGGACTCTGTCCGGCCTGTCGAAGTCCGGTTTCGTCGGTCCAGGAGAGAATTTCTCCGGCATAGGCGAGAACGCCTTTCGGACGGCCGCGGACTTCAGTGCTTTGAACGTCGACGGGACCATCTACCTGTACGCATCCGGTGGCCTCGGAAATGAGGTCAACAGCCGTGTGGTCTGGTCCACGACGGACTACCTCACATGGACCCCCCACGAGATGAATGTGGGCCTCACTGCCCCGACCGTCGTCCAGGTCGGTGAGAAGTTCTACATGGCGGGCAACTGGACACCGTTCTACGTCGCGGACTCGCCCACCGGCCCGTGGACGGAGATCGGATGGCCCAGACATCTGGACGGCAGGACGCTCTCGGCCGGCGACGTCCAGTTCTTCCTGGACACGGACGACCGCCTGTACCTGGTCTACAACCTCGGCGCGCCGATCATGGGCGTCGAGCTCGATCCGACAGATCCGACGAGGGTGCTGACCGAGCCCGTCGTGCTCTTCGACTTCGACCCGACCCAGGAGTGGCAGCACATCGGCGAGAACAAACAGGGCTTCACCCACGGGTACGTCGAGGGCGGCCAGATGTTCAAGGTCGGTGACACGTACTACGTGCAGGTCGTGGCCGGCGGTTCGGAGCACACGGGCTACTCCGCCGGAGTCGTGTCATCGCAGAGCCCGCTGGGGGAGTACAGCCTGCCGGAGGGGCAGGTGAACCCGATCGGCTACGGCCCGCAGAGCAACTACCCGAGCGCGCTCTACCCCAACGCGGGGCACGGCTCCTTCCTGGTCGACGACGACGGGAACATCATCTTCTTCTACACCTACGTCATCGCCTACGAGACAGGCTTCGAACGACGGCTGGGGATGGACACGTGCGAGGTCGGGCCCACGGGCGCGCTGAGCTGCGAGCTGTCGAACACACCCCAGCTGGCCCCGGGACACGAGATCGACGGCCGACGCGACGTCGGGCTGTACAACGTGAGCACGCTCACCTCGGCGTACTGGACCAGCAGCTACGCCCCCGGCCGCACGCCGTACTACGCGGCGGACCGGTCCCTCGCGACCTGGTGGCAGCCGGCCGAGGACGACAAGGAGCCGACCTACATCAGCGGATTCGGGAACCCGTACTACATCTCCGCGGCGCAGATCCAGTGGAAGGAGATCGGGCACGAGTTCACGAGGGACAACGCGGTGCAGTACACCTTGGAGTACCGCGACATCGAGTCGAACTCCTGGCAGCCGCTGGTGGACAGGAGCGACAACACCACTGCGTACACCGCTGACTACGTCACCTTCGACCGAGTGCTGACACACGCCGTGCGGCTGAGGATCACCGGCACGACAGAGGACGTCACGGTGGGGATCGCCGAGTTCAGCGTCTTCGGCGAGAACTACAGCCTCGTCGCCGAGAAGGGGATGATCCCGACGGACCGGGATGAGGTGTCGGTGGAGGTGGAGGTCCAGCCCCGCTGTGTGGCTGGGCGGGCGCACCTGGCAGTTCGCGCCCTCAACACCGATGAGGCCCCGGCGTCCATCGAGCTGGTAACGGGTTACGGCAGCCGCCGGTTCGACGAGGTCGCCGTCGGGAAGCACGCCTTCCACACGTTCACCACACGGCAGAGTGCACTGGAGGCAGGCACGGTCAGCGTCATCGCGAGCATCGCCGATCGATCCTCTACCGCTGAGGCGGCATACGAGGCGGTGGACTGTGGATAGGCACTGCTCACATCGTGCGGACCACCCGGAGCAGGACAGGGCGGGTCGGCCGCAGGCCGCGACACGACCGCACGGTCGGCTCCTGCGACGGTTCGGCTCGACGACATCTCCCGAGAGTGGGGAGGGACGCGTGGAGAGGAAACGCCTGCTTGCTCGGGCCGGCCTCGGTGTCACGGGAGCGTTGCTCCTGGTGAGCAGTGCAGCGGTGGCCGTCGCCGACGACATCGCCGGCGGGGACGTCGACGTCGATGTCGAGATCGCGCCGTACGAGCCGGTCGGCGCACTGACCATGAGCGTGGCGGCTGACTCCACAGCCTTGACCGAGGTGGAGTCCGGCGACCCGGACGTGCGTCAGTTCAACGGCACGCTGCCCACGGTGACGGTGAGCGATGACCGCCCGGAGGTACCGGAGGGTGTGTTCTGGTACGTCACCGGTCAGTCCTCGGCCTTCACTGCCGAGGGGCTCCCGGAGATCGGCCCGGACCACGTGGGCTGGACGCCCCGCCTCATCACCGACGACGGCATGGTCTCGGCCGGCGACGAGGTGCTCACCGCGCTCGACGAGGGCGAGGACGCGGTCGGCCTGGTAGCCGAGGAGCTCCTCGCACTGGCCTGGGACTCGGCCGAGGCACAGGACGCCACCGGGGAGTGGCAGGCGGACGCTGCCCTGTTCCTCAAGACCCCCAGCGACGTCGCACCCGGAAGCTACTCGGCGATCCTCACCCTGACCCTGTGGGAGGACGACGTCTGATCACCCTGACGACCGGCTGAACGCTCGACGGTCGGGGTCGTGGTCCCCAGGCCCCGACCGTCGGGTCGTCCGGCCGGACGCACGACCTGTCCGGCTGCGCGGCCGGCCGGCGGCGCTCCGCTCGAGAACGCCTCCGGGTGCGAGTCGCCGCCCGGAGGTGGACCATGGGGCGCATGGCTTCGGAGGACCCTGCCACCGCCGCCTCGTCTCCCGCTGCCCCGGGCCGTGCGCCCACCGGAGGGCGGACCTTCTTCGGCCAGCCACGCGGGCTGGCGAACCTCTTCAGCGTCGAGCTGTGGGAACGGTTCTCGTTCTACGGCATGCAGGGCATCGTCCTGCTCTACATGTACTTCCAGACCACCGACGGCGGGCTGGCGCTCGACCGTGAGGTGGCCGCCGGGATCGTGGGCGCCTACGGCGGCTCGGTCTACCTCTTCTCCATCCTCGGCGGCTGGGTGGCCGACCGGCTGTTCGGCTCCGAGCGGACGATGTTCGCCAGCGCCGTCCTCATCATGCTCGGGCACATCTCCCTGGCCGTGCTGCCGGGGGTCGCCGGCCTGGCGGCGGGCCTCATCCTCGTCGCCGTCGGCTCCGGCGGGCTCAAGGCGACGATCACCAACCTCGTCGGCACCCTGTACTCCCGCGACGACCCGCGACGGGACGCCGGGTTCTCCATCTTCTACATGGGGATCAACATCGGCGGGCTCATCGGTCCGCTGCTCACCGGTCTGGCCCAGCAGCAGGTCGGCTTCCACCTGGGGTTCGGGCTCGCGGCGATCGGGATGGCGATCGGGCTGGTGCAGTACACCCTGGGCCGGAAGAACCTGCCGGAGTCGGTGCACCACGTGCCCAACCCGCTGCCCCGCAGCCACTACGGCCGGTACGCCGTCATCGGTGTCGTGGCTGTCGCCGTCGTGGTCGGTGCGGTCCTCACCGGCCTGCTCAGCGCGGACAACCTGGCCGACGTCGTCGTCGGGGCCATCGTCGTCACCGCCGTCATCCTCTTCGCGATCCTCCTGACCAGCAAGCAGATCGACCGCGACGAGCACTCCCGGGTGGTCTCCTTCATCCCGATGTTCATCGGGTCGGCCGCGTTCTGGGCGCTGTTCCAGCAGCAGTTCACGGTGATCACGATCTACTCCGACACCCGGCTGGACCGTGACCTGGGCGGGTGGACGATGCCGATCTCCTGGGTGCAGTCCTTCAACCCGTTCTTCATCATCCTCCTGGCGCCCGTCTTCGCGACCCTGTGGACGAAGCTCGGGACCCGTCAGCCGACGACGCCGGTGAAGTTCAGCCTCGGCATCATGTTCATGGGCGCGGCGTTCCTCATCTTCCTGCCCATGGTGGGCACGGCGGCGGTGCCGGTGCTGTGGGTGGCGCTCATCATGGTGGTCGCCACGATGGGTGAGCTCATGCTCTCCCCGGTGGGGCTGTCGCTGTCGACCAAGCTCGCCCCGAAGGCCTACCCGGTCATCATGGTGGCGCTGTTCTACCTGTCCCTCGCCCTGGGCACCGCGCTGTCCGGGAGCCTGGCCGGGTTCTACAGCGAGGAGAACGAGGCCCCGTACTTCGGCATCCTCGGTGCCGTCACCATCGCCATCGGGCTCGTGCTGCTCGCCCTCTCGCCGCGGATCACCCGCGCGATGCGGGGCGTGCGCTGAGTCGCCCCCGACGGGCGTGGGCCGGCCGCGCCCCCTCCGCGGCCGGCCACCGGATCAGATGATCGGGCGCCCCTCCCGCCGGGCCGCGCGCCAGTCGCGGAAGAAGCCGCGGGCGATGAAGAAGAGGACGGCGGCGACGATCGCCGGCCACATGAGCACGTAGACGGTCAGCACTGCTCTCCTGCCTTTCTCAGCGGGTAGGGGTGGTGGCAGCGTCACGGTCGTCGGCCGACGGCACGTCGTCGTCGGTGTCGAAGTCACCGGTGCTCTCGGCGATGAGGGAGAAGTCGAAACTCTCCCGGTTCCGCAGCGTCAGGCCGAAGCACACGATCGTGCTCACCGCATAGGCGACGAGCGAGGCACTGAGCACCGTGTAGTCGTGGAAGAAGCCGATTCCGAACGGCGCCACGACGACGGTCGCCACGGCCCCCACCGAGACGGCGACCCGCAGCCCGAAGAAGCCGAAGCACATGAGCCCGAGGACGACGCCGACGCCGATGACCGACAGGACGTCGACACCGAGGGCGACCAGCCCCGCCATCGGCAGCAGCTCGAAACGGACCGGGACGAAGATCGCCACGGCGCTCAGCGCCCCGGCGGTGAAGGCAAGGTTGGTCACCCGGCCCCAGTAGAAGCTGGCGATAACGGGGAAGACGAGCGCACCCCACAGTGCCCCGACGAAGACGAGCAGGTCGAGGATGTTCATCTGCCCGCTGGCGAAGTACAGCGCCGCCGCGGTGGCCGCGACCATCGTCACGCGGCCGACGAGGAGCATGGTGCGCGGGTTGGCGCGGCGCCGGCCGGCCACGTTCTGGCCGTAGATGTCGGCCATCATGATCGAGCTCAACGCGGCGAGGTCGGAGTCCGCGGTGGACGACAGCGCGCCGATGATCATGACGAAGAAGACGGCGAGGAGCACCGGGCCGAGGTAGGTGGTGGCCAGCTGCGGGATGAGGTTGTTGACGTCTCCGCCGGCCGGCTCGAGCCCGAGGTAGAGGGCGAGCACGCCGAGCATCCCGACGCCGATGACCGTGGCGCCGTAGCCGACGGTCGCGGTGACGAAGGTCGGCTTGATGAGGTCCTCCCGCACGGCGAACAACCGCTGGGCGATGGTCTGGTTGCCGATCGCGTACGCGAGCACGGCGGCAATGTACGGCGCGCCCTGGTTGAGGAAGGCGTCGGAGGAGAAGAAGCTCTGCTGCTGCGCCGTCACGTGGGCAGCGCCCTGGGTGAAGATGTCCGGGCCCCCGGCGGCGAAGAAGACCACCGGGATGATGACGACCACGGCCCCGAGCATCGCCATGACCTGCGCGAAGTCGGTGAGCACCGAGGCGCGGAACCCGGACCACAGCGTGTACAGCAGCACC
>NZ_CALGNQ010000076.1 GCF_937958535.1 uncultured Georgenia sp. | reverse complement strand
CGAGCAGCCCGCGCCCGACGGCGCACGCCGCGGCAGGCCCCGCAGGGCCCGCCGCGGCGGTGGTGGTCAGGCGGCGGTCAGGAGCCGATCAGCCGCTCGGCGAGGTAGCCCTGCACCTGGCTGAGCGCCACCCGCTCCTGGGCCATCGAGTCGCGGTCCCGGATGGTGACCGCCTGGTCCTCCAGGGAGTCGAAGTCCACCGTGACGCAGAACGGGGTGCCGATCTCGTCCTGGCGCCGGTAGCGGCGGCCCACCGCGCCGGCGTCGTCGAACTCCACGTTCCAGTACTTGCGCAGGTCCGCGGCGAGCTCGCGCGCCACCGGGGAGAGCTTCTCGTTGCGCGACAGCGGCAGCACGGCCGCCTTGACCGGCGCGAGCCGCGGGTCGAGGCGCAGCACGGTGCGCTTGTCGACCCCGCCCTTGGCGTTGGGCGCCTCGTCCTCGCTGTACGCGTCGACGAGGAAGGCCATGAGCGAACGGGTGAGGCCCGCCGAGGGCTCGATGACGTAGGGCACCCAGCGCTCGTTCTTCGTCTGGTCGAAGTACGACAGGTCCTGCCCGGAGTGCTCGCTGTGGGTCTTGAGGTCGAAGTCGGTGCGGTTGGCGATGCCCTCGAGCTCGCCCCACTCGCTGCCCTGGAAGCCGAAGCGGTACTCGATGTCCACCGTGCGGCTGGAGTAGTGGGACAGCTCGTCCGGGGAGTGCTCCCGCAGCCGCAGGTTCTCCTCCTTGATGCCCAGGTCGACGTACCAGGCCTTGCGGTTGTCGATCCAGTACTGGTGCCACTCCGCGTCGGTCCCCGGCTCGACGAAGAACTGCATCTCCATCTGCTCGAACTCCCGCGTGCGGAAGATGAAGTTGCCCGGCGTGATCTCGTTGCGGAAGGACTTGCCGATCTGGCCGATGCCGAACGGCGGCTTCTTCCGCGACGCCGTCATGACGTTGAGGAAGTTGACGAAGATGCCCTGCGCGGTCTCCGGGCGCAGGTAGTGCAGACCGGACTCGTCCTCGATCGGGCCGAGGTAGGTCTTGAGCATCATGTTGAAGTCACGCGGCTCGGTCCACTTGCCGCGGGTGCCGCAGTTCGGGCAGGAGATCTCGGCCAGCCCGCCCTCGGGGGCACGGCCCTTCTTCTCCTCGAACTCCTCCTCCAGCTGGTCGGCGCGGTAGCGCTTGTGGCAGGAGAGGCACTCGGTCAGCGGGTCGGTGAAGACCCCCACGTGACCGGAGGCCACCCACACCTGGCGAGGCAGGATGATCGAGGAGTCCAGACCGACCGCGTCCTCCCGGGAGGTCACCATGTGGCGCCACCACTGGCGCTTGATGTTCTCCTTGAGCTCGACACCCAGCGGTCCGTAGTCCCACGCGGACCGAGTGCCGCCGTAGATCTCCCCGCTCGGGAAGACGAAACCTCGCCGCTTGGCGAGGTTGACGACGGAATCCAGTCGAGAAGGCGCTGCGGCCACGTGAATCACTCCAGTCTCGTCAGGTCCGCACCTGGCTGGTGCGCACTCGGCACGGTCCCGGACGGCGCCCGGGCACCGGACTAACCTACCGGTCCGCCGACCTCCGACGCGCACCCGGCCGAGTTGACAATGATTCTCACCCCTCTTGAGAATGAGTCTCATGATCCGCCCTCGCCTCCTCGCTGTCACCTCGCTCGCCGCGGTGGCCCTCACCGGCTGCGCCGCCTTCTCCGACACCGCCCGCGACGACGGCGGCGGCGAGGGCGCCCCGACCGTGCTGGCGAGCTTCTACCCGCTGGAGTACCTCGCCGCCGAGATCGGCGGCGACCGGGTCGAGGTCGGCAGCATCACCCCGCCGGGGGCGGACCCGCACAACGTCGAGCTGGCCCCGCGCACCGTCGCCGAGCTCGAGGAGGCCGCACTCGTCCTCTACGTCTCGGGGTTCCAACCGGCGGTCGACGAGGCGGTCGACGTCACCGGCGCCCGCGCCTTCGACGCCGGCGAGCACACCGCGCTGCTCACCACAGCGCAGACCGGCCACGACCACGCCGACCACGACCACGACCACGCGGACGACCAGGACCACCCCCACGAGGACGACCACGCCGACGGGGCACCGCTCGACCCGCACTTCTGGCTCGACCCGGCGCGCCTGGCCGAGGTGGCCGACGCGCTGGCCGACGAGCTCGCCGAGCTCGACCCCGACGGCGCGACCACCTACCGGGAGAACGCCGACCGCGTCGTCGCCACCCTCGAGGAGCTCGACGCCGAGATCACCGCGGGCCTCGCCCGCTGCGAGCGCCGCACCATCGTCGTCGCCCACGAGGCCTACGGGTACCTCACCACCAAGCACGGCCTCCACCAGGAGGGGCTGTCCGGCATCGACCCGGACGCCGAGCCCTCCCCCGCCCGCCTCGCCGAGATCGCCGACGTCGTCGCCGAGCACGACGTCGACACCGTCTTCGTGGAGTCCCTGCTCAGCCCCGCGGTCAGCGAGGCCCTCGCCGCCGACCTGGGGCTGCGCACCGCTGTCCTCGACCCGCTGGAGAACCAGCAGGACGCCTCCGCCGACTACGTCGACGTCATGCGGGCGAACCTCGGCGCGCTGCAGGACGCCCTGGGGTGTGAGCCGGCATGACCTCCGACCTCACCGTCGCCCGACCGGACGTGACAGCATACGGACCCATGACCCCGCCGGTGCACGTCCGCAACCTCCACGTGACGCTCGGTGGCGCGCGCATCCTCCAGGGGGTCGACCTCGTCGTGCGCGACGGCGAGACCGTGGCCCTCATGGGGGCCAACGGCTCAGGGAAGTCCACCCTCGTCAAGGCGCTGCTCTCCGTGGTGCCGGTGACCTCCGGGACCGTCGAGGTCTTCGGCGTGGACGTGGCCACGGCGCACCGCCGGGTCCCCTGGCGGCGCGTGGGCTACGTCCCCCAGCGGGTGGGAGCAGCGTCCGGCACCCCCGCCACGGCGCTGGAGGTGGTGGCCTCCGGGCTCCTCGACAACGGCCGGCTGCGCCCGCCGCGCGGCTGGCACGACCTCGCCCTGACCGCACTCGACGAGGTCGGTCTGGCCGACCGCGCAGGCGAGACGGTCAGCGTCTTCTCCGGCGGCCAGCAGCAGCGGGTGCTCATCGCCCGCGCGCTCGTGCGGCGGCCGGACCTGCTCATCCTCGACGAGCCGCTCACCGGGATCGACCGCGCCTCCCAGGAGGCCCTGGCCGCCACCCTCACCGGCCTGCGCGAGCGTGGGACGAGCGTGCTCACCGTCCTCCACGAGCTCGGCTCGCTCGCCGGCCTGCTCCAGCGCGCCGTCGTCCTGCGCCACGGACGGGTCGTCCACGACGGCGCTCCCCCACCGGCCGCACCCGGCCACCGCGGCCCCGAGCACGAGCACCTCCACCCCCACGACGAGGACGACGTGCCCGACCCGCACGGCCCCGAGCTGCGCCTGGAGCTGTCATGAGCCTGCTCCTCGACATGGTCACCAGCCCGCTCATGCAGCGCGCCCTCATCGTCGCGGTGCTCGTCGGGCTGGTCGCCCCGGTCATCGGCACCTACCTCGTCCAGCGCCGCCTCGCCCTCCTCGGCGACGGGATCGGGCACATGGCGCTCACCGGCGTCGCCGTCGGCTGGCTGGTCGGCGGGGCGCTGAGCCTGAGCCCGCACGACGTGCTCGCCGTCCCGGGCGCCGTCGTCGCCTCCGTCGTCGGTGCCGTGCTCATCGAGGTCGTCCGCGCACGCGGCCGCACGAGCGGCGACGTCGCCCTCGCCCTCCTCTTCTACGGCGGCATCGCCGGCGGCGTCCTGCTCATCGGGATGGCCGGGGGCACGACCGCCAACCTCACCGGGTACCTCTTCGGCTCGATCGCCGCGGTCACCCTCACCGACCTGTGGCTCACCGTCGCGCTCGCCGTGGCGATCCTCGCCGTCGGGATCGGGCTGCGCCCCGCGCTGTTCGTGCTCTCCCACGACGAGGAGTTCGCCCAGGCCAGCGGCCTGCCCGTGCGGCTCCTCAACATCGTCGTCGCCGTGCTCGCCGCGCTCACCGTCTCGGTGGCGATGCGCGTGGTCGGGGTGTTGCTGGTCTCCGCGCTGATGATCGTGCCGGTCGCCTCCGCCCAGCTCGTCATGCGCTCCTTCCGCGGGACGATGACGCTGGCGATGGCGATCGGGGTGGCGGTGAGCGTCACCGGCCTGTCCCTCACCTACGCCTACCCGCTGTCGCCGGGGGCGATGATCGTCGTCCTGGCGATCGGCGTCTTCGGCGTAGTATCGCTGGTACGTCCGTTGCTCGGGCGTCGACGTCCGTCGTCCGACCCGCACCCGGACGTGCAGGACGATGTCGAGCTGGTTCGCGAGGAAGCATGAGACCCCGGATGACACGGCAGCGCGCCGCGGTCAGCGCCCTCCTCGAGCGCACCGACGACTTCCGCAGCGCGCAGCAGCTGCACGAGTCCCTGCGCGAGGCCGGTGACACCATCGGGCTCGCCACCGTCTACCGCACCCTGCAGGCGCTGGCGGAGGCCGGTGAGGTCGACGTCCTGCGCACCGACGACGGCGAGGCGCTCTACCGCCGCTGCGAGAGCGTCAAGCACCACCACCACCTCGTCTGCCGGCGGTGCGGCACCACCGTGGAGATCAGCGGCGGGCTCGTCGAGGCGTGGGCCGAGGAGATGGCCGCGACGCACGGCTTCACCGAGCTCGAGCACACCTTCGACCTCTTCGGGCTGTGCGCCGCCTGCTCCCGCTCGGACGACCGTGCCTGAGTACCTGCCCGACTTCCTCTCCGGGCTGCCCTTCTGGCTGGTCTTCGGCTTCCTCCTCGTCGGGGCCATGCTCCGCGGCCAGGGGACGTACTGGATCGGGCGCATCGCCACCGTCCAGGCGCTCAAGCACATCCACCCCACCGGCGGTTGGCAGCTGCGGGCGCACCGGGCGCTGAGCGGGGAGGGGGCGCAGCGGGGCGTCGACGCGATCCGCCGGTGGGGGCTGGTCATCGTGCCGGTCGCCTACCTCACCGTGGGCTTCCAGAGCATGGTCATGCTGGGCGCCGGGATCCTGCGGATCCACTGGCTGCGCTTCACCCTGGCCCAGGTCCCCGGGGCGATCGCCTGGGCGGCGATCTACTCCACGATCGGGTTCGCCGTGTGGAACGCCGCGCTGGCCGCCGCGGCCGGCTCCCCCGCAGGCATCGCGGTGCTGCTCGGCCTGGTGCTCGCCGTCGTCGCCCTCCTCGTGCTGCGTCGGCGCCGGGCCCGTGAGGTGGAGGACGACCTCCTCCCCTGAGGAGACCGGGCGGGGCGGGTCAGCGGACGCCGTCGCTCGCCGGAGGCTTGGCGGCGTCCACCGCGCCGCCGTACCGGCGGTCCCGGGAGGCGTAGATCTCGATCGCCCGCCACAGGCTGCGACGGTCGACGTCCGGCCAGTGCTCCTCGAGGAAGACGAGCTCGGCGTAGGCGGACTGCCAGAGCATGAAGTTGGAGATCCGCTGCTCACCGGAGGTGCGCAGGAACAGGTCGACGTCGGGCAGGTCGGGCTCGTCGAGGTAGCGCGCGATGGTCCGCTCGGTGACCCGCTCCGGGTCGAGGCGGCCGGCGGCCACCTCGCGGGCGACGGCGCGGGCGGCGTCGGCGATCTCGGCGCGTCCGCCGTAGTTCACGCACATCGTCAGGGTGCACACGCTGTTGCCCGCGGTGAGCCGCTCGGCCTCCTCGAGCTCGGCGATGACCGACTTCCACAGCCGCGGCCGGCGCCCGGCCCACCGCACCCGCACGCCCCACTCGTTCATGATGTCGCGGCGACGGCGGAGCACGTCGCGGTTGAAGCCCATGAGGAAGCGCACCTCCTCCGGGGACCGCTTCCAGTTCTCGGTGGAGAAGGCGTAGGCGGACACGTGCGTCACGCCGATCTCGATGGCGCCGGCGACCACGTCGAGCAGGCTCGCCTCCCCGGCCCGGTGCCCCTCGGTGCGGGGCAGGCCGCGGGCGTTGGCCCACCGCCCGTTGCCGTCCATGACGATGGCCACGTGCTTGGGCACGAGCCGGGGGTCGAGGCGCGGCGGGCGGGCCCCGGAGGGGTGCGGCGGGGGCGGGAGGGGTGTCACACCCGCTCCACGTGCCGCAGCGAGCGCAGCTGGCGCTCCAGGTGGTACTGCAGGTGGGCGGCGACGAGCCCGGAGGCCTCGTCCCGCTCACGCCGGCCGGAGGCCTCGGCGGCCGCCCAGTCGCCCGACAGCAGCGCCCCGAGGAGATCGAGCGTCCCCGGTGCGGGGGCCGAGGAACCCGGTGGGCGGCAGCGCTCGCACATCGCCCCACCCTGGGCGACGTGGAAGGCGTGGTGCGGCCCGGGACGTCCGCACTGGGCGCAGTCGTCGAAGCTCGGCGCCCAGCCGGCCACGGCCAGCGCGCGCAGCAGGTAGGAGTCGAGGACGAGCCGTGCGGGGTGACGGCGGGTGGCCAGCGCGTGCAGGGCGCCGACGAGGAGGAGGTACTGCTGGGGCGTGGGCTCCTGCTCCTCCTCGGTGAGCCGCTCCGCGGTCTCGACCATCGCGGTGGCCGTCGTGTACAGGGCGTAGTCGACCCCGATGGTGCGGCCGTAGGGGGCCTGGACCTCCACCTGGGTGATGATGTCGAGGCTGCGTCCGCGGTGGAGCTGGACGTCGACGAGCGTGAACGGCTCCAGCCGCGCCCCGAACTTCGAGCTCGTGCGACGCACACCCTTGGCCACCGCCCGCACCCGCCCGTGCCGCCGGGTGAGCAGCGTGATGATCCGGTCGGCCTCCCCGAGCTTGTGGGTGCGCAGCACCACGGCCTCGTCCCGGTAGAGCTTCACCGCGCCATTGTCGCGCGAGTGGTGGGCGGGCGGCGAACCGGCTCGCCGGACCTTCGGCCCTTCCGTCCGCACTGCACGCGCCCTACCGTGGTACCGAGAGCTCCGGACGCGAACACCGCTCCGAGTGCTCGGCTCGCGAGGAGGTGGGCCACGATGGACGCAGCAGTGGTGTACGAGTCGGCCTGGGGCAACACCCGGGCCGTGGCCGAGGCCGTGGCCGCCGGGATGAGCGGCCGGGTGCGCGTCGAGCTCTTCGACGTCGAGCACGCACCCGCACCGCACGAGCTCGCGGTCGACCTCCTCGTCGTCGGCGGCCCGACGCACGCCCTGGGGATGAGCCGGCCGAGCACCCGCCAGGACGCCGCCGACCGCGGCGGCCACGCCCTGCAGCGCGGGATCCGGGAATGGCTCGAGGGCACGGAGCCGCTCGATGTCCGGGCGGCCGCGTTCGACACCCACGTGCGGCACCCCAACCTGCCCGGCCATGCCGGCCGGAAGGCGGCCAAGGTGCTGCGCCGGCGCGGGGCCGACCTCATCGCGGCACCGGAGAGCTTCTACGTCCGCGACGCCGAGGGACCGCTGCTCGACGGCGAGCTGGAACGGGCCCGGACCTGGGGGGCCGAGCTCGCCGGGCTGCTGCCCCAGCACAGCTACACTGCCTGACGAGACAGACCGGGAGGACCTCATGATCGCCATCTCGCTCATCGACGTCGAGGAGCGGCCCACCGTCGGCGTCCGCCGCCAGGTACGGATGACCGAGCTGTCGGACTTCTTCGCCCGGGTGTTCGACGACGTCGCTGCCCAGGTCGAACGCGCCGGCGCCCGGATCGCCGGTGCGCCCTTCGCGCGCTACCGCGGGGTCCCCACCGACGTCGCCGACGTCGAGGCGGGCTTCCCGCTGACCGAGCCGTGGAGCGGCGACGGTGAGGACCTCGTGGCCGGGACGCTGCCGGCCGCCCGGGCGATCGAGGCGATCCACCAGGGCGGCTACGACGCGCTGCCCGAGACGTACACACAGATCGAGCAGTGGGCGGTGGAGCACGACGTCCGCACCCAGGCCGACATGTGGGAGGTCTACGAGGCCGGCCCGCAGTCCGACCCCGACCCGGCCACCTGGCGCACCCGGATCATCTGGCCCGTCGCCCGCACCGAGGTCGAGGGCGCCTGACCTGACGCGCAGCAGCGCGGGGCCCGAGGGTGCCTGACCGCACCTGCGGCGGGGCAGCGCCCAAGCCTGCGGCGGACCGCCGACGCCTTGGGCCGGCCGCCGGCGCGGCCCGCTACCGCACGGCGCGGTTGACGGCGGAGACGATGGCCTGGAAGGAGGCCGTGGTGATCGACGGGTCGATACCCACCCCCCACAGCACCTGGCCGTTGACCTCGCACTCGACGTAGGCCGCGGCGGTCGCGTCCCCCCCGGTGGACAGCGCGTGCTCGGCGTAGTCGAGCACGTTGACCTCCACGCCGAGCTCGGCGAAGGCGTTGGTGAAGGCATCCACCGGGCCGTTGCCCGTGGCGGTCAGCGCCCGCTCCTCACCGCCGTCGACGAGGGTGACGGACAGCGTGGCGCCCTCCCCCTCGCCGCCGGAGGTCAGCGTGGTGCCGCGCAGCGCGAAGCGGCCCCAGCGCTCCAGGCCGGAGTCGGCCGGCGCCGGGAGGTACTCGTCGCAGAAGATCTCCCACAGCCGCTCGGCGCTGATCTCCCCGCCGT
>NZ_CALGNQ010000075.1 GCF_937958535.1 uncultured Georgenia sp. | reverse complement strand
GTGCTGCGCGCCCAGACCGACGGCGAGACGTTCCGCCTGGCCCGCCGCCACGCCGACGCGCTGCGTGCCTGGTTCGACCGCGAGACCGGCTGGCGGCTCGTCGTGGAGTCCCAGACCGTGCGCCTGCTCACCGCTCACGTCCCCCACGGCCCCACCGCCGTCGCCGTCGCGGAACGGCACCCCGCCCGCGCCCGCAGGGGTGACCCGCCCTTCACCCGCCGCCGCTACGTCCTGCTCTGCCTGGCGCTGGCCGTCCTCGAGCGCTCCGACCCGCAGATCTCCCTCGGCAGACTCGCCGAGGAGGTGGTGCTCGCCGCCCGACAGCCCGGCCTGGAGGACGTCGTGTTCACCCTCACCGGCCGGGATGAGCGCTCCGACCTCGTCGCCGCGATCCGGCTGCTCCTGTCCTACGGCGTCCTCGTCCGGGTGGCCGGTGACGAGGAGTCCTACGTCTCGGCGGGCGGCGACGCCCTCTACGACGTCGACCGTCGAGTCCTGGCCACGATGCTCTCCACGACGCACAGCCCGGGCCTCGTCGGCGCGGCGCTCGGTCCCGACGCCACCATCGATCGCATCGAGGCCGCGCTCCACGAGCCGCCGCCGGCCTACACCGAGGAGGAGGCCACCCGGCGGCTGCGGCACGCGGTCACCCGCCGGCTGCTGTGCGACCCGGTCGTCTACTACGACGAGCTGCCCGACGACGAACGCACCTACCTCGTGGGGCAGCGGGTCCAGCTCACCCGTCGCCTGGCCGAGGCCACCGGCCTGGTGCCCGAGCTGCGCGCCGAGGGCATCGCCCTCGTCGACCCGGACGACCAGCTCACCGACGTCCGGATGCCCGAGCAGGGCACCGACGGCCACGCCACGCTGCTGCTCGCCGAGCGACTCGCCGGCTCCGGCGCCACCGATGTGGCCACCCTGCGTCGCCACATGCGGCGCCTCGCCGGCGAGCACTCGGCCTACTGGCGCCGCGCCGCCCAGGAGCCCGGCGCCGAGAACGCGCTGGTCGCCGACGCCGTCGACCGCCTCGTCGGCCTGGGCCTGGTGCGCGTCACCGGCGAGGGACCCACCGCCGTCGTCCACCCGCTCCCGGCGCTGCGGCGCTTCGCCGTCGCCGCCCCCACCATCACCGCACGGAGGGCACGATGACCGGCCTCGACGAGCTCACCCGCGACCCCCGCGGGCCCGAGCCGATGGACGAGTTGCCCCGCCCCACCACCGAACGGTGGCAGCCCCTGCGGCTCGGCCTGGTCGACCTCTTCTACTACGACGACGAGCAGTTCTGGTTCCACGACGGTCGCCTGCTGCTGCGCGGCAACAACGGCACGGGCAAGTCCAAGGTGCTGGCCCTGACGCTGCCGTTCCTCCTCGACGGTTCGATCGCGCCGCGTCGGGTGGAGCCGGACGCCGACCCGAAGAAGCGCATGGAGTGGAACCTGCTGCTCGGTGGGGCACACCCCCACTCGGAGCGCACCGGCTACTCGTGGGTGGAGTTCGGGCGGGTGGACCCGGACGGCACCGAGCACTTCACCACCCTGGGGATCGGGCTCAAGGCGGCCTCCGGCCGCGGCATCGTCAAGACCTGGTACTTCACCAGCACCCGGCGCATCGGTGACCTGCGCCTGCTCGACGCCAACCGGACCGCCCTCAGCCAGGAGCGGCTGCGTGACGAGCTCACCACCACCGGCGGCGGGCAGGTCCACACCACCCAGGAGGCCTACCGGCGGGCGGTGGACGAGGCGATGTTCCGGCTGGGGGAGGAGCGCTACGCCGCCCTCATCGACCTGCTCATCCAGCTCCGGCAGCCGCAGCTGTCGAAGAAGCCCGACGAGAAGGCGCTCTCGGCCGCGCTCACCGAGGCACTCGCGCCGCTGGACCAGGCGGTGGTCGCCGACGTCGCCGAGTCCTTCCGGTCCCTGGAGGACGAGCGCGCCGGTATCGCCGTGGCGAAGGACACGTTGCGCGCGGCCACGGACTTCCTGCGCCACTACCGCGCCTACGCCCAGGTCGCCTCCCGCCGCCACACGACGGCGGTGCGGCTGGCGACATCGGCCTACGAGCACGCCGGCCGGGACCTGCGCGAGGCCGAGGAGGCCCTGGCCGCCGCTACCGCCGAGGTCGACCGCCTCGCCGCGGCTCGGGAGGACGCCGAGGAGCGGCAGGGGACGCTGCAGGGACAGGCGGAGGCGCTGCGTACCAGCCCGGAGATGCGCGACGCCGAGCGGCTCGACCAGGCATCGCGGGCCGCCGCCGAGGCCGAGCAGCGGGCCGCTGCCGCAGGGGAGGAGGCCGCCCGCGCTGCCGAGGTCGCCGCGCGTGATGCCGCGGAGGCCGAGGCGGCAACCGAGCACCATGAGCGGGCCGCCGCCGAGGCCGAGCAGCAGGAGGCGCACGCGGCCCGCCTCGCCGGAGACGCCGGCCTGGGCGCCGAGCACCAGGCGATCATCACCGACGCCTCGGCCGCCGACCGGGTCCTGCGTCGTCGCCGCGAGCAGGTGCGCCACGTGCGCGGCCTCATCGACGCGGCAGACCGAGCGCGGACCGTGGCCGAGCGTGAGCGCCGTGCATTGGACGAGGCGCACAGCGAGGAGGCGGAGCGTGGCGAGGAGCTGCGTGCCGCGCACGAGTCGGTCGACGCGGCGGTCGGTGCCTATCGCGACGCCGTGCGGAGCCACGCGGCCGGGCTGACGGTCCTCGAGCTCGACGTCGGGGTGGACGAGCTCGCCGCTCTCGCCGAGGACTGGGCGCGCACGCTGTCGGGCGAACCGCCGGTGCCCGCAGCGCTCGATGCGGCCGTCGCCACCGCGCTCGCCCGCGCCGGTGAGCAGCGGGCCCAGGCGGAGCACACCGCGCAGCGGCTCTCCGCGGAGCTCGCCGCGGTCCGGAGCGAGATCGCCGGACTCGAGGCGGGGCAGGACCCGGAACCGCCCGCCGCTCCGGGACGTGACACCAGCGGTCGGGACGGTCGCCCGGGGGCACCGCTGTGGTGGCTGACGGACTTCGCCGACACCGTGCCCGACGGCGAGCGGGCGGGCCTGGAGGCTGCCCTGCAGTCGGCCGGGCTGCTGGACGCCTGGGTGTTCCCCGACGGCACGCTGACGGCCGGCGACGACGTCGTCCTGGGACCGGTCGGACCGGAGGCCAGGATCGGGCTGGTATCCGTCCTGCAGCCCGCCGCGGGCACGGCGGACCGGGTCGGCGCGGATGCCGTGCGAGCGGTGCTTGGCCGGATCGGCCTGGGCGAGAGCTCCGGCGCGGCCTGGTGGGTGGACGCCACCGGCCGGTGGGGCGCCGGACCCGCCCGCGGAGCGTGGGCCAAGGAGCGGGCCGAGTTCCTCGGGGCGGGTGCCCGCGAGGCACACCGACGCGAGCGCCTCGCCGTGCTGCAGGCCCGGGCCGAGGAGCTCGCTGCCGAGGTGGCGACCGCCCGTGCGGAGGTCGCCGCCGCCACCACCCTGGTGGAGCGCGCCCGGGCCGAGCGTGCAGGCTACCCCGCGGGTGTGGAACGCGAGCTCGGTGCCGCCCACCACCGCGCCGTCGGGGCGCAGCGGGAGCTCGAGCGGGCCCGCACGAGGGTGGAGGCGGCCCGCACCGCCTGGGAACGGGCGGAGGACGAGGCCACCTGGGCCCGGGCCGAGCTCGTCGAGCAGTCCACCGAGCTCGGGGTGGGCCCCACCGCCGCCGAGGCGGACGCCGTCCTGGCTGCCGTGACCGGCTACGAGGTGGCCCTGGGTGAGGCCCGGCAGGCCGCCCGTGCACTCGCCGACGCGGCCACCACCCGCGGGCGGTCGCTCGACCGGGCCGCCGAGTCCGCCGAGCTCCGCGCTCTCCGTGAGGAGGACCACCGCGAGGCGCGGACGCGGGCCGCCGGGCTCCGGGCCACGTACGAGGAGCTGCACGCCACCGTCGGTGCGTCGGTCGCCGAGCTCCAGGCCCGGCTCGACGAGACCACCGCCGCCCTGCGCCGCGTGGGCGAGGAGCTGCGCGAGGTCGGCGTGCGCCAGCTCGCCGCCGCCACGCGCCACGGGCAGCTCGAGGGGGAGGTCCGCGCCCTGGAGCGTCGGCGCAGCGAGGCCGCCGACGCCCGCGAGGCCGCGGTCGGAGCCCTGCGCAGCTTCGTCGACACCGGTCTGCTGCGTGTCGCGCTACCCGAGCCGGCCGTCCCGACGACGCCGGACGGCGAGGGGTGGAACCTCACCGCCGGGCTGGCCCTGGCGCGGACCGCCGAGCAGCAGCTGACCGACGTCGACGAGAGCGACGACGCCTGGTCCCGCGCCCAGCAACGGGTGTCCGGGGCAGCCACCGAGCTCGGCAACCAGATGAGCCGGCACGGGCACACCGCCTTCGTCGAGCAGCGCGGGGACGTGCTCGTCGTGCGGGTGCGCTACCTCCAGGACGAGGTCGAGGTCGACCGGCTCGCCGAGCGGTTGGCCCAGGACGTCGCGGACCGCGAGCGCCTGCTCAGCGCCCGCGAACGCGAGATCCTGGAGAACCACCTCGTCAACGAGGTCGCCGGACACCTGCACGAGCTGCTGCTCACCGCCGAGGACCAGATCGACCGGATGAACCGGGAGCTCGCCGAACGCAAGACCTCCACCGGGATGCAGCTGCGGGTCCGGTGGCGTGAACGCGGTGACGGCCCCGCCGGACTCACCGCCGCCCGGCGCCTCATGGTCCGCTCCGACGCCACGTGGACGGCCGAAGACCGGGCGGCGATCGGTGAGTTCCTCCAGGCCCGGATCGCCGAGGTCCGGGAGAGCGACCCGACGGGTGGCTGGCAGGAGCACCTGGAGCAGGCGCTGGACTACCGGCAGTGGCATTCCTTCGTGGTCGAGCGGTGGCAGCACGGGCAGTGGCGCTCGGCCTCCGGCCCGGCCTCGGGCGGGGAGCGGGCGCTGGCGGTCTCGGTGCCGCTCTTCGCCGCCGCCTCGGCGCACTACAACTCCGCCGCCCCGCACGCCCCGCGGCTCATCCTCCTCGACGAGGCCTTCGCCGGCGTCGACGACGACTCCCGCGCCAAGTCGCTCGGGCTGCTGGCGACCTTCGACCTCGACGTCGTCATGACGAGCGAGCGGGAGTGGGGCTGCTACCCGCAGGTACCGGGCCTGTCGATCGCCCAGCTCTCCCGGGTCGAGGGCGTCGACGCCGTCGGGGTCACCCGCTGGCGCTGGGACGGACGACGGCGGGAGCGCACCGCGGAGATCGATGATGCTGCCAGGGCCGGCGGCGGGTCCACGTCCGCCGACGAGGAGGAGACGTTGTTCGGATGACCGATGACGGGGCGACCGGCGCGCGGCCCGGCGACCGCGCCGCGCTCGACCGGCTCCTGGGCGTGCCGGAGATGGCCTGGTTGGTCGACCGGGTGCGGGCCCGGATCCTGGCCGCCGGGGACGCTCCCTTGCGCGGCGTCGTCCAGCTCGACCGACCGACCGACGCCCAGCGGGCCGCGGCGGTGCGGCTCGTGGGCCGACCCCGGCGTGGGGGAGCGACGCTGCGGGTGGACCTTGCGGTCGTCGAGGAGATCCTGCGCCGCGGGCCGTGGCCCGCCGGGCTCGCCGACGCGGTCGAGACGCTGAGCGGCCCGGTGGTCGACCGCACGGCATCCGGGCGCGGGAGGTGGCGGGGTGGGCTGCGGCGCGGGACGCCCTCGAACCGGCGGCGCGGCGCTTCGACGGTCTTCTGGAGTGGTGGCACGCCTGGTGCGCTGCCGGCGGCCTCAAGCGGACCGCGTCGGCGGAGGCGGCGCGCACCGGCGCCACGTCCACCCCGGAGATCGGTGCCCGGCTCGTCCGTGACCTCCTCGCCGTCCTCGACCGGCTGCCGGCCCACGGGCGGCCCCTGGCCGTCCTCGCCCGCGAGGCGGTGGGCGACGCCCACGCCCTGGACGTCTCGCGGCCATTCGGCAGACTGGCCGCGACGGTGGTCCGCGAGGCCTTCCGTCCCGGAACCTCCAGCGAGGGGCCGGTTCGCGGCCCTGCCGGCCGCGACTCCTCGGCGCGCGACGCCTGGGCGGCCGCCGGTGTGGTCATGTCGAACGTCGCCTCCACGGTCCTGTGCATCGGGATCCCCGGCGAGCGCGGGCATGACGGTGCCGCCGCGCGGGCGACGGCCACGGCACTGGAGGCGATGCGGGTGGCTCGGATGCCCGTCGTCCTCACCCTGGACCAGGTACGCTCCGGGGGAGTGGCGGCGTTGCCCCCGGCGGGCGTCGTCCACGTGTGTGAGAACCCCAGCGTCGTCGAGGTCACCGCTGCGCGCTGGAGCCGGACGCAGTCGGACGGTCACCGCCCGGACGGCCCTGGGCGGGACGACGGCGCCGCGCCCGTCCTGGTGTGCACCGGCGGTCAGCCGAGCACCGCGGTGGTGGAGCTGGTGCGGAACCTGTCCGCCGCGGGGGCACAGGTGCGCTACCACGGCGACTTCGACTGGGCGGGGCTGCGGATCGCCCGCGTGCTCGCAGCCCAGGTTCCCTGGGTGCCGTGGCGCTACCGCGCGGGCGACTACCTCGCAGCGGTGGCCGAAGGCCAGCACTCGCTTCGCTTGACGGGGAGCCCGGCGCCCTCCCCGTGGGACCCCACGTTGGCCACCGCGATGGCGGAGCGTGGGCTGGCTGTCGAGGAGGAGTTCGTGGCGGACCTCCTGGCCGGGGATGTGCTCTGCATGCCCGCGCCCGCCGCAACGCTTCCCGACTAGTCTGGCCGGATGACAGCGCAGACATCGCAGACGTCCAGCACCTCACCGGCCGACCGAGCACGCACCCTTTCCGAGCTCCACGCGGCACCCGAGATCCTCCGGGTGGTGAACGTGTGGGACGTCGTGTCGGCCAAGGCGATCCTCG
>NZ_CALGNQ010000074.1 GCF_937958535.1 uncultured Georgenia sp. | reverse complement strand
CGGGGCCGCGGCCGGCGCCGCCGGTGCTGCAGCCGCCGCGACCCCCGCGGCCACCACGGCCGGCGACTCCCCGGCCGACGCCGAGGATGCCCCCACCACCCCGTCCGGCGACCACGGCTCGCCCGAGGAGGCGGGCAGCACCGCACCGGCCGCCGCCCCGCCGACCCCTGACGCCCCGGTCGAGAAGACCATGGCCTGGACCCCGCATCCCGCGGACGTCGAGGGCGCCGTCCCGGCTGCAGCTCCCGCCTGGGAGTCCGTCGTGTCCGCCGTACCGGCGCCGGCCGAGGACGCCCCGCCCACCGACCTGCCCACGCGCGACGTCTCGACCTGGCGCCCGCGTCCTCTCCCCGCGGATGCCCGCGCACCGGAGGACTTCACCGCGGTCGTCGCCGCCGCCGGTGAGGTCGCCGCCGCACCACCGCTGGCCGCCCGGCACCCGCGCGGCTCCGTCATCACCGCGTCGCTCGGCGCGACCGTCGGCGGTGCGGTCGCCGCGGTGGGGGAGACCGCGGGGCGCGCCGTCGGGGCCGTCCGGGACCTCCTGACCGCCGGCCGGGAGCGCGCATCCGCCGCCGCGGCCGAGCGGGCCGCCCAGCGGGAGGCCGCCGCCGAGCAGCGGCTCGCCGAGACCCGCGAGGCCGACGTCCAGGCCGCGCTCGAGCACGGCCGCGTCGTCTCCGACCCGCCCCCGGCCCGGCCGCCGGCGCACGCCACCCCACCGGCACCGGCCTACCCGCCCCCACCCACCGAGCGGTCGTGGGAGTCGGTCGTCGCCGAGCCCGAGGTCGTCGAGGAGGAGGGTCCGGTGCCGTTCCGGGAGCGGCGCCTCGACCCCACGCCGATCGTCCTTGCCGTCGCGCTGGTGGCCGTCGTCATCGGGGCGATCCTCGCCTTCCGCACCCTCACCGCCGCCCCCGACCCGGTGCGGCCGGTGCCGGTCACCCAGCAGTCCGACGCCCCCACGGCCGAGCCCGCTCCGGAGCCGGAGGTCACCTCCACCCCGGAGCAGACGCCGGAGCCGGAGCCCACCACCCCGCCCGAGCCGCCGGAGATCGCCGCGCTCGCCCCCCTCGACCCGGAGGGGGACGGTGCGGAGAACCCCGAGCTCACCCCGAACGCCCTGGACGGCGACCCGTCGACCTACTGGCGCTCCCGCTCCTACGTCGACCCGGAGTACGGCATGAAGTCCGGCATCGGGCTTCACGTCGAGCTGGAGGAGGAGACGCTCGTCTCCGCCGTCGTCATCGACCTTATGGGCGAGGGCGGCAACGTGGAGATCCGGGCCACCTCCGCCTCCTCCCCCACGGAGGGCGACGTGCTCGCCTCCGGCCCGATGGGCCCGGCCACGACCTTCACCTTCGACGAGCCGGTGGAGACCGACGAGCTCGTCCTGTGGTTCACCTCCCTGCCGGTGGCCGACTCCGACGGCCGCAACCGCATCGAGCTCGCCGAGCTCGAGGTGGAGTGAGCCCGTGGAACAAATACGCCCCGGCCGGCCTTGACCTGAGCAGAACCCCGAGCGACGAAGGACCTTCATGACGACGAGCGACACGCCCAGCACCCTCCACGAGGTCGTGATCATCGGCTCCGGACCGGCCGGCTACACCGCGGCGATCTACGCGGCGCGTGCCAACCTGGCCCCCGTGGTGATCGCCGGCGCCGTCACCGCCGGTGGCGCGCTGATGAACACCACCGAGGTGGAGAACTTCCCCGGCTTCCCCGAGGGCGTCATGGGTCCCGAGCTCATGGAGCGTATGCAGGGCCAGGCGGAGAAGTTCGGCGCCACCGTCGTCTACGACGACGCCGTGTCGGTCGACCTCACCGGCGAGGTCAAGACGGTGACCACGGCCGAGGGTGAGACCTACCGGGCGCGCGCCGTCATCCTGGCCAACGGTTCGGCCTACAAGGAGCTCGGCCTCGAGGGTGAGAAGACCCTCGGCGGGCGCGGTGTCTCCTACTGCGCGACCTGCGACGGCTTCTTCTTCCGCGACCAGCACATCATCGTCGTCGGCGGGGGTGACTCGGCGATGGAGGAGGCCACTTTCCTCACCAAGTTCGCCGCCAAGGTCACCGTGGTGCACCGGCGGGACGAGCTGCGCGCCTCGAAGATCATGGCCGACCGCGCCATGGCGAACCCGAAGATCGAGTTCGCCTGGAACAGCGAGGTCGTCGCCATCCACGGCACCGACAAGGTCACCGGCGTGACCCTGCGCGACACCGTCACCGGCGCGGAGCGTGAGCTCGCCGCCACCGGCGTGTTCGTCGCGATCGGGCACGTGCCGCGCAGCGAGATCCTCGCCGGGCAGGTCGACCTCGACGAGAACGGCTACGTCCGGGTCCAGCACCCGACCACCGCGACGAACCTGCCCGGCGTCTTCGCCTGCGGCGACCTCGTCGACAGCATCTACCGGCAGGCCATCACCGCGGCCGGCACCGGCTGCGCCGCGGCCCTGGACGCCGAGCGTTACCTCGCCGCCCTGGGTGAGGCCGCCGAGCCCGACACCGACGCCTCCCAGACCCCGCAGGGGGCGGTCGCCCGGTGACCCTGCCGCAGCTGCCGCAGGTCACCGACGACACGTTCGCCACCGAGGTGCTGGCCGGCCCCGGACCGGTCCTCGTCGACTTCTGGGCGGAGTGGTGCCAGCCGTGCCTGAAGGTGGCCCCGGTGCTCGCCGAGCTGGCCGCGGAGTACGGGGACCGGCTGCGCGTCGTCGGGCTCGACGTCGATGACAACCCGGACACCACCCAGGCCTACGGCGTCGTCTCCATCCCGACGCTCGCGCTGTTCCGCGACGGGGAGCTGGTGACGACGATCGTCGGGGCCCGGCCCAAGCCGGAACTCGCCGCACAGCTGGCGGCGCTCATTCCCTGACCGTCCCAGCCGGCGCACGACACCGAGGCGTAGCCTGCAGGCACGTGAGTGCGCGAGGAGGAGGCCACCCCAGATGACGAAGCCCGAACCACCGACCCCCGCTGGGGAGCTCGCAACCGGCGGCACGCGGCTGGACCCGTGGTTCGACTCCTACGCCGAGCGCGCACACGGCATGCGGTCCTCGGAGATTCGGGCGCTCTTCGCCGTCGCCAGCCGCCCCGAGGTGGTGTCGCTGGCGGGCGGCATGCCGAACATCTCCGGACTGCCGATCGACTTCCTCGCCGACATGACCGCCCGGCTGCTGCGTGAACGCGGACCTGAGGCGCTGCAGTACGGCAGCGGGCAGGGCGAGGTCGAGATGCGCGAGCAGATCGTCGAGGTCATGCGCTACGACCACGTGCACGCGCACCCCGACGACGTCGTCGTCACCACCGGCTCCCAGCAGGCACTGGACCTCGTCACCGAGATCTTCATCGACCCGGGTGACGTCATCGTCGCCGAGGCGCCCAGTTACGTCGGGGCACTGGGAGTCTTCCGCGCCTACCAGGCCGACATCGTCCACGTGCCGATGGACGACCACGGCATCGTCCCGGAGGAGCTCGACCGCACCCTGCAGCGGCTCAGGGGCGAGGGTCGCCGGGTGAAGATGCTCTACACCATCCCGAACTTCCACAACCCGGCCGGGGTCACGCTCGCCGCGGAGCGCCGCCCACGCGTGGTGGAGATCTGCCGCCGGCACGGGGTGCTCATCCTGGAGGACAACCCCTACGGCCTGCTCGGCTTCGACGGTGACCCGCTCCCGGCGCTGAAGAGCTACGACCCCGACGGGGTGGTGTACCTCGGCTCCTTCTCCAAGACGTTCGCCCCCGGCTATCGCGTGGGGTGGGCCGCCGCGCCGCACGCGGTGCGGGAGAAGCTCGTGCTCGCCGCGGAGGCCGCGATCCTCTCGCCCTCCCGGTTCAGCCAGCTGTCCATCACCTCCTACCTGCAGAGCTACGACTGGTACGGCCAGGTCAAGCAGTTCCGCGAGGAGTACCGCACCCGGCGCGACGCCATGATGTCGGCCCTCGCCGAGTACCTCCCCGAGGCCCGGTGGACGGTCCCGGAGGGCGGCTTCTACACCTGGGTGCAGCTGCCGGACGGCCTGGACGCCAAGGCCATGCTGCCGCGGGCGGTGACCCACCTCGTCGCCTACGTCTCCGGCACCGCGTTCTACGCCGACGGCCAGGGCGGGGACCACATGCGCCTGTCGTTCTGCTACCCGACGCCGGAACGTATCCGCGAGGGTGTCCGTCGGCTCGCCGGGGTGGTGCACTCCGAGCTCGAGCTCATCGAGATGTTCGGGACCACGGGTCCGCGTCCGGCCGACGGCAACATCGTCGACGCCCCCAGCCCAGACCAGGCGTGATCAGAGCGGAGAGACCATGACGAACGCCGAAACCGCGTCCGCCGACGACACCCTGCGGGTCGTCGTCCTCTCGGGTGGGCTGTCCCACGAGCGGGACGTGTCCCTGCGCTCCGGGCGCCGGGTCGCCCAGCTGCTGCTCGACGCGGGCCTGCACGTGGAGGTGCGGGACCTCGATGCGGAGCTGCTGCCGTACCTGCGCTCCTCCCGCCCGGACGTCGTCTTCCCCCTGGTCCACGGGTCGACCGGGGAGGACGGGTCCATCCGCAGCCTCCTCGAGCTGCTCGACGTCCCCTACGTCGGGAGCACGTCCGGGCCGAGTCGGCTGGCCTCCCGCAAGCCGGTCGCCAAGGCCGTGGTGGGTGCCGCCGGTGTCGCCACCCCGGAGTTCGTCACCCTGCCACGCGGGCTCTTCCACGAGATCGGGTCCAGTGCGGTGCTCTCCACGGCTGTGGAGGGCCTCGGTCTGCCGCTCGTGGTCAAGCCCGAGGACGGCGGCTCCGCCCTCGGCGTCACCGCGGTCCACCGTGCCGAGGACCTGCCCGAGGCGATGGTCACCTGCTTCTCCTACGGCGACGCCGCGCTCGTCGAACGGCTGGTGGAGGGCACCGAGGTGGCCGTCTCCGTGGTCGACACCCCTGACGGTCCGGTGGCACTGCCGCCGGTGGAGATCCTCACCGACGGCCCGTACGACTACGACGCGCGGTACAACGCCGGCCGGACGGAGTACTTCGTGCCGGCACGGCTGGAGGAGGAGACCACCCGTGCGGCGTGCGAGGCCGCGGTCGCCGCGCACCGCGCGCTGGGGCTGCGCGACCTGTCCCGCACGGACCTCATCGTCGACGGAGGCGGTACGCCCTGGTTCCTCGACATGAACGTCGCGCCCGGCATGACCGAGCTCTCGCTCTTCCCGCAGGCCGCGCAGGCCTGGGCGGCACAGGGCGGTCCGTCGTTCACCGACCTGGTCGTCGGGCTGGTGCGCCGCGCCGCCCAGCGGGGCTGAGCACCCGCAGGGCAGGGCCTTGTGCACCGGTGTCCTTCGGCCGGCGTGACGGGTCCGACGGTGGGTGCCGTCGGACCCGCGGGCTCAGGTGTCCAGCTGTAGCCGCTCGATGTTCGGAGCGAGGACGTCGAGGATCCGGTTGAGGTCCTCGATGCTCGCGAACTCGATGTTGATTCGGCCCTTGCGCTGGCCCATGCCGATCTTGACCCGGGTGTCGAAGCGGTCGGCGAGCCGGTTGGCGAGCTCGTCGAGCTCCGCCGCGTAGGCGTTCGCCCGGGGACGGCGGCGCATCTCCGGTGCCACCGGCTCATCCCCCAGGGCGATGATCTCCTCGGTGCTCCGGACGCTGAGGCCCTCGGCGACGATCCGTTGCGCGAGGCGCTCCATGGCCGCCGGGTCGGAGAGCCCCAGGAGTGCGCGAGCGTGACCGGCGGAGAGGATGCCGGCGGCGACGCGGCGCTGGACCAGCGGCGGCAGCTTGAGCAGCCGCAGGGTGTTGGAGATCTGCGGACGTGACCGGGCGATCCGGGCAGCCAGCTCCTCGTGGGTGCAGTCGAAGTCCTCGAGGAGCTGCTGGTAGGCCGCGGCCTCCTCCAGCGGGTTGAGCTGGGTGCGGTGGAGGTTCTCCAGCAGGGCGTCACGGAGCAGGTCGTTGTCGTCGACGTGCCGGACGATCGCCGGCACGGTGGTGCGCTCGGCGAGCTGGGAGGCACGCCAGCGTCGCTCGCCCATGATGAGCTCGTAGCGGGCCTCCTCCCCCTCCGGGAGCGGCCGCACGACGATCGGCTGGAGGACGCCGACCTCCCGGATCGAGGCAGCGAGCTCCTCCAGCTCCTCCTCGTCGAAGACCTGCCGCGGCTGGCGCCGGTTGGGGATGACGTCCTCGAGGGCCACCTCCTGGAACGTCGCACCCGGGACGGGGACGAGTGCGTCGTCCTGTGCCTGCGGAGTGGGTTCCTGCTCCGGTGCCGGCTCGGGCGATGCCGCCGAGGGGCTCGGCGCGGTGGCTCCGCTCGCCGTCCGTCGCCGCGGTGTCACCGCATCCTTCGGGATGGACGGGCGCTTGCGGCTGCGCGGTGCCGCCGCCCGGGTGGTCCGCGACCGGGAGGGGGCAGCGGCCTCGGGTGCGGCGGCGGGCTCACTTGTCGTCTTGGTACGGCCGTTGCCAGTGGAAGGTGTGGACGTGGCCGGACGCGTCTCGGGGAAGAACACGTCCACCGGACGTCCCTCGACGGGGGCCGTGGGAATGAGGGCACCCAGTCCCTTGCCCAGGCCGCGCCGCTTCTCACTCATTGACATCCTCCGTACTGTGCGCCGCAACCGGCTGTCGTTCGTGCTGTGGTCGTGAGGCAGAGCTCGCCGCCGCTGCGCGGTCGGCCATCTCCTGGGCGGCCGCCCGGTAGGCCAAGGCCCCGGTCGAGCTCGGGTCGTAGGTCAGGACGGTCTGTCCGTAGGAGGGCGCTTCCGAGATCCGCACCGACCGCGGGATCGAGACCTCGAGTGTCTGGGTCGGGAAGTGCTGGTGGACCTCGTCCGCCACCTGGCGCGACAGGTTGGTGCGCTTGTCGAACATCGTGAGCAAGATCGTCGACACATGTAGCGTAGGGTTGAGGTGTCCCCGGATGAGCTCGATGTTGCGGAGGAGCTGGCTCAGACCTTCGAGCGCGTAGTACTCCGACTGGATCGGGATGAGTACCTCGCGGGCAGCGACGAAGGCGTTGACGGTGAGGAGCCCAAGGCTGGGCGGGCAGTCGATGAAGACGTAGTCGTAGTCGCCGTGCTCGTCGTCGTCGAGGAGCGTGGCGATCGCGTTCCGCAGCCGGTTCTCACGCGCAACCATGGAGACGAGCTCGATCTCGGCGCCCGACAGGTCGATGGTGGCCGGTGCGCAGAAGAGGTTCTCGACGTCGGGGCACGGCTGGATCACCTCGGCCAGAGGAACATCCTCGATGAGGACGTCGTACGTCGAGGGCGTGCCGGCCTGATGTTCGATTCCCAGGGCGGTGGAGGCGTTGCCCTGCGGGTCGTTGTCGATGACGAGCACCCGGAGACCGCCGATCGCCAGCGCCGCCGCGAGGTTCACCGTGGTGGTGGTCTTCCCGACCCCGCCCTTCTGGTTCGCCACGGTGAGGATCTTCGTCTCCGGGGGGCGAGGGAACTGCTTACCCTCGAGCTCCATCCGTCGTCGTGCGTCTTCGGCGAGCTGCGCGGCGAGCGGTGTCGACTCGTCGAAGTCGTCGAGGCCGCCGAGGATGTTTCGCGGGTCGTTCCTGTCACTCTGGTCCACCGCTGGAATGTCCTGCACGGAGTCCAGCGTGGTGTCGTTCGACTCAGTCACACGCACCCCTTGTATCGCGCTAGCAGCGACACTCAGCCTAACCGGGGGAGCACACAGTCCAGTGCCGCCATGCCGATGTGTGGACACAACCTGGCCCTGCCTCGCACGGGGAGCACTCTGTGCTCACGCGCTCCCTTGTTCCACGTGAAACGCGTCCGCCACGGCTGGACTACAGGGGACCACGTCATCCCGGCGAGACCGGATCGCGGCTTCCGAGAGATCTCTTCTCCAGACCCGTATCTGCTCAGCCGTCGCCATGGAGGACGCAGGGCGTGTCGATTACCGGCAGGGGACGTTCGGATGCGAAAGCAAAGGGGATGTTCCGCGCAGGACCCGGAACTGCGGTCTGGAGACTCCTCACGGCGCTGACCGTGGGACCGGCGTGCACTGCCGGCTGCCGGCTCCCGAGAGCAGCTCATCGACATGCATAACCGTCCCCGCAGAACTCATGGGGCGCTCCACGTGAGTCTGCGCACAGTGTGTCTCGCCCAACGAAGTGGGTCCGTGGCCGGTGCACTGTGGGACGGTCTGCCGGCGCTGTTCCACGTGAAACACGCGGGCCAACCTGGCCCGTCGTGATGGCGACTCGGATCCACAGGCTTGACGAACGAAGCACGCTCTCGCCCATTGATCCGACATGGATCGGTCCAGGTACGGTCACCAGCCCCTCTCACTCGCTGTCCGCCAGCGTGTGCCATCCGTAGCACCCCACATCGCCCGCGCGAACTCGTCGCGGACGGGCGAGCGCCATGGACCTTGTCAGCACCGTCCCCGTGCACGCTGCATCACACAAGGCCCGACATCGCGAGCTGCTCGCTGTCGAGCTCCGTTGGTTGCCGGACGTCGAAACCTCCTCCACATAGTTCAGTTGGGCCGACGGGTCGCGCATTGACGCATCGAGCTGACCGACCGAGGTTCGAAGCAGGCCGCAGGTTGAGTTCGATGTGTAAGGGACGTGGTAGTAGTCGCACTCAGGGTTCGCACTCCGGCTTCGCATGGTGCACATTCCTGCCCTCTATCGGAGCGGCGCATGCAGCGTCTCTTGGAGCGCAATGGCAGTTCGCGTAGGTCCGTTCCACGTGAAACAGCAAGACGCCCAGATGCCGCCCACACAGACTGTTGTCCAAACGCCGGTCACTGTTAGTTCGATTCGGGGCGGCCCGAGCATCGTGGGGTCGGACGTTCCCCTTGGGTCGACCGCCGTCGTCGGCTCCACTCAGCCAGAGCGCCCTGCTCCCGGATGAGACGTGACGGGCCCGATGTCCGTGGTCTCCCGACAGTACCGCCGCGACTCCCGGATGGGTCAGGCATCACCGCCCAGCAGGCGCCGCGTTCCACGTGAAACAACACTGGGTGAGATCCACTCACCAGCACGTCTCACCAGCACGTCATCCGTATGCGGGAGAACGCTGATCGCTTCCCTGTACCAGGCCACTGAAAGCACCTGTGTCTGCAAGCGCAGACAGACCTGTCGAGATGCTTCAGCAGCCGGATCCCGCCCGGCACCGACCCAAGCTCTCATCGACCTCCATCCCTCGAATCGTCCACACGACGCACTCGTCGGTCTTTGCTACTGAGCCGCCAGCTCCGCCAATGATCAGTTTCCGCGGCGGCTACCCAGCGCCGACGTTTCACGTGAAACCGCGGCTGTCCTCGGGCAACGCGTGCCTGGTATTGCGTGATCGTCTTGGAACTCCCGTTACCAGGTCGCCTCCGCGCGCGATTTGAGGGTGCGACTTGGCGATGGCGCTCCAGCCGGCCGAGGCGCTTCCTGATCAACGCTCAACCTCACCTAGGGAGCCCTCTGTGGCTGGCTGCCTCTCGAGCGGAACACGCGACCCAATCACACGCCCCAGGGCGGTAGCGATCACCCTGGGAGTACCGCCATCAGCCGTCGACCCCGGTGGTGCCTGCCAGCGACATCCTCGGTGGGGTGAAAACCACGCGCCATGGGCAGAGAGGATCACAATGCGCTAGGCCACAGCGCACAGGAACTCCGACGGTAGGTTTCACGTGAAACACGTCGAGCGCGGTGCCGTGGTGTGCGTTCGCCGTGCCCGGCCACAAGGTCCATCAAGGGACAGCGGAGACTGGCGAGTTGCAGTACGCCGGCGCAGCTGTCGTAAAGGCACGGCACACTGATTGCAGCAGTGATCACCGGTCTACGAGACCGTGGTGCGGAGCCGACCCCACACCGATCCTTTGGCCACACAGAGCGACGGTCCGTGCGTCCGGTTTCACGTGAAACGGTGACGCTCGGCAGGATGCGCGGGTGAAACGCACCCTCACCATGCCGGAGGCGCTGGATGTTCTGCCCACACAGGTTGGGTACGCGGCTGGCGGGTGAGGCGCCGTTGAGTGCGGTGTGGCCGCGG
>NZ_CALGNQ010000073.1 GCF_937958535.1 uncultured Georgenia sp. | reverse complement strand
CGGCCTTCAGCTTCCTCGACGGCGCCAGCCAGCCCGAGGAGCTCGTCGTCGAGGCGCACCGCCTCGGGCAGGAGGCGCTGGCGATCACCGACCACGACGGCCTGTACGGCGTCGTGCGCTTCGCCGAGGCCGCCCGCCGGGTCGGGCTGCCCGCCGTCATCGGTGCCGAGCTCACCCTGGACGCCACCGAGCGCGCCACCGGCCAGATGGACCCGCCCGGCACCCACCTCCTGGTCCTCGCCCGCGGGCCGCAGGGGTACCGCAGCCTGTCCCGGGCCATCGCCGAGGGGCACCTCGCCACCGGTGAGAAGGGCCGCACCGACTACCGGCTCGCCGAGCTGGCCGCGGCGGCGGACGACCAGTGGCTCGTGCTCACCGGCTGCCGCAAGGGCGCCGTCCGCCGGGCGCTGGCCACCGGTGGGCGGGACGCCGCCCGCGCCGCGCTGGACGAGCTCGTCGCCCACTTCGGCCGGCACAACGTCGCGGTCGAGATCACCGCCACCGGCGACCCGCTCGACTCCGCCCGCAACGACGCTCTCGCCGCACTCGCCGCCGACGCCGGGCTGCCGCTCGTCGCCACCGGTGCGGTCCACTGCGCCACACCCGCCGACCAGCCGCTCGCCGACGTCCTGGCCGCGATCCGCGCCCGCGCCACCCTGGAGGAGATCGACGGCTGGCGTCCGCCCGCTCCCGCCCACCTGCGCTCCCCGGAGGAGATGGCCGCCCTCCACTTCCGCCACCCCGCGGCGGTCGACACGGCGGCCGTGCTGGGCCTGGAGTGCGCCTTCGACCTCGCGCTCGTCGCCCCGAACCTGCCGCCGCACCCGGTGCCGCCGGGGCACACCGAGGCCACCTGGCTGCGCGAGCTCACCTACCGGGGCGCGGCCGAGCGCTACGGCCCGCCCGACGCCGAACGGGTCCCCGGTGCCTACGCGATGATCGAGCACGAGCTCGGAGTCATCATCGAGCTCGGCTTCCCCGGCTACTTCCTCATCGTCCACGAGATCGTCGACTTCTGCCGCCGCCGCGGCATCCTGTGCCAGGGCCGCGGCTCGGCGGCGAACTCCGCGGTGTGCTTCGCGCTCGGGATCACCGCGGTCGACGCCGTCCAGCACCGGCTGCTGTTCGAGCGTTTCCTCTCACCCGGACGGTCGGGGCCGCCCGACATCGACCTGGACATCGAGTCCGCCCGGCGCGAGGAGGTCATCCAGTTCGTCTACGAGCGCTACGGGCGCACCCACGCCGCCCAGGTCGCCAACGTCATCTCCTACCGGCCCCGCTCCGCGGTGCGGGACGCCGCCCGCGCGCTCGGCTACGACGTCGGGCAGCAGGACGCGTGGAGCAAGTCGATCGAACGGTGGCGCAGCCTGCGCCGGCCTGACGACGGCGGCGGCTGGGGGGCCGCCGGCGCGGACGGCACCGGCCCGAAGGACCGCGGCGGCCGCGGCCCGGCCCCCGCCGACGACCTCGCCGGCATCCCCGAGGACGTCATCGACATCGCCGAGCGGATGCTGCGCCTGCCCCGGCACCTGGGCATCCACTCCGGGGGGATGGTGCTGTGCGACCGGCCGGTCGTCGAGGTGTGCCCGGTGGAGTGGGCGACCATGCCCGGACGCACCGTCCTGCAGTGGGACAAGGACGACTGCGCCGACGCCGGGCTGGTGAAGTTCGACCTCCTCGGCCTGGGCATGCTCACCGCGCTGCGCCTGGCCTTCGCCGAGGTCAACGCCCATGCCGACCCCGGCACCCCGGAGCTCGGGCTGCACACCCTGCCGCAGGAGGACCCACGCGTGTACGACCTCCTGTGCGCCGCCGACACCGTCGGCGTCTTCCAGGTCGAGTCCCGCGCCCAGATGGCCACCCTGCCGCGGCTGCGGCCACGCAGCTTCTACGACATCGTCGTCGAGGTCGCCCTCATCCGCCCCGGCCCGATCCAGGGCGACTCCGTCAACCCCTACATCAACCGGCGGCGGGGCCGGGAGAAGGTCACCTACCTCCACCCGCTGCTCGAGCCCGCGCTGGAGAAGACGCTGGGCGTGCCGCTCTTCCAGGAGCAGCTCATGCAGATCGCCATCGACGTCGCGGACTTCAGCCCCGCCGAGGCCGACCAGCTGCGCAAGGCGATGGGCGCCAAGCGCTCCACCGAGCGGATGGAGGCGCTGCGCGCCCGCCTGCTCGAGGGGATGGCCCGCAACGGCGTCACCGGGGAGGTGGCGGAGAAGATCTACGACAAGCTCAAGGCTTTCGCCGACTTCGGCTTCCCCGAGTCGCACGCCTTCTCCTTCGCCTACCTCGTCTACGCCAGCGCCTGGCTCAAGGTGCACCACCCCGAGGCCTTCTACGCCGCGCTGCTCGCCGCCCAGCCGATGGGCTTCTACTCCCCGCAGTCCCTGGTGGCCGACGCCCGCCGGCACGGGGTGCGGGTGGTCCGCGCCGACGTCCAGCGCTCCCAGGTCCAGGCCGTGGTGGAGCGCTCCGGAGACCCGGAACCGGCTGCCGTGCTGCCCGACGACGTCCCGCGCGAACCGCGGACCGGCCGCCCGCTCGTCGACCCGGACCCGCGGCTCGCGGTGCGGCTCGGGCTGGCCCCGGTGCGCGGGGTCGGGGAGAGCACCGCCGAGCGGATCGTCGCCGAGCGGGAGGCGCGCGGCCCCTTCGCCGACATCACCGACCTGGCCCGCCGGGTGCGGTTGAGCGCGGCCCAGCTCGAGGCGCTGGCCACGGCCGGGGCGCTGGACTGCTTCGGGCTGGAGCGGCGCGAGGCCCTGTGGGCCGCCGGGGCGCTGGCCCAGGAGCACGCCACCCTGCCGCACACCGCCGTCGGGTACGAGGCCCCGATGCTGCCCGGCATGGACGAGCTGGAGACGGCGGTGGCGGACGTGTGGGCCACCGGGGTCTCCCCGGACAGCTTCCCCACCCAGTTCCTGCGCCCGAACCTCACGGCGCAGGGCATCCGTACCATTGCCGGGCTGGCGCACTGCGCGACGGGGCAGCGGGTCGAGGTGGCCGGTGTCGTCACCCACCGGCAGCGACCGGCGACCGCCGCCGGGGTGACCTTCCTGTCCCTGGAGGACGAGACCGGCCTGCTCAACGTCGTGTGCAGCAGCGGGCTGTGGGCGCGCTACCGGCAGGTCGCCCGCACGAGTGCGGCACTCGTCGTCCGGGGGACGATCGAGCGCGGCGACGGCGTGCTCAACCTCGTGGCCGACCACCTGCGCGACCTGCCGCTCCAGGTCGCCTCCCGGTCGCGCGACTTCCGCTGACCAGCGAGCTCAGCCCTTCACTGCTCCCTCGCCGACGCTCATGATCCGGCGCTGGAAGATGAAGAACAGGACCGCCACCGGGATCGTCATGATCGCCGCCGCTGCGAGTTTCAACGGGTACTGGCTGCCTTGGCTCAGCGCACCGGAGGACAGTTGGGCCACTCCCTTGGTGAGGGTGAAGAGCTCGGGACTCTGCGAGGCGACGATGAAGTGGGACAGCTCGTTCCACGAGGCCTGGAAGGACAGGATGATGATGGTGATGACCGCGGGGAGCGCCATCGGCAGGACGATCGACCAGAAGATCCGGAACGTCCCGGCACCGTCGATGCGCGCCGCCTCCTCGACGCTCGCGGGAATGCCCTCGAAGAAGTTCTTCATGATGAAGATCCCGGTGGCGTCCACGAGCAGCGGGACGATCAGTGCGGCGTAGGTGTCGTACATCCCCAGCTGGTTGATGACGAGGAAGCGCGGGATGAGCAGCACGACGCCCGGCACGGCCATGACAGCCACCACGCCCGCGAAGATCACGGCCCGTCCCCGGAACCGGAGGCGGGCGAGGGCGTAGCCGGCGAGAGAGTCGAAGAAGACCCGGCCCAGGGTGACGAAGACCGTGACGATGAAGGAGTTCTTGAACCAGGTCGGGAAGTCGGAGTTGACGAGCAGCCGCTCGTAGGCGGCGGTCGTCCACGTCTGGGGGATCAGCCCGACCGCGTTCGACGCCGCCTCGGCGTCGGTCTTGAACGACGTGGCCACCGTGACGAGGAAGGGGTAGATGTAGACCACGGCGAGCACGACGAGCAGCACGTGGACGAGCACGGTCCCGACGGTGACGGGGCCGCCGCGGCGGCGCCGGCGTCGGCTTTGGAGTGCGGCGCCGGCCGTGGGAATCCCGGGGGTGGTCGCCGTGGTCATCTGCTGCCTCCTCGGTCCGCAGCGGGACGTGCGGGAGTGGTCCGCAGCCGGGTGGCGTCGTCGGACCGGACGAAGCGCTTGCGCCGGGGCACGGTGTCGCGCTCCCGGAGCACGAGCCGCTGGATGATCGTGAAGAAGACGATGATCGCGAAGAGGATGAACGCGATCGCTGCCCCCTGCCCCCACTCCTGGGAGAGGAAGGAGGACGCGTAGGACAGGTAGGCGGGGGTCAGGGTGGTCTTGGCCGGCGCGCCCTGTGTGCCCGTGTAGATCTGGTCGAAGACCTGCCACGTCCCGATGAGGCCGAGCGTGATGACGGTGAAGAGCGTGGGCTTGAGCATCGGTACGGTGATGCGCCAGAAGCGTTGCCAGGAGTTGGCGCCGTCCATCATCGCCGCCTCGTGGATCTCGGGGGAGATGTTCTGCAGGGCGGCGAGGAAGAGGAGCATGAAGGTCCCCGAGGTCGTGAAGACCGCCATGATGATGAAGACCGTCATGGCCACACTGGGGCCGGAGAGCCAGTCCCACCAGCTGATGCCGAGCAGTGGTGCGGCCTGCAGGGCCTGGGGGGCCTCCACGCCGACCCGGTCGAGGACGAGGTGGATGATGCCGCGCGGGTCGTTGACCCAGTTCGGTCCCTCGACGCTGACGTAGGCGAGCAGCTCGTTGACGACGCCGGTGGCGGAGAAGAGGAAGAGGAACAGCACCGTGATCGCTACCGAGCTGGTGACCGAGGGGAAGTAGAACGCCGTGCGGAAGAAGCCCTTGGCTCGCAGGAGCCGCTGGTTGACGAGTACGGCGAGCACCAGGGAGAGCATCGTCTGCAGCGGGACCACGAGGAGGACGTAGTAGGCGTTGTTCCGCAGGGAGGTGGCGAAGTCCCGCTGGGCGAGGCCGCCTCCGGTGAGGAGCTCGGAGTAGTTCTCCAGGCCGACGTAGCTCGCGCCGCCGGCGAAGGGGTTCCCGCGTCCACTCCAGTCGGACAGGCTCACCCACAGCGCCATGACGATGGGCAGGACGAGGAACACGCCCAGGATGACGAGAGCCGGGGTGACGAAGACCCAGCCGGCAAGTGCCTGGCCGCCTCGAACCCTGCGTGCTCGGGTCGGTGTCGCGGTCATCAGTCTCCTTCGGTGCCGGTGCGGATCTTCGTCACCCCGTGGGCCTTGTGTGCTACTGGGCGAGGGTCGCGTCCAGCGTCGACTGCACCGAGCTCAGCAGGCCCTGCGGGTCGCCGCCCGCGAGGCCCTCGAGCTGGGAGTTGAAGTCGGAGATGACGTCGGAGATGCCCTGGACGGCCGGGACGCCCTGGGCGAACTCGACGCTCTCGAGGAAGGCGGCCTGCTCGGGGAACTCGCTGGTCCACTGGTCTGCTGCGGACTCGATGGAGGGCATGACGCCGAAGGCGCGGGCGAACTCCATCTGCTGCTGCGGGGAGGTGAGGAACTGGACGAGCTCGATGGCGTCGTCCTGGTTCGCGCTGTCGGTGGCGACACCCCAGCAGTTGGTGAACTGCAGGGTCCCGGGGCCGGCAGGCCCCTCCGGGAGGGGGACGACACGGTAGTCGATGTCCGGGAAGTCGTTGGCGAGCGCGCCGACGAGCCAGTTGCCCTCGATCGTCATCGCGGCGGCGCCGGTGCCGAAGGCCTCACCGCCCCAGCCCGCGCCGATGTCGGCGGGGTACCGGACGGCGCCGGAGTCGAGCAGCTCCTGGACGTAGGTCAGCGCCTCGAGGTTCTCCGGGGAGTCGACGGTTGCCGAGGTACCGTCCTCGCTCACGAGGGAGCCGCCCGCCTGGGCCATGAATGCCCCGACCCGCTGCCACTCGGGCCCGAATGTCAGCCCGGCCTCGTTCGTCTCCGCGAGCGTCGCGGCGACGTCGCTCAACTCCTCCCAGGTGGCGGGGACGTCCTCCTCGGTGAGCCCTGCCGCCGCCCACGCCTCGTTGTTGATGAACAGCGCCAGGGTGGAGAAGTCCTTCGGGGCGCAGTACAGCTCGTCCTCGTAGGTGAAGGACTCGCGTAGCGTCGGGTAGAAGTCGTCGACGTTGTCGAGCTGGTCGCCGTACGGCAGCAGGGAGCCGTTCGCGGCGTACCCGACGAAGTGGTCGGTGCTCACGTAGAACAGGTCAGGCGGCGACCCGGCCGCGAAGCCCTGGCTGAGCTGCTGCGGCAGGTCCGAGGCGACGTTCACCGTCGCCTCGACGCCCGAGCTCTCCGACCAGGCGGCGACGGCGTCCTTCACCGCCCGGGTTTCCGCATCGCCGCTCGAGGCGATCAGGATCTCCAGGGAAGCCTCGCCGGCGTCTGCACCTCCGGTGGCCGGGTCGTCAGTCGTCCCGTCGTCGTCGAAGCCCGACCCGCTGCCACAGGCGGCGAGGGTCAGGACGAGGGCGGACGCGCCGGCCAGCAGTGTGCTCATGCGGCGGTACTGCCGTGTGCTCGAAGCCATCGCAGTTGTCCTTTCGTCAGATGGGTCACCGCTCCGGGCCCGCCGCAGTGCTCGAGGAGCGCTCGACGAGCGTGGGGGTGAGGAGTACGTGTTGCGGCCCGTCGGCCTCGTCGAGCAGCGCGTCGACGATCCGGGCGGCAGCCTCACGGAGGGGCTGCGCGACACTCGACAGCCCGACCGCGCGGGCCACGACGGTGTCGTCGAAGCCCACGACGGCGACGTCGGTCGAGCGGGCAAGGTTCCAGGCGCCGAGGGCGAGGGTGTCGCTGGCGCACACCAGGGCGGTGGCGCCTTCCGCGACGAGCGAGCGGGCGGCGTCCATCCCGTCGGTCGGGGTGTCCTCCACCGCACGGTGGAGACCGTCGGGGGCGACGTCCAGGACCGCGAGCCCACGGGCCCAGCCGCTGCGACGGTCGTCGCCTACACCGGAGCCCTCCGGCCAGCCGATGAACCCGATGCGGCGGTGGCCGCGTGCCGCGAGGTGCTCGACGGCCGCGTGCGTCCCGGCGGCGCCGTCGACGTCCACCCACGTGTGGGCTGCCGACGGCACGCCCCAGGGCCGGCCGAAGGTGGCGAACCGCGCCCCGTGTTCGGCGAGCCAGGCGGTGCGGCGGTCGCCATGGCGGGTGTCGGCCAGCACGAAGGAGTCCACCACGCTGCTGGTGAGCAGCTCCTCGTACTCGTCGATGTCCTCGGCGTCCGAGCCGGCCGCGAAGAGGAGCACGCGGTGCTCGCGGTGCTGAGCCGCGGCGGTGAGCTCGTGCAGGAAGCGGTCGGTGACGCCCGTGCCGGGAAGGGGCTGCACCGACATCGCGAAGGCGATGGCGCGCGCCCGTCCGGAGCGCAGCTGGCGGGCGGCGGGCATGGGCCGGTAGCCCAGCTCGGCGACGGCCTGGCGGACCCGGGCCAGCGTTGCGGGACGCACGATCTCGGGGCGGTTGAGTGCGTTCGAGACGGTCTGCCGGGAGACACGGGCACGGGCGGCGACATCGGTGACCGTCACCCGGCGGCGGCGCATCGCGTAACCCTCCCGTCCCGGTTTGGATCGATCAAAGTGGCACGACTAGAATTCCTGTTCGAACGTTCAACTGTCAAGTCCCAACGCGCTACGGAGCACGGACGAATGCCACGCCAACCTCTCCTCCACGACCTCCTCACCGCACTCGCCGCCCCCACCCAGGCCTGGTCCGCGCCCGACGGGCAGATCCGCCCGAGCGGAGCCCAAGGGGTCTTCCACGGCGACGTGCGGGTGGTGTCGCGTGCGGAGCTCACCATCTCCGGGGAGGAACCCGAGGTCATCTCGGTGCGCACCGACGGACCGGGGGTGGTCAACGTCGTGGCGCTCGCGCGCGGCATCGACCCCGGCGGTGCCGACCCGACGGTGCGCATCGACCGCCGGCGCACGGTCAAGCCCGGGTGGATGTCCGAGCGCATCGTCGTGACATCGGCGACCGCCGGCGCCGTCGCCGGTGAGGTCCGGGTGACGCTCGCGGCCGACTTCGCCTCGATGGACCTGGTGAAGACCGGTGAGGGACGCGACCCGCTCCCCGCCACCGAGACCGCCGTCGGTGTGCTCGGCTGGTCGCAGGACGGGGTGGAGGCCACGGTCCACGCCCCGGGTGCCACGCTCGACCTCAGCGACCCCACGGCCCCGGTGCTGACCTGGGACATCCACGTGGAGCCGGGGGTCGCCTGCACGCTCGAGTGGTGGGTCGACGTCGTCGACCCGGGCGGTGTGGTCGGTCCCGCGCCGGCCTCGACGACGCCGTGGCACCGGCTCACCGTCCGCTCCGGCGACACCCGCCTGGCCAACCTCGTGCGGCAGAGCCTCGACGACCTCGGGGCGCTGCGGATGAGCACGACGACCACCCCGAACGAGACCTTCCTCGCCGCCGGCGCGCCGTGGTTCTTCACCCTCTTCGGGCGCGACTCGATCTGGGCGGCCCGCATGCTCCTGCCGCTGGGCACCGGGCTCGCCGCCGGGACGCTGCGCACCCTGGCCGCGTTCCAGGGGACCAAGGAGGACGTCGCCACCGCCGAGCAGCCGGGCAAGATCCTCCACGAGCTGCGGCGCACCACCCAGAACGTCGACGCGACGACGACGCTGCCGCCCACCTACTACGGCACGATCGACGCCACCCCGCTGTGGATCTGCCTGCTCCACGACGCCTGGCGGTGGGGCATGGACCGCGGTGAGGTGGAGGCGCTGGCCCCCAACCTCCAGGCCGCGCTGCGGTGGATGGCCGACTACGGCGACGCCGACGGTGACGGCTTCCTGGAGTACATCGACACCTCCGGGCACGGCCTGGCCAACCAGGGGTGGAAGGACTCCCACGACTCGATCCAGTGGAAGAGCGGCCGGCTCGCCGAGGGCACCATCGCGCTGTGCGAGGTCCAGGGCTACGCCCACGAGGCGGCGCTCAAGGGAGCGGCCCTGCTCGACGAGCTCGGCCTGCCGGGCGGTGAGGAGTGGCGCACCTGGGCGGCCCGGCTCGCCGAGCGGTTCCGCGAGCGGTTCTGGGTCCACGACGACGACGGCGCCTACCCCGCCATCGCCCTGGACGGCGAGAAGCGCCCCGTGGACGGGGTCGCGTCGAACATGGGTCACCTGCTCGGCTCCGGGCTGCTCGACGCCGAGGAGGAGCGTGCGGTCGTCGAGCGGCTGCGGTCGGCGGCGATGTCCTCCGGCTACGGGATGCGCACGCTCGCGCACGGCTCCGGCGGCTACTGGGCACTGCGCTACCACGGCGGCTCGGTGTGGCCGCACGACACCGCGATCGTCATGCACGCCATGTCCCGCGCCGGCTTCCATGCCGAGGCGGCCGAGCTCGCGCAGGCGCTCATCGAGGCCGCACCGCACTTCGACTACCGGCTGCCCGAGCTCTACGCGGGCGACGCGATCGGGACGGTGCCCGCGACGGTGCCCTACCCGGCCGCGTGCCGGCCGCAGGCCTGGTCGGCGGCCTCCGCCGTCGTCGTCCTGTCCACGCTGCTCGGGCTGGACGCCGACGTGCCGGGCGGCACCCTGACCGTGGCACCCTCGCTCGCCGACCAGCGCTACCTCGAGGTGCACGGGCTGCGGGTGGCGGACCACGAGCTGGCGGTGTCGGTGCAGCAGGACGGCACCACCACCGTGGACACGGCGGCGCCGCTCACCGTCCGGGTGACCGAGCCGGCCACCCCGTAGGTCGTCTCAGGCCCGGACGCCCCCGAGTGCCGGGCCGGCGTCCGCCTCGGCGTCGTTCCCGGCGCCGAGGGAGCGCTCGTTGTGGCGCTGGCGCCGCCGGCTGACCCGTTCGGCGATGACCCGCGAGTCGGGCAGGTCGCCGTCGATCGGTGGGTCGGGCTCGTGGAGGGCCGAGTAGACCGCCCAGATGACGGCGATGATCGGGATGGCGATGATCGCCCCGAGCAGGCCGGCGAGGAAGGTGCCCGCGGTGACGCCCAGCGCGACGACCACGGGGTGGAGGGACACCTGCTTGCCCATGACCAGGGGCTGGAGCAGGTGTCCCTCGATCTGCCCGATCAGCGCGATCCCGACCGTCACGATGAGCGCGTCGACGATGCCCCCGGCGGCCAGGGCCACCACCGCGGCGATGATCATCGCGAGCGGGGCCCCGATGAGGGGGATGAAGGCGCCGATGAAGACGAGCACGGCGAGCGGCGCGGCGAGCGGCACCCCGACGATGGCCAGGAGGATGAAGGCGAGCACGCCGTCCGCGGTGGCGACGATCACCGTGCCGCGGGCGTAGCCGGAGAAGGTGTACCAGCCGGCACTCGCGGCACGGTGCACCGGCTCGCGCGACTTGGAGGGCAGCTGGTTGAGGAACCAGCGCCACATGTCCCCGCCGCGCAGCAGGAAGAACACGGTGACGAAGATGCTCAGTGCGAGCACGGTGAACAGCAGCGCCACCGCGCCGGCGTTGCTGAGCACCTGACCGGCGAGCGTGCCCGCGTTCTGGCTGACGTAGTCCTGCGCCTGGCCGACGAGCTCGTTGATCCAGTCGTAGATCTCCGCCTGGGTGAAGTGGACGGGCAGGGGGCCGGTCTCGAGGAACTCGAAGATGTCGTCGATGCCCTGGCCGAACTGGTCGGCGAGGTCCTCCCACTGGCCGGCCACCGAGGAGATGACGTAGGTGAAGATGCCGACGACCACCGCCACCGAGCCGAGCAGCGTGACGGCGGTGGCGAGCGGGCGCGGCATCACCCGGGACAGGTAGGTCACCACCGGGTAGAGCACCGAGGTGACGACCAGGGCGAGGAAGACGGCGATGAACACCGCCTGGATGCGGGTGGTGGCGAAGACGATCATCGCCACGACGATGACGATCCCGATGAGCAGCCACGCCATCGTCCCGTAGCGGCGCAGCCACCGCGGGACGTCGACCTGGTCGCGGTCGTGCAGGGCACGCTCCGGCATCCGCCGCACCGAGACACGGGCGGCCGACGACGACGGGCGGGGCATCCGCGCGGCACGGCCCAGCACCCGCTCGGACGCGCCCGGCGTGGGCGGCCGCGCTTCCCCGGTCGCGGGGGCCGAGGGACGCCGCCTGCGCACGTTGCCGAAGAGCCTCATCCGGTGGTCCTCCTCGTGTCCGGCACGTGCCCAGTGTGACCCACCGACGGCTCTCGGGCAGCGGTGACACGACCGCTCCTGCAGGGTCGGGGACGGGCGCGTCCTGGGGTGGTCCGTGGTTCTCGCCACACTCCGCCCGGAACGGGGCTCCGCGGTTCGAACCGGGCCCATCCGGCGTGCTATGTTTGCGGGCGTCGCCAACGGCCCCGGGCTGGTGGCGGACCACTCGTCCGGGTGGCGGAATTGGTAGACGCGCTAGCTTGAGGTGCTAGTGCCCGTTATAGGGCGTGGGGGTTCAAGTCCCCCCTCGGACAC
>NZ_CALGNQ010000072.1 GCF_937958535.1 uncultured Georgenia sp. | reverse complement strand
CGCTGACCTTCATCGACACCCCCGGTCACGAGGCGTTCACCGCCATGCGTGCCCGAGGTGCCGAGGTCACCGACATCGCGATCCTCGTCGTCGCCGCCGACGACGGCGTCATGCCGCAGACGGTGGAGGCGCTCAACCACGCCCAGTCCGCCGGTGTGCCGATCGTCGTCGCGGTCAACAAGGTCGACAAGCCGGACGCCAACCCGGCCAAGATCCGCCAGCAGCTCACCGAGTACAACCTGGTGGCCGAGGAGTACGGCGGCGACACCATGTTCGTCGACATCTCCGCGCTGCAGCGCAAGGGCATCGACGACCTCCTCGAGGCCGTCCTGCTCACCGCGGACGCCGCGCTCGACCTGCGTGCCAACCCGAACAAGGACGCGCGCGGCGTGGCCATCGAGGCGAACCTCGACAAGGGCCGCGGCGCCGTGGCGACCGTGCTGGTCCAGTCCGGCACGCTGCGCGTCGGCGACGCCATCGTCGCGGGCACCGCGCACGGCCGCGTCCGGGCGATGTTCGACGAGTACGGCAACCCGGTGGAGGAGGCCGGACCGTCGCGTCCGGTCCAGGTGCTGGGCCTGACCTCGGTGCCACGTGCCGGCGACAGCTTCCTGGTGGCGCCCGACGACCGCACCGCGCGGCAGATCGCCGACCGGCGGGAGGCCGCCGAGCGGGCTGCCACCCTGGCCAAGCGCCGCAAGCGCATCTCGCTGGAGGACTTCAACGAGGCGCTGCAGCAGGGCAAGGTCGAGACCCTCAACCTCGTCCTCAAGGGCGACGTGTCCGGTGCCGTCGAGGCGCTGGAGGACTCGCTGCTCAAGATCGACGTGGGCGACGAGGTCGCGCTGCGGATCATCCACCGCGGCGTCGGTGCGATCACGCAGAACGACGTCAACCTCGCCACGGTCGACAACGCCGTGATCATCGGCTTCAACGTCCGGCCCGCCGAGCGGGTGCAGGAGCTCGCCGACCGCGAGGGTGTCGACATCCGGTACTACTCGGTCATCTACCAGGCGATCGAGGACGTCGAGCAGGCGCTCAAGGGCATGCTCAAGCCGGAGTACGAGGAGGTCCAGCTGGGCACCGCGGAGATCCGCCAGGTGTTCCGCTCCTCCAAGGTCGGCAACATCGCCGGCTCGATCGTCCGCTCCGGTGTCATCCGGCGCAATGCCAAGGCCCGCGTGCTGCGGGACGGCGTCGTCGTCGGGGACAACCTCACCGTCGACTCCCTGCGCCGCGAGAAGGACGACGTCACGGAGGTCCGCGAGGGCTTCGAGTGCGGTATCAGCCTCGGGTCCTTCAACGACATCAAGGAAGGCGACGTCATCGAGACCTTCGAGATGCGCGAGAAGCCGCGTAGCTGACCGCGCCCGGCGTGGCACGCACCCCTCCCGGTGCGTGCCACGCCGCTCCCGACAGGAGGCAACACCCATGGCCGAGACCCCCCGGATGCGGCGCGTCAGCGACCGCATCAAGCAGATCGTCGCGTCGATGCTCGAGACCAGGGTCAAGGACCCGCGACTCGGCTTCGTCACGGTGACCGAGGTCCGGGTGACCGGTGACCTCCAGCACGCCACCGTCTACTACACCGTGCTCGGCGACGAGCGCGAGCAGCGGGACACCGCCGCCGCGCTCGCCTCCGCGCGCGGACTCATCCGCTCCGAGGTGGGTCGCCAGCTCGGCCTGCGGCTCACCCCCACCCTGGAGTTCACCACCGACGCGGTGCCCGCCACCGCCGCCGAGCTCGAACGGGCACTCCAGGAGGCCGCCCAGCGCGACGCCGAACTCGCCCGTCTCGCCGCCGGCGCCCGCCACGCGGGCGACCCCGACCCCTACCGCCGGCCCACCGCCGCGGAGGAGGAGACCGACGACGACGCCGGCGACGCCCGCTGAGCCGCGGACGTGAGCATCGCGCGCCTCGCGCCCCTCGGTGTCGGTGTCGGCGTCCTGTCCGGGCTCCTGGGCATCGGCGGGGGAGTGGTCCTCGTCCCGCTCCTCGTGCTCCTGCTCGCCATGCGGCAGAAGCACGCCCAGGCCACCTCGCTGGCGGCCATCACGCTGACGGCGGTCGCCGGGGCGGTCTCCTACGGCCTGGCCGGCGACGTCGTCCTCCTCCCCGCCCTCGTCATCGTGGTCGGCGGCTTCGTCGGCAGCCTGATGGGCGCCGAGCTCGTCCACCGGCTGTCCGAACGCACCCTGCGGCTCATCTTCGCCGCCGTCATGGTGGCCGTCGCCGTCCGGCTGGCGCTTGCCCCACCCGTCGCGGGCGCCGGCGAGCTCGCCCACCTCGACCCGCTCGTCCTGCTCGGCTACGTCGGCTCCGGGCTGCTCATGGGGCTCCTCTCGGCGCTCATCGGCGTCGGCGGCGGGGTGGTCATGGTCCCGCTCCTCGTCCTCGGCTTCGGCTTCACCCCGCACGAGGCGCAGGGCACGTCGCTCGCCGTCATGGTCCCCGTCTCGCTCATGGGGGCGTGGCGCCACGCCCGCCACGGCTACACCGACTGGCGGGCCGGGGTGGTGCTCGGCGTCGGGGGCGTCGTCGGCGCCCCGCTCGGTGCCCTGCTGGCGCAGGCCATCTCCGCCGAATGGCTGCAGCGGCTCTTCGCGGTGCTCCTCGTCGTCACCGCCACCCAGCTCGTCCTGCGCGCCCGCCGCCGCCCCTCCTCCTGAGGAGTCCCGCCACCCCGCCGGCCCCCTCCACCGACAGCCCACTTCCCACCGAGAGCTCAGTTCCCACCGAGAGCTCGCGTCCCCGTCGCCCGTGCGGGCCCTCGCACCACGCACTGCTAACGTCCCGGTGTGACCGATCGTCGACCCCCCTCCGGTGCCGCCGACCCTCCCGACGGCCTGCTCGTCGTCGACAAGCCGTCCGGCTGGACCAGCCACGACGTCGTCGGTCGGGTCAGGCGTCTCGCCGGCACCCGCAAGGTCGGACATGCCGGCACGCTCGACCCCATGGCCACCGGCGTCCTCGTGCTCGGCGTCGGTCGCGCCACCCGGCTGCTCACCTACCTCGTGGGTGCCGACAAGGAGTACACCGCCACCGTCCGCCTCGGCCAGACCACCGTCACCGACGACGCCGAGGGGGAGGTCACCGCGTCGCGGGGAGCCGCCGAGGTCGACCCGGACGCCCTCCAGCGGGCGCTCGCCGGCCTGCGCGGCCCGATCGACCAGGTGCCCAGTGCCGTCAGCGCCATCAAGGTCGGCGGTCAGCGTGCCTACGCCCGCGTCCGTGGCGGCGAGCAGGTCGAGCTGGCCGCCCGCCCCGTCGTCGTCCACCGCTTCGACGTCCTCGACCGACGCACCGCGACGGCGGGCGACGGCACGCCCGTCACCGACATCGACGTCGTCGTGGTCTGCTCCTCGGGCACCTACGTCCGCGCCCTCGCCCGCGACCTGGGTGCCGCGCTCGGCACCGGCGGCCACCTCACCGCGCTGCGCCGCACGCGGGTGGGCCCGTTCACGCTCGACCACGCCGCCGACCTCGCGGCCCTGGGAACCGCCCACGAGGCCGGCCGGCCGGTGCCGCTGCTCCCGCTCACGGAGGCGTGCCGCACCGCCTTCCCCGTCCGCGAGCTCACCGAGCGGGAGACGGCGGCCGTACGGTACGGGCAGCGCATCCCGCCGAGCGGGCACCCCGGACCGGTCGCCGTGGCAGCCCCGGACGGGCACGTCGTCGCCCTGGTCGAGGACCGCGCCGACCACGCGCGCCCCGTCCTCGTGCTCGATCCCGCCTGACGGCGCGCGTCCCCGGCACCGCTGTGCCACCCTGCCAGGACGGCGCAGCCGACGAAGGGGGAGTGGCCGTGCTGCAGGTGTTGTGGGGTCTGGGTGGGATGGTCGTGGTCCTGGGCATCGCCTGGCTGCTGTCGGTGGACCGCCGCCGGATCCGGTGGCGGACTGTGGCCCTGGCCCTGCTCGTGCAGGTCACCTTCGGGGTGCTCGTCCTCTTCGTCCCGGTGGGACGCCGCGTCCTCACCGCCGTGTCGCAGGCCGTCCAGGCCGTCATCGACTCTTCGTCGGCGGGGATCGACTTCCTCTTCGGCGGGATACTGCCCGACGAGGGCACCGTCTTCGCCTTCCAGGTGCTGCCCGTCATCGTCTTCTTCGCCTCGCTGACCGCGGTGCTCTACCACGTCGGCGCGCTCCAGCTCGTCACGCGGTGGATCGGCGGTGCCCTGGCCAAGGTGCTCGGCACCGAGCAGGCCGAGTCGATGAACGCCGCGGCGAACATCTTCGTCGGGCAGACCGAGGCGCCGCTGGTCATCCGGCCCTACATCAAGGACATGTCGCCCTCGGAGGTCTTCGCCGTCATGGCCGGCGGGCTCACCACGGTGGCCGGCTCGGTCCTCGTGGGTTACTCCCTCCTCGGCGCCAACCTCGAGTACCTCATCGCGGCCAGCTTCATGGCGGCACCCGCCGGCCTCCTCATGGCCAAGATGCTCGTCCCGGCCGGGGCGATGGCCCACATCGGACCCCACGCCGCGCGGTCGGAAAGTGAGCTGTCGGTGGGAAGTGAGCCCTCGGTGGAAAGTGAGCTGTCGGTGGGAAGTGAGCCCTCGGTGGGACGTGAGCCCTCGGTGGGAAGTGAGCCCTCGGTGGGAAGTGAGCCCTCGGTGGGAAGTGAGCTGTCGGCGGGGAGTGGACAGGCGGCGGGGGAGGGGAGTGGGCACGGCGACCGACGGCGCGGCGCCGGGACCCGCCTGGCCGCCGCCTTCCGGCGCGGCGGGCGGCGCGGCGCGACGATGGACGCCCGCGACGAGCTCCTCCGCCGCGCGCGGGCCGCGGACGCCCCGGCGGATGGGGCCGAGGGCACCGAGGAGGATACCGACGAGCCGCCCCCGGTCAACATCATCGACGCCGCCTCGCGCGGCGCCGCCGACGGGCTGAGCCTGGCACTCAACGTCGGGGCGATGCTGCTCGCCTTCATCTCCCTCATCGCGCTGGCCAACGTCGTCCTCGGGGCGGTCGGCGGCCTCTTCGGCAACGCCGACCTCACCGTCCAGGAGGTCCTCGGCTACGTCTTCGCGCCGGTGATGACGGCGGTCGGCGTCCCCGTCCACGAGGCCGTCGACGCGGGCAGCTTCCTCGGCCAGAAGGTCATCGTCAACGAGTTCGTCGCCTTCTCCGACTTCGCGCCGCGGGCGGAGGAGTTCAGCGCCAAGTCCCAGGCCGTCATCACCTTCGCCCTCACCGGGTTCGCCAACCTCGGCTCGCTGGCCATCCTCCTCGGCGGGCTCGGCGGCATCGCCCCCACCCAGCGCGGCGTCATCGCCACCCTCGGGCTGCGGGCGGTGCTCGCCGGCTCCCTCGGCAACCTCCTCTCGGCGGCGATCGCCGGAGTCCTCATCGGCTGAGAGGCAGGTAGGCTCGGCTCCGGTCGCAACCGCGGTCACCGGCGTCAGAAGGAGTCCCACGTGCAGGTGTGGCACGGCATCGAGCAGATCCCGGACGATCTGAGCGGCAGCGTTGTCACCATCGGCAACTTCGACGGCGTCCACCTCGGCCACCGCGCCGTGCTCGACGCGACCATCAACCAGGCCCGTGCCCTGGGAGTGCCCGCGGTCGCGCTCACCTTCGACCCCCACCCGGCGCAGGTGCACCGGCCGGAGAGCGCCCCGTCCCTGCTCACCGGGCTCACCGACCGGCTCGAGCTGCTCGCCGAGGTGGGCCTGGACGCCACCCTCGTCGTGCCCTACTCCCTGGAGTTCGCCCAGGCCACGCCGGAGGAGTTCGTCACCGACTTCCTCGTCCGGGCACTGCGGGTCAAGGCCGTGGTCATCGGGCACGACGCGCGCTTCGGCCGGGACAACTCCGGTGACCAGTTCACCATGGTCACCCTCGGCCAGGAGCACGGCTTCGACGTCGAGATCCTCCGCGACGTGGGCAACGACCGCCGCTGGTCCTCCAGCTGGGCGCGCGAGCTCATCGAGTCCGGGGACGTCGCCGGCGCCGTCGCCGTGCTGGGCCGGCCCCACCGGGTGCGCGGTGTCGTCGTCCACGGCGACGCCCGGGGCCGTGAGATGGGCTTCCCGACGGCGAACCTCGCCGCCTCCGCGACCGGCACCATCCCCGCCGACGGCGTCTACGCCGGCTGGCTGCGCCGTCACGGCGGCACCGGGGAGCGTCTCCCCTCCGCGATCTCCATCGGCACCAACCCGACGTTCGACGGCACCGTCCGCCGCGTGGAGGCGCACGTCATCGGGACCGACGACCTCGACCTGTACGGCGAGGAGGTCGTCGTGGAGTTCGTCACCCGGCTCCGCCCGACCCTGCGCTACGAGGGTATGGAGCCGCTCATCGCGCAGATGGAGCGTGACGTGGAGAACGCGCTCACCGCACTGCGCGCGGCCACTGTCTGATACGATCGTCGCTGCCGTCAGATCGGCCGCGGATGCGTCATGCCCGGGTGGACATGCCCCGGTGCTCCGCGCAACGAGTAGATCCCTAGGAGAACCGTGCCCCTCGCTGCAGACGTCAAGCAGTCCATCATCGCCGAGTACGCCACCCACGAGGGCGACACCGGTTCGCCGGAGGTGCAGGTCGCGCTCCTCACCGAGCGCATCAACAACCTGACCGAGCACCTCAAGCACCACAAGCACGACCACCACAGCCGTCGTGGTCTGCTCCTCCTCGTCGGCCAGCGCCGGAACCTCCTCGGTTACCTGCAGAAGGTCGACATCGACCGGTACCGCCGCCTCATCGAGCGCCTCGGACTGCGTCGCTGACCCCGTACCGGCTCGGACCCACCCCGGGTCCGGGCCGGTTGCTCATGTCCGCCGGGGACGGCGGGCCACAACTCAACACCACACCCGCGCCGGACGACTCGTGCCGGTCCTCGGTAGTGGCCTCCGGAAGGTCGTCAGTGGCGGTCCGTGGGCCTCGATCGAAGGCCGCCGACGTCGGCGCGGACGATCACGAAGGAGGGCAACCCCATGGAGGGACCCGAAATCACGTCCGCCGAGGCCGTCATCGACAACGGCAGCTTCGGCACCCGCACCGTCCGCTTCGAGACCGGCCGGCTGGCCCGGCAGGCCGCCGGCTCCGCCGTCGCCTACCTCGACGAGGACACGATGGTCCTGTCGGCGACGACGTACGGCAAGACCCCCAAGGACCACTTCGACTTCTTCCCGCTCACGGTCGACGTCGAGGAGCGCCAGTACGCCGCGGGCAAGATCCCCGGTTCGTTCTTCCGGCGTGAGGGCCGCCCGTCGACCGACGCGATCCTCGCCTGCCGGCTCATCGACCGGCCGCTGCGCCCGTCCTTCGCCAAGGGCCTGCGCAACGAGGTCCAGATCGTCGAGACGGTCCTCTCGGTCCACCCGGACGACACCTACGACGTCCTGGCCATCAACGCGGCCTCGATCTCCACGCAGATCTCCGGGCTGCCGTTCTCCGGCCCGATCGGCGGCACCCGCGTCGCCCTCATCGGCGACCAGTGGGTCGCGTTCCCGCGCTACTCCGAGCTCGAGCGGGCCGTCTTCTCGATGGTCGTGGCCGGCCGTGTCGTCACCGACGCCGACGGCAACGAGGACGTCGCGGTCATGATGGTCGAGGCCGAGGCCACCGACAACGCCTGGACGCTCATCAAGGAGCAGGGCGCCACCGCCCCGACCGAGGAGGTCGTCGCGGAGGGCCTGGAGGCCGCCAAGCCGTTCATCCTCGCGCTGTGCAAGGCGCAGCAGGAGCTCGCCGACGCGGCCGCCAAGCCCGTCACCGAGCTGCCCCGCTTCCTCGACTACACCACCGAGGAGTACGAGGCCGTCGTCGACCACGTCGCCGCGGACCTCACCGAGGCGATCGCCATCGCCGGCAAGCAGGAGCGGGAGAACCGCCTGGACGAGATCCGCCAGGGCGTGCTCGACGCGCTCGCCGAGCGGTTCCCGGACTCGGAGAAGAACCTCTCCGCCGCCTTCCGCGCCGCGACCAAGCACTTCATCCGGCAGCGCGTGCTGCGTGACGGCGTGCGCATCGACGGCCGCGGCCTGCGCGACATCCGCACCCTGTCCGCCGAGGTCGACGTCATCCCGCGGGTGCACGGCTCGGCCCTCTTCGAGCGCGGCGAGACCCAGATCCTGGGCGTCACCACCCTCAACATGCTCCGCATGGAGCAGCAGCTCGACACCCTCTCCCCGGTGACGCGCAAGCGCTACATGCACAACTACAACTTCCCGCCCTACTCCACCGGCGAGACGGGCCGCGTCGGCTCCCCGAAGCGCCGCGAGATCGGGCACGGCGCGCTCGCCGAGCGGGCCCTGGTGCCGGTGCTGCCCACCCGCGAGGAGTTCCCCTACGCCATCCGGCAGGTCTCCGAGGCGCTGGGCTCCAACGGCTCCACGTCGATGGGCTCGGTCTGCGCCTCGACGCTCTCGCTGCTCAACGCCGGTGTGCCGCTGCGCGCGCCGGTCGCGGGTATCGCGATGGGCCTGATGAGCGACGAGGTCGACGGGGAGACCCGCTACGCGGCGCTCACCGACATCCTCGGCGCCGAGGACGCCTTCGGTGACATGGACTTCAAGGTCGCCGGCACGCGGGAGTTCGTCACCGCGATCCAGCTGGACACCAAGCTCGACGGCATCCCGTCCTCGGTGCTCTCCGGGGCGCTGTCCCAGGCGCGGGACGCCCGGCTGCACATCCTCGACGTCATGACCGAGGTCATCGACGCCCCCGACGAGATGGCCGCCACCGCACCGCGTGTCATCACCGTCAAGGTCCCCGTCGACAAGATCGGTGAGGTCATCGGCCCCAAGGGCAAGATGATCAACCAGATCCAGGAGGACACCGGCGCCGACATCTCCATCGAGGACGACGGCACCGTGTACATCGGCGCGGTCGACGGCCCCTCGGCGGAGGCGGCGCGGCAGGCGGTCAACGCGATCGCCAACCCGACGATGCCGGAGGTCGGCGAGCGCTTCGTCGGCACCGTGGTCAAGACGACGTCCTTCGGTGCGTTCGTCTCCCTGGCCCCGGGGAAGGACGGCCTGCTCCACATCTCCCAGATCCGCCGGCTCGTCGGCGGCAAGCGGGTGGACAACGTCGAGGACGTCCTGGCCGTCGGCCAGCAGGTGCAGGTCGAGCTCGCCGAGATCGACCCCCGCGGCAAGCTCTCCCTCCACGTCGTCGTCGACGACGAGGAGGAGGCCGCCGAGGAAGGCTCCGAGCAGCAGTCCGACGGTGAGCGCCCGCGCCGTGAGGGCGGGCGGCGCCGGGAGGGCCAGCGCCGCGAGCGGCGCAACCGCATCCGGGAGGACGGCGACACCGCCGGTGCCTGAGGCACTCCCGCTGGGGCCCGCCGGCGCGCCGGGCACCGAGGTCCGCCTGGAGCAGGACGGCAGCGTCATCCGACGCTCCGTCCTGCCCGGCGGGATCCGGGTGCTCTCGGAGACGATGCCGGCGCAGCGCTCCGCCGCGATCGGCGCCTGGGTGGCCGTGGGCTCCCGCGACGAGACCGACGGGCACTACGGCTCCACCCACTTCCTGGAGCACCTGCTCTTCAAGGGCACCCCGCGCCGGGACGCGATGGACATCGCCGCCGCGTTCGACGCGGTCGGGGGTGAGGCGAACGCCGCCACCGGCAAGGAGCACACGTGCTACTACGCGCGGGTGCTCGACGCCGACCTGCCCATGGCCGTCGACGTCATCACCGACATGGTGACCTCGGCGATGCTCGACGCCGAGGACTTCGAGGTCGAGCGGGGCGTCATCCTGGAGGAGCTGGCGATGGCCGGCGACGACCCGGTCGACGTCGTCCACGAGCAGTTCGCCACCGCCGTCCTGGGACCGCACCCCCTCGGCCGCCCGATCGGCGGCACCCCCGCCACCATCCGGCAGGTGCCCCGCGAGGCCGTGGTCGAGCACTACCGCCGCACCTACGTCCCCAGCGAGCTGGTCGTCACGGCCGCCGGCGCGGTGGACCACGACACCCTGTGCGCGCAGGTGCTCGACGCCGTCCGTGCGGGCGGCTGGCAGCTGGACCCGGCCGGCATGCCGGTGGAGCGCCGCCAGGCGGGCGACGAGCCGCTCCCCGACGAGGGGCGGGCGCTGACGGTGCGGCGCACCACCGAGCAGTCCAACGTCATCCTCGGCTGCCAGGGGCTGACCGCCCGCGACGAGCGACGCTGGGCGCTGTCGGTGCTCATGACCGCACTCGGCGGGGGGATGAGCTCGCGCCTCTTCCAGGAGATCCGCGAGCAGCGCGGGCTGGCCTACTCGACCTACGCCTTCGCCTCCTCCTACGCCGAGGCGGGCCTCGTCGGCCTCTACGCCGGCTGTGCCCCGGAGAACACCCCGGAGGTGGTCACGCTGCTCGGCCGTGAGCTCGACCGCATCGCCGAGCACCCGCTGCCGGCGGAGGAGCTCGACCGGGCGATCGGCCAGCTCTGCGGCAGCCTCGTCCTCGGGCTCGAGGACTCCGGGTCGCGCATGTCGCGGCTCGGGCGCGCCGAGATCGTCTACGGCGAGATCATCCCGCTGGCGGAGAGCCTCGAGCGGATCCGGCAGGTCACCGCGGTCGAGGTCCAGCAGCTCGCCGCCGAGCTCGCCGCCCGGCCCCGCTCCCTCGTCGTCGTCGGCCCTTTCGAGCACGACGTGGCCGGCGAGCTCCTCGCGCGCACCGCCCCGCTCACCACCCACTGAGCGGCGCCGCCCGCGCCGGGCGGGCGCCAGTACAGTTCTCCACCATGACCGACCCGATCAAGGTTGCCGTGCTGGGGGCCGACGGGCGGATGGGCAGCACCGTCTGCCGCGCCGTCGAGCTGGCCCCCGACCTCACCCTCGTCGCCCGCCTCGAGCGGGACGACGACGTCGCCTCCCTCGCCGGACGCGCCGACGTCGCCGTCGACTTCACCCTGCCGGCCGTCACCGAGGCCAACGTCCACGCCCTGCTCGACGCCGGGGTGCACGCCGTCGTCGGTACCACCGGCTGGGACGAGGCCGCGCTCGGCCGGGTCCGTGACCACCTCACCCGCACCGCGGGACTGGGCGTGGTCATCGCCCCGAACTTCGCCCTGTCGGCGGTGCTGGCCATGCAGTTCGCGGCAACCGCGGCGCGCTGGTTCGAGTCCGCCGAGGTCATCGAGCTCCACCATCCCGACAAGGTGGACGCGCCGTCGGGTACCGCCGTGGCCACCGCCCGGCAGATCGCCGCTGCCCGGCGCGCGGCGGGACGGGCCCCGATGCCCGACGCGACCGAGACCCAGCTCGAGGGGGCGCGGGGCGCCGTCGTCGACGGCGTGCACGTCCACGCGGTCCGGCTGCGCGGGCTCGTCGCCCACGAGGAGATCGTGCTCGGCAACCCGGGGGAGCAGCTGACCATCCGCACCGACTCCTTCGACCGGGTGAGCTTCATGCCCGGGGTGCTGCTCGCCGTCCGTGAGGTCGGGTCCCGGCCGGGGCTCACCGTCGGGCTGGAGCACCTGCTCGAGCTCGGGTAGTGCCCCGCGGGAGGTCAGCCCGCGTCCGAGCGCCCGAGACGGTCGATGGCGGCCACCGCCATGTCCC
>NZ_CALGNQ010000071.1 GCF_937958535.1 uncultured Georgenia sp. | reverse complement strand
CGTAGGCGTAGATGAGCTTGGCGCCGCGGCGGATGATCCCGTTCCACTCCTGGTCCGTGCCGGGCAGGAAGCCGGGGACGTCGACGAAGGTGAGGACGGGGATGTTGAAGGCGTCGCACGTGCGGACGAAGCGCGCCGCCTTCTCCGCGGCCGCGATGTCGAGCGTGCCGGCCATCTGGAGCGGCTGGTTGGCGATGATCCCCACCGGGCGGCCCTCGACGTGCCCGAACGCGGTGATGATGTTCTGCGCGTAGAGCTGCTGGACCTCGAGGATCTCGCCGTCGTCGACGACGTGCTCGACGACGGTGCGCATGTCGTAGGGCTGGTTGTCCGAGTCCGGGACCAGGGTGTCGAGCTCGCGGTCGGCGTCGGTGACCTCGAGCGGGACGTCGCCGGCGGGCCACGTGGGCGGGTCGCTGAGGTTGTTCGACGGCAGGAAGGCGAGCAGTGCCCGGACGTAGTCGAGCGCGTCGTCCTCGTCCACGGCGAGGTAGTGCGCCACGCCGGAGCGCTCGTTGTGGGTCGCGGCTCCGCCGAGCTCCTCGAAGCCCACCTCCTCACCGGTGACGGCCTTGATGACGTCCGGCCCGGTGATGAACATGTTCGAGGTCTTGTCCGCCATGACGATGAAGTCGGTCAGGGCGGGGGAGTAGACCGCGCCGCCGGCGCTCGGGCCGAGGATGAGGGAGATCTGCGGGATCACCCCGGAGGCGGCGACGTTGCGGCGGAAGATCTCGGCGAACTGGGTCAGGGCGGCCACACCCTCCTGGATCCGGGCGCCGCCGCCGTCGGAGATGCCGATGAGCGGCACCCCGGTGCGCAGCGCCAGGTCCATGACCTTGGTGATCTTCTGCCCGTGGACCTCGCCCAGGCTGCCGCCGAAGACGGAGAAGTCCTGGGAGTAGATGCACACCTGGCGCCCGTCGATCGTCCCGTGCCCGACGACGACGCCGTCGCCCGGCAGCTTCTTCTTGTCCAGCCCGAAGTTGGACGAGCGGTGGGTGGCGAAGGCGTCCAGCTCGACGAAGCTGCCCTCGTCGAGCAGGGCGTGGATGCGCTCGCGGGCGCTCTTCTTGCCGCGGGCGTGCTGCTTCTCCTGCGCCGTCGCCTCGGCCCGCTGGAGGGCGTCGTTCCGGGCGGCGAGGTCCGCGAGCTTCGCCGCGGTGCCGGTGAGATCAGTGGAGTGGGTGGTCACCCGGCGAGCGTACTTGTGGGGAGCCACGGTCCTCGATGGCCCGTCCGGGTGTTTCGGCCCCGCGTGTTTGTGGCGGCCCCACAAGTACCCCCGTCACCGACGTGCAGGCGCTGCCGGACCGTGCCGCGCGGTGGGCCGGCAGCACCGATGCACCGCCGGCGCCTCGGACCGGCGAGGGGGTCAGCCGGCGGCGGCGAGGTGCTGCTCGATGACCTGGACGAAGACCTCGGTGGGCTGGGCGCCGACCACGGGCGTGCCGCCGACGACGAAGCTCGGCGTGGAGCTCAGGCCCACCGCCCGGGACTCCTCGATGTTGCGCTGCACCGTGGTGAGCACCGCCGTGCCGGTGAGGTCGGCGGTGAACTGCTCGACGTCCAGGCCGAGTTCCGCAGCGATCGCCTCGAGCTGCTCCGGCGAGCGGGCCTCCATGTCGGCGAACAGCCGCCCGTGGAACTCCTGGTAGGCGCCCTGCTCGGCGGCGGCCGCCGCGGCGATGGCGGCGCGGGTCGAGTCGTCACCGAGGATGCTGACGTCGCGCCACTCGAGGCGGACCGCGCCGGCCTCGGCGTACTCCAGCAGGGTGGGCTGGGTCTCCTCCACCCACTGTCGGCAGTACGGGCAGCTGTAGTCGGAGTAGACGACGACACCCACCGGCGCGTCGACCGGACCCGCGGCCATCGGGTCGCCCTCCAGCCGGCGGGTGAGGTCGGGGGCCGCGGCCGCGTCGGCGGGCTGCGCCGTCGCGCCGTCGGCCTCCCGCGTCGCCGTCGGGGAACCCGTCGGCTCGGCCGGTGCGGCGTCCTCCTCACCGCCACCTCGGCCGACGAGCAGCGCCGCGACCACCACCGCCACGAGGAGCAGGAGGATGGCCGGGACGAGGATCCGGCTGCGGGCAGCAGACATGGCGAGGACTCCAGACGCGAGGGGGACTCGGCCCATCGTACGTCCGGTGGGAGAACCGTCCGGCGGGCCGAGGTCCCGCGAGAACCGCCGCGTGAAGCCCTGTCGGACCTCGGCGTCCGCTGTCGACGAGTCCCGCCGGATGTGCCGAAGAACCGCCGTCGAGGGGTGCCGCCGCACCGCCTCCGCGTGGTTGGCTGTGACCATGAGCACGACGGAGGACCCCTTCGCCCGCGTCGTCCGGGTGGAGCAGGCGGAGTCGACCAACACCGTGCTGCGGGAGGCCGCTGCCGCCGACCCCGATGCCTGGCCGCACCTGTCCGTCCTCGTCGCGGACCACCAGACCGCGGGACGCGGCCGGTCCGGTCGCAGCTGGGTCACCCCGCCGGGTGCGGCCCTCACCGCCTCGGTCCTGCTGCGCCCACGGGTGCCGGTCGACCGGGCCCCCTGGCTCACCCTTCTCGCCGGGCTCGCCGTCGTCCGCGCGCTGCGCAGCCTGGTGCCGGAGGCGGAGTCCGTGGGCCTCAAGTGGCCCAACGACATCCTCCTCACCGATGCCGGCGCCGAGCTGGTCGGCTGGGGCACCGCCCGCAAGGTCGGGGGGATCCTCACCGAGCTCCTCCCGGGCAGCACCGAGACACCCACCGCCGTCGTCGGCATCGGGGTCAACCTCGCCCAGGACGTGGCCGACCTGCCCGTGCCCTCGGCCACCTCCCTGGCCGTCGCAGGGCTGCCCGTCCCGCCGGCGGAGGAGCTGCTCGACGCCGTCGGCCGGGCGCTGCGCCGTCTCGTCTCCGTCTGGGAGGAGCACGCCGGGGACGCGCAGGCCGCCGGTCTGCGTGATGCGGTGAGCGCCGACCTGCTCACGCTGGGCCGCCCGGTGCAGGTCGACCGCCCCGGGCAGGAACCGCTCCACGGCACTGCTGTGGCGCTCGACGACGACGGCCGCCTCCTCGTGCGCGACGCCGCGGGCACCACCCACGTGGTCCTCGCCGGAGACGTCCACCATGTGCGCACCACCGGTCCGGCGGGCGGTCATCCGGGTGAGGAGGCACGCTAACC